>DGTU01000055.1 GCA_002394465.1 Treponema sp. UBA4328 | reverse complement strand
TTACGTATTTAGAACCCTTCGTAATGTCGCAGAGTCCGTCGTATGTCTGGAATTTTTCATTGTTAGGAGCAAATCCAAGGGAAACTGTATCTTCAAGGGTACAGTGGTCAATCCATACATGACTTCCCCCTCCTACGGCAATTGCATCAATCTGTGCATTCCAGCCGTCATTTTTCTCATGGTTAGGAAACGGATCATATCCGTCCTGAATAAGCAGGTTACGGATTACAACATAAGATGAACTGATACTGATACCGCCGCCCTTAATTCCAGCAGAAGAATCGAGGCCTATTATTGCCGTCTTTGAAGCTAGAGAGAATACGACATTGTTCCGGTATTTTTGATTCAGTGTGTTTGTCCAGTCTGCATCTGCTGAAATACCGGAAAGTTTTCCGCTGTTATAGGCTTTATATGTTGAATAACCGGTGTTTTCATTTTTTACAAATTCATCAAGCTTAGACGTTGAGTTTCCGCTCGTTCCAGAAGGAAGCATGCCATCACTCAGGTCTATCATGCCGTCAACATAAATTGTATAACCGCCCTTTTTAGCATAATTAATGAGATCTGATTTATTGTTAACTGTAATGACTTTTGATGAATCATAGAAAGAAGTCCAGCCTTCTCCGGCATATCCCGTCGGAACATCATCCGGACGTATTATCGTATTCGTATAGCCGTCAACCGTAACGTTACATGAAGCAACGAGGCCGTTGACTGTAGTTGCATAGATAACGGCAGTTCCGTCTTTCTTAGCCTGCACGAGCCCGGAATCATTGACTGCTGCAACCGAAGGTTCTGATGAAAGCCATGAAATGCCGTCATATCCTTCTGTAACTGAAGCTGCATTTTCAAGTACGGGATTAAGTGTTGCATATATATTATCTTCATCAAAATTAAGTTCAGTTTCATCAAGAGTTACGGCTGAAGGATATGTTATTTCAAATGACTGTGCTTCATCATTGTACTCGAAGGTTACCGAATAAATCGTTATGCCGCTTCCCTTTGAATAAATGTAAAAGTCTTCAGGAGTACCGCTATTCGTGTATTCATACGAAAAGGAACTTGAAGTTGAAGCTGCAACTTCCTTTCCTGCAGTTCCGTTATAGAGTGCAAGCGTACGGTCAGACTGAGAATCGCGCTTTATTGTAATTTTCGCACTGCGTGTCATTGTAAATTTAAGTGCAGGTCCGCTTGTACTTCCACCACCTTCAAATTTAAGTCCGCCTGATGCTGAAGTAATTCCCTTGCTTCCGATAACTGCAGTCATAATCCCCAGCGTATCCCCCGTTGAAGACGGAGCATTATAATCAGAAGCTTTCCAGATCTCTTTTGTCACAGGAGATTCAATTTCCTTAACTTCAACAAGAACGATTCTGGAATTGTCACCGGCCTTTACGGTGATCCTGGCAGTTCCTTCAGAACTTCCCGTAAGGACTTCAATGCTGTCCCCTGTTACGGCACTTAATGAAGCAACTGCTTCGTTTGAAGTAGACCATTTGATGACGCCGTCTTTTGACGTATCATTTTTGACGAATACGAACAGGCTTGCAGTAGAATTAAACGGCGCCTTGATTGACGTCGTATTGAGGTAGATTTTTGTCTTCGGTTCCGGAGTGGATTCAGATTCCGACACGCATGAAAAAAGCACCGCCAGAGCCGCACACAGTACAAATGAGGATTTAATAAAACGGAACTTCATATTTCCAACTCCAGTATTTTAAATACCCTTAATTTCAAATCAATTAAAGTTTATCTAAAAATTGACTCCCGTCAATTTTAGATGAATCGTTTATGATTCAAAATTAAGGTTATATTATTTTAACGTATATCCGGCACCGGCATTTTCTTCAGCATTTGTCTTTGCTTCCGAAGCAGACATTGCCGTATATGAATATGCACCTACAGCCGAACTGAACAGTGTGCTTCCGGTTACAGTTGAACTGCAGCCGCTTGAAGACTTGTCAGTATTACCGCTTGAATAAAGGCTTCCATAAGAATCCTTAAAGCTGTTCTTTATTCCGCTTCCAAAGTAGTTGTTTTCAGCATAAACGATACAGTTTTTACGGCAGCCAACAGCATAAGAGTTTGTGTAGAACTTTGATGAATCACTGTCATAGTAATTATTTAAAATATGAATTGTAGTATTACGTACCATTGGCAGACGCTGACCACAGTTCCAGAAGTAGTTTCCGTAAAGTGTTATAAAACGCACTGAGTTACTTCCATCTGAATCTGATGAACCGATCAGCATTGTCTTGTCATGATTCTTAAAGATACAGTTCGAAATTGTAATCTTTGTAGACGCCCCCTTCATGTCACAAAGACCGTCGTAAACCTGCCATTTTTCCTCTGTGCCCTTAGTTGTATAGCCCAGTTTGAATGTATCTTCAAGGGTACAGTGGTCGATCCAGATGTTAGAACAGCTTCCCTGGATTGTAATACAGTCCCACTGGGCATTATATCCGTCACTTCCACCATCTGAATTTTGTTCATGATGAGGGAACGGATCAACGGCATCCTGCAGCTTAAGATTTCTGATCTGAACATTTTTAACACTACTCAGCTGGAATGAACCGCCGCGGATTCCAGCATTCTCGTCTTTACCGATAATCGTTGTATTTGAGTTAAGGGTAATCTTGATTTTATTACCGTAGGCAGCATTTAATTTCCAGAGGTCAGCGTAAAGGCTGGAGTTATCAGAACTTGATTCACCGTCTTCAGTTGTTTCTGAACATGCCGCACTGTACTTATCAATCCAGTCAGCATAATCGGTATAAGTTGAAACTGTAGAGTGGACGAAAGTATCAAGGGCAGATGTTCCGAGAGTCATTGAAGTTGCTCCTGAACCGGCTTCTGCAAGCAGTCCGTCACTCATGTCAATCATACCGTCAATGATGATAACCTTGTTTCCGCTTGAAACTGCAGAAAGCAGCTGAGCTCTTGTAGTTACGGTAGTTGTTCCGCTTGTTGTAAAGCTTGCTCCGACACTAGCATAACCCTCAGGTGTATCTGTAAGGGAAATTGTCTTTCCAGCATCTCCCGTTACAGTTACCGTACATGTGTCTTCAAATGAACCTGTATCCGTTGTTACCGTAATTACTGCGGTTCCGGCTTTTTTTGCCGTAACTTTACCGGTCTGATCTACTGCAGCAACTGATGAATCACTTGTTGACCAGGTTACCTTGTCATAGCCTGAAGTTACGTTGTCCGGAGTGAGTGTGTATGTAAGGGTTTTCGTACCGTCATCATTTTCATCGTTTAAGTCAAATGAAAGTGTATTTTCGCTCAAAGCAATTGCTGCCGGAGGTACTACTGTTCCGCCAGAGCTTTCGCCTGTAACGGTGATGCTGTAAATCCTTACGCCGTTTGTATAAATTGTATATGCACCTGCAGCAGCATCAGTTATTGTAATGGTCTGCTGAGTTCCGGTTACGCTTGATTCTATTTTTCCAACGATTGTTCCGCTTGAGTCAGTAACGACAATCCATCGGTTGGTTTCATTATCTGAGCCAGAACCAGCCATGACGATTGTAATGGTGGCAACAGTAGTCGTAGTTAAAGTATAAGTTGCCTTTGATTTGCTTGTATAATTTTCAAAAGTTACGCCATTTCTTCCGCTCTGAAGAGAACCATCAGAACCGTCTGAATACCACTTCAAATCAGAAGATGTTACGCTCAAAGTTGCCGAAGAACCGCTGGTAGCATCAAGGACTTCAGAAGTATATGAAGTACTTGTAGTTCCAATGTTTGACGGCTGGGTTGAGAAATCCCAGACAGTAGTTCCGCTTACAGTAGAGCCCGTTACGACAACGTTACAGGTGGCAGTCTTTGCCGTGTTGTATTTTGATTTTGCCGTGATTACCGCATTTCCTTCTCCAACTGCAGTAACGACGCCTGCCTGTGTTACGGTTGCAACGCTTTCCTTAGAAGAAGTCCAGGTTACGCCTTTGTCGCTGTCTTCAAGGTTAGCGCCCGTTACTGTTGCAGTAAGGGTTCCTGAAGAATAGCCGTCATAGCCGAGAATAAGATCAAGTGCTGTATGGTTAAGTGTTACTGAAGTTACGGACTTAGAAGTTCCACTTCCGTTTCCGTTACCATTGCCGTTTCCTGAATCTGTTTCAGATGAACATGAAACGAATCCTGCAATAATAAGTGAAGCAAGGGCAGCAAAAAGTCCTTTTCTCATTAATTTCATAATTACTCCTGTGACCTGTTGTGATAACTGATAACTCATGATATTACGTTTTTGTATTTCAGGCACGACTTTATTATTAAGATTTTTCTTATTATGACTTTTTTAATGAAAAGTGACTTTTAAAATATGCTCATATTCTATATAAATTGTGGCCTTTTATTCTAGCAGTAAAGAGAGAAAACCTTGTTATAATGTGCACTTTTTTAGAACTTTTTTGACTGAAAACGCTTATTTTTCAGTTGCACGGAGGATTCCGTCCCAATTTTCAGGCGGATTTGAAATCAGTCTGTCACACTTTTCGATAAACTTTGCTGACGGTGCGTCGCTTTCTTTTGTGCGTTCAAAGACTGCCTTTGCTTCCTTAAAGTCTCCCTTAACGAAAAGCGCATATGCATCATCATAGTTCCTGCGGATTTCTGAACATTCATCATACTCTGAAGAGTTCATCGGAACAAAGACTTTAACCCCTTCTTTCTTTCCTACTACGGCAATTTCCGCAAGCGGACGGAATTTTAGTTCACAGCCGTTTTCAAGCGCACTTTCCATCGTTGCCTTTGAACACATTGTATATGTACCGAACTGCTTGTTGATTCCTTCAAGACGTGAAGCAAGGTTAACGGTATCCCCCATCATCGTATAGTCAAAGCGGCTCCGGCTTCCCATGTTGCCGACGACAGCCTTTCCCGTATTAAGTCCGATTCTCTGAACGAAAGGCCTTCCCGAAACAGCAGTAAGTTCTTCCTGCATTTCCTTAAGCTTTTTCTGGCATTCAAGTGCAGCTTCAACGGCACGTCTTGCATGATCCTTCTGCAGTGTCGGTGCTCCCCAGAAAGCGATTATCGCGTCTCCTTCGTATTTATCGATTGTTCCCCCGTGGGAAAGGATAATGTCCGTCATCGCACTCAGGTAATTATTTAAGAGATCCGTAAGCTGTGACGGAGACAGGTTTTCTGAAATTGAAGTAAATCCCTGTACGTCAGAAAAATATGCCGTTATTTCCCTTTCTTCTCCGCCGAGGTTCAGCATGTCAGGATTTTCTATGAGGTTTTCAATGACGGCCGGGCTCAGGTACTGGCGGAAAGCTGCCTTGAGGTAACGTTTCTGGTGTCCTTCGGTCATATATCCTTCGAATACTGCAAGAATGTAGGAAGCAGCAAAGCACAGTATTATTACTGCAACCGGAAGAATGACTCCATAGACAAACAAAACGACAGAAACAAAAAGATATAAAACTACAAGCGCACAGGCGATAAGGCTCTTTATGACAAGTGAAGAAGATTTTCCCTGAGAAATTGAAGAGCCAAGGAAAATACCGCCTGCTATAAATATAAGAATCAGAAATACATTAAGGAAATCCGGAACGTCTTCAAGGTAATTTTCCTGAAGGATCGTATCAAGCTGGCACAGATGAACGCCGACACCGGGATAGGTTGCAGAAACAGGAGTTGCACAGATATCAAACAGTCCCGGTGCATACAGTCCGAAGAATACGTACATTCCTTCAAACTGTTCGGCCGGAATTATGTCTTCTTCATCACAGGCAAGCTCTGTTTTTCCTTCAAGGGCAAACTCACTCTGAAGGATCTGCATTGCGCTGTACGGGGCGAACCGGCTCAGGTCATCGGCATAGCGTATGTACATTCCGCCGTCTTTAGCCTCAGGAACTGAATCCGCATCAATTTCTCCGTTTTTTAAGATATAGCTTGCAACGGAAAGTCCGTATTCCCTGTTTTTCTCAGGCGTTACGTAATTGCGCCTTGCAATCCTGTCTTCGTCAAGGACTGAACTTACGTTTCCAAGAATTGCAGCAGAATCTTTTATTACTGGAACAGGAAGAACCGGCTTTTCATCGTCTTCGTTTTCATAGAATGCAGTCTGCACCGCCCTTCCGAATTTCCTGGATGACTGTGCAAATGCTTCATCATCCTTTTCACCGTACAATGACGGCTCAGAATAAATCATATCAAAGGCAACGGAAGCAGCCTCGCCGCGGTTAAAGTAGTCAAGCATGAGGGCATAAGACTGCCTCGGCCACGGCCATCCCCATCCGAGTTTTTCCTTTGCCCAGTCAAGGCTTTCCTGATCAAGTAGCACAAGGGCAATTTCTTCTGAAGGAGAAAAAAACTGCGAAGTTACCTTCATCCTTTTGTCATAGGTTTTTCTCTCTGCCTGATCAAGCGTACCCGATTCATGCAGTACGAGAAAAAGCGCAGAAAGAACTGCGGCAGAAACAAATGCCTGAATGAACTTCGACTTTTTTTTCATCCGTATCTCCAGTTTATTTTGTTTTTACAAATCTTGCGTAACGTGCTTCAGTACCGGCTTTTGAAGAAGCAGGATGTGACTTTACGGAAGAAGTTACGTTCTGAATTCTCTTGTCAGGAGACGGATGCGTATTGAACATTCCGCCTGATTTTCCGCCCTGCTTCTGAATCATTGAAAGCATGTCGAGCATTGCTGAAGCGTTGTATCCGGCATCCGACAGGAGGGTTACGGCAAGTGCATCTGCTTCGAATTCCTGTTTCTGTGAATAACCGTTGTTTACAAGGTCGCCTACGATATCACCGACCATGTCATTCATTGCCGCAGCAAGTTCTGCATTTGATTTTGCAACGGCAACACCTGCAGAAGTTGCAGAAACGCCGGCTGCAGTCCATCTGCTCGCCTTGATTGCCTTGAGGCTGTGCTGAAGGTGAATGTGTGCAACTTCATGTGCAATTGCAGCTGCCACAGCATCTTCACTGTCCAGACAGTTCAAAAGTCCCCTTGTAAGGAAAATGTGGCCGCCGCTTGTTGCAAAGGCATTTACTTCATTTGAATCAAGAATTTTAACGTGATAGCCGTTAAACAGTTCAGGTACAGCAGAATTAACCGTGATTACCCTGCAGATTCTGTTGAGGTAAACTTCTTTTGCAGCAGAATCATAAACCTTATAGTTTGAAAGAAGCGTTGCAGCTACTGCACGTCCGATATAATATTCGTTTTCCGGGGTGATTTCTTCCATTGCCCTTGAAGCAGAAGCAGCGGCATTGAGGCCTGCGGCAGTCTTTCCGTGTCCTGTTGCACCTGCAACTTCACCGGCAACACTTAAGAGCTCAGTAAAACCGCTTGAGGTTGAACAAGAAAAGAACAGGGAAACGACAAGAAATGCAAGACATTTAAGAACTGACTTTTTCATTTGCGGCCTCCGTTAAGCTGGCCTTCCTTAATGAAGTCAGCAAGGTCAGAATCTGAGACAGTGATTTTTTCCATCCTGTCAACTTCCGCATAGTTAAGCTTTGCGCCTGAAGACTTGAAGGCCTTTTCAGCTTCAGCAGAAAGTCCCTTTCCGGCAAGTGCAAGCTCCCCTGAAGAAGCATTGACTGCAGAACCGCTTTTCTTTGTAATTTTCTTTGAGGTAACGCTTCCGTTTGCAATCCATCCGCTTACGGAAGGCTTTGAAACAGGAGAAACCCTGGTCATTTTTGAATCGGATTCAATTACGGTAAGCACGTCACCGTAACTGACTTCGCATACGCTGTCTGAGAAAAAGCCCGTACCTGACTTGAGTTCAGCCGTTTTAACGGAAACATAAACCTTTGAGCCCTTTTTGAATGAGGCAGCAAAGATACCGGCCGCAGACAGCAGCATTGCAAAAAGCAGAAACTTTTTTAACATTTTAATCTCCTCGTTTACTTATTTTCCTTATCCTGCCTGATAAGAATGCGCATTGCTTCAACGGCAGTCTTAATGGCAAGTTCCGTATCGTGAGCCTGTTTGTTTTCAAGGCCTTTTTTGGCACGTTCCTGATTAGCAACAACAAGGAAGCATGAACCTACCCTTACCTTGAGGAACTGACCTGCGATGAACAGTGCAGCACTTTCCATTTCAGAAGCGAGACAGCCCATCCTGAGCCAGGCCTGCCATTTGTTTTCAAGCTC
>DGTU01000009.1 GCA_002394465.1 Treponema sp. UBA4328 | reverse complement strand
GGCTCCGCTTGTAATTTCATCAGCAATGAAAGTGTTTTTGTCTCCTGTAATCCTTGAATCTCCGAAAAGATGAACCCTTCCGCGCGGCCTTTCATTCTGCGGAGTTGACTTGAGGTAGGCGTTTATTTCTTCTGTTGCAACCGGACAGTTATCAAGCCTGATGATTTCATTGCTTGATTTTTTGCAGAAACCGCCGTCCGTGAGCTGGATGCGTGCCCTGTAATTAAGGGGTGAAGATTCAAGGACGGTAATTTCAGGAACTTTAATTCCTTCGCGTTCAAAGCAGTCCTTAAGTATCTGTTTGCGCAGTTCTGACTGATACTGTGGGGAAATGTGCTGCATGTTGCATCCGCCGCAGATTCCGTAGTGAGGACAGACCGGTTCAACCCTGTGCGGGGACGGTTCAATTACCCTTATGAGGCGGGCAAAGGAATAGTCGCGGTTTTCCTTAATGATTCCGGCTTCTACGGTTTCGCCCGGAATCGTATAGGGGATTAGGATGTTTTTTCCGTCAAGAACGGCAAGACAGTGCCCGCCGGTAACCATTTTTTGTGCAGTAAGCGTAACGTTCATTTTATTTAAGCTTTCCAAATATAAAATTACAGAAACTTTTTGTTCTGTTAAGGAATGAAGTTTCAATCCGTCCGGATATGAACGGAATGCGCGGTACGTCGATTCCGCCTGTGCCGTAAAGAATCCAGTTGTCGCCGTCGCGGAAAACAGTTATTGAACTCTTGAATGCCTGCGGGTCAACGGCATCAAACCTGTCATGGTAACGAAGTGTGTTTAAATTTTTAGAGCAGTAAAAGTAAGAATCTTCGTTCTTTTCAACTTCTATCTGTGTTTTGACGATTCCGAACACCGACATTTCAAGGTCTGCCAGGATAAAAGTTTTATTTCCGTTAGTCTTTTTCTGAGTGACCTTTGCCGAAGAATAGAGTTCGTACCATTTTTCGTGACGCTCTGAATAATAGGGAATGCCTGCATAATCTTCAATGTCCATAAGTGCAGCATCAACTTTGTCGATTAATTTTTCGTTTCCCTTGTAAGGCTTTATCTGAATGATTTCAGTAATGTATGAAGGATCAAGCTTTTTTATGAGGTCAAGAGTCTTTTCTGTTGCAGTTGTCCTTGAAAGGGAAAGTTTTTTATATGAGGAGTGTTTTTTGATGAGGATTTCCCCGTTTTCAAGGGATTTCTTTTCTGCCGGCGTTACATATTTACTGAACGTATCTGAAAAAACTGTGCTTAAAACTGTGAGAAGCAGAAAAAGAAATATAACGTTTTTTCTCATATCATTATTTTATCCGTAATTACTGATATGCTCAATGACATTCGCTTTTTATTAATCAGCCTTGTTTTTTTTTTGCACTATAGATTTATAAAAAAATTAACGGGAAGGAGCAGAAAGGCGGTCAAAAACACTCTGTTTGTGGCTGCCGCGTGAGCGGCATGTTTAATAGTTCCTTTGACACAAACAGCGTGTAGTGCGCCAGCGCACGTTTTTGCGACGCATTTATGCGACTGGTAGTTAATTTTTTCATTTACATTAATGTTTCTGAAATCATGTCTGATTAAAATATTTTGCGTTACATTTTTATGCGGAAATGATATAATTGTTTTCATTATGATAGCTTCTCACATTAAGGAAATAATAAATTCAAAGGGTGCCTCGGTAATCAGAAAAATGTTCGAAGAGGGCATCCAGCTCAAAAAACAGTACGGCGAAGACAATGTCTTTGATTTTTCCCTCGGTAATCCGGATCTGGATCCGCCTGAGGAGGTTGTACGTGCGATTCAGGAAGAAGCAAAAGATGTTTCTCACGGATGCCACGGATATATGCCGAATGCCGGATATCCTGAAGTCCGTGCAAGCATGGCACGCAAGGTTTCCCTTGAACAGGGAACTCAGGTAAGTGGAAATGAAATTGTCATGACTGTCGGTGCTGCAAGTGCCCTCAACTGCGTATTCAAGTCAATTCTTGAGCCGGAGGATGAAGTTATCGTTCCGGCACCGTTCTTTGCTGAATACAGGCATTATGTAAGGAATTACGGCGGCAAACTTATTGAAGTCATGACAAAAGATGACTTTTCGCCGGATATTGAAGCAATGAAAAAGCAGCTTTCACCAAAGACTGCTGCAGTCCTTATCAATACTCCGAACAATCCGACTGGAAAAATCTATTCAAAAGAAGACATACTCGCACTTACACAGATGCTTAAGGAACACGGAAAAAAGACAGGCCGCTATCCTTATCTGATCTGTGACGAGCCTTACCGTGCAATCGTGTATGACGGTGCAGAAGTTCCTTCTGTTTTTGACAAATATGAAAACTCTGTAATCGTAACTTCCTTTGCAAAGGATATTTCAATTCCTGGTGAACGAATCGGATACATTGCAGTTAATCCTGCATGCGAAGACTGCGCTGAATTTGTCAGTGCATGTGTTTTCTCACTGCGTACGCTCGGATGTGTAAATGCTCCTGCATTCTTCCAGAAGGTTGCTGCAAAATCATGGTCTGCTAAGGTAGATTATTCTTCATACAAAAAAAGGCGTGACCTGCTTACGGCAATCCTCGATAAGGCAGGACTTGAATATTCTAAGCCGCAGGGTGCTTTCTATCTTTTTGTAAAGGTTCCGGCCGGCTGGAATGATGACGACGGTGCATTCTGTGATTACCTTAAAAAGTTTTTCATTCTGAGTGCCCCTGGTACAGGATTCGGTAAAAAAGGCTATTTCCGCCTTGCATACTGCGTAAGTGAAAAAACTATCCGGAACAGCGAAGAGGCTTTCATAAAAGCCGTTCAGAAAGGAGAGTAACATGAAAATTTTAATGGTCAGTGCTGAGTGCGTTCCTTTTGCCAAGACAGGGGGACTTGCAGATGCAGTTGCAGCCCTCGCAGGCTCACTGAGCAATATGGGACATGACGTAAAAATCGTTATGCCGCGTTACTATAAAATTGACAGGCGCAAGCTTACTCCTCTTGAAGGTCCTCTCGGTGTACCTGTAGGAACCGGTCAGGAATGGACTGAAGTTTACAGTGCGCCGCTCCCGGGATATCCGAAGGCAACGGTTTATTTTATTGACCACGAACAGTGCTTTGGACGCGACGGAGTTTACGGTACGAAGTTTGAACCTGACTTTTATGATAATCCTTACCGTTTCAGTCTTCTTGCTCACGGAGCATTCCAGATCTGCAACAAGCTGCACTGGTTCCCTGATGTAGTTCATGCCCATGACTGGTCTTCAGGACTTGTGCCTGTTCTTCTCAAGCATGTATGCCGCCAGCAGAGTGCTTTTTCTAAGACTGCATCCGTATTTACGATTCATAACATGGGATATCAGGGCGTTTACGGAAAGGATAAATATCCTGACCTCGGAATAGACTGGAACCTTTACTACGGAGCCGGCTTTGAACATAACGGTGCAATCAATTTCATGCAGGCAGCAATTTCTTCTGCTGACATGATTACAACGGTTTCGCCGACCTATGCAGGAGAAATTCAGACTCCTGAAGGCGGATTCGGTATGGACGGACTTCTGCGCGTACGTTCTGAAGTTATCCGTGGAATCGTAAACGGTGTTGATACTGATGTATGGAATCCTTCAAAGGATACTTACATTCCGGCACAATACTCAATTAAAGACATGAAGGGCAAGCTTGAATGCAAGAAGGCACTTCAGAAAGAATTCGGACTTCCTGTCGATGAAAAAGTTCCTGTAATCGGAATGGTAGGCCGTCTTGTAAGCCAGAAGGGTATTGCAGAAGTTTTTGCTCCGACGTACGGCAGCATTTACAATATCTGTTCTACGATGAAGGTTCAGTTTGCAATAATCGGTACCGGCGAAAAATGGTGTGAAGATGAAATAAACAGCCTTCAGGCAAAGCTTCCGAACCTCAGGGCAAAAATAGGCTATTCTGAAAAACTCAGCCATCTTGTAGAAGCCGGAAGTGACTTCTTCCTTATGCCGTCAAAGTATGAGCCGTGCGGACTTAATCAGATGTACTCGGAGCTTTACGGAACCCTTCCGGTTGTAAGGCGGACGGGTGGCCTTGCTGATACCGTTCAGAATTATAATCAGGAAACGGGCGAGGGAACAGGATTCATGTTTGATTCCCTTACTCCTGGTGCCGTTTATGATACTGTCGGCTGGGCTGTCTGGGCTTACTACAATAAGAAGAACCACATCGCAAAAATGCAGAAATGCGCAATGCAGCAGGATTTTACATGGAAAAACAGCTGCAGCAAATACATTGAAGTTTATAAGGAAGCACTTCTGCGAGGCTGCGGAATCGATATGTAAGAGATTGCCGTGTTAAACACGGCAATGACACAGACAGTGCACAGGACGTGCACCCAAAAGTGATTGTGACAGTAGCTTTGCTACTGTCGATTTTGAAAGCTCCACGGATGGAGTTTTCAAAATCAGAATTCAAACCACTGACCGTCTGTCGTCAGGTACCAGTCATGAAGATAATTACTCATGTCAGGATTGTACCAGCTTATTGAGCCGTCGCGGTTGAGGATTACAAGGCGTGATTCGTTGCGTGCAATCTTAACGGGAAGAGATGCGGAACGCTTGTAGGTAAACTTTCTGTTTGTCGAAAGATTGTATGACTGAACGAGGGATTTTCCGATGTTCGTATAAATTACAGGATAATAAAGGGCAGTGAAGGCATTTGAATCTTCACCGTTTTCTGAAGAAATCGTCCTGAAGGATTTTGCGTGCGGATCAAATGAGAAAATAAAGGTGTTTGTCTTGTTCTTGTCCTGTTTAATTGCAATTCCGTAAATTAACGGAGATTCTTCACCCGGAGTGAAAGTAAGGGAATATGCAACGGTTCCTGTAAGTGAAAGAGGGACTGTTTCCTGGGTCTTTATGTTTATGTAGATTAACGGAACGGTCGGATACGAAGCGCTTGATTTTGCAACATAAAGATCGTTATCACTGTAAAGAAGTGCATCCTGTATGCCTGAACCGAGATAAACCTGAGAAAGTTTATTTGTCTGAAGGTCAAATACGTTTACCGTTGTATTTCCTTCGATTTCTACAAGCTTGTCTCCGTAGAGCTTGAGGGACTGAATCCTGTTTGCCGGAGTAAAAAGGTTAGAAAGATTACCCGTAGAAAGATTTAAAAGCTGGACAGCCTTTGATGTATTCTTTGACCAGAGGATTACGTTCTGTCCGTATGTGATGATGTTCCTGTGTCCCGGGTTTCCGCCTTTTCTGTCAACTTCTCCGCGGTCGTATGATGAAAGGAATATGTCGCTCGGAGTGAGGAAGTAAAAGTCGCTTCCAACTGAGGCAATGTCATAAATCTGGTCATACATTTTTTCAGAGATTGCAGAAGTTACGTCTACGCGCTGTGTTTCGTTCGTGCTCAGCTGATAGATGTTTCCAAGTGATGAACCTGCAATAATCGTATTTTCATAGATTGAAGCCGTTACGATTTTTTCATCCTGCTTGAGGCCTGAGGTTGTGTTTACAAGCTG
>DGTU01000154.1 GCA_002394465.1 Treponema sp. UBA4328 | reverse complement strand
CTTCCAGATAACCTTATGGGTATGGATGTTGGTCCTAAGACTGTTGAACTTTACAAGAATGCAATCCTTGCTTCAAAGTCTATCGTATGGAACGGACCTGTTGGAGTATTCGAATTTGAAAACTTTGCAAAGGGAACTGAAGCTGTAGCCCGCCTCGTTGCTGAAGCAACATCTAAGGGTGCTATGACTGTAGTTGGTGGTGGTGACTCTGTTGCTGCTGTTAACAAGTTCAACCTTGCAGACAAGATGAGCCACGTATCAACTGGTGGTGGAGCTTCTCTCGAATTCCTCGAAGGAAAGACATTGCCTGGTATAGCAATATTAGCTACAAAGTAGCTGATATTGCGTGCGAGTTTTCGCTCTGCGGAAACTCGGGAAGGTCGCGACAGCGACCGACCTATTCTTGCAACAAAGTAAGGCGTCTTTCTGATGACTGTTTAAAATACCGTCCGCTTGCCGGGCGGTATTTTTTTTGTCTTTTTGACATATTGCCGAATAAGTCTTAGAATATAAATGTATATTATAATTTTCAACGGGGAAAATATGCGCACAAAATATATTGCCGGCAACTGGAAAATGAATATGGACAGACAGGGGGCAATTGACCTTGTCAAACAGCTTGTAATTAACCTTAAAGATTCAGACAGAAAAATTATGATTGCACCGCCTTTTGTTTATCTTGATGCGGTAAGTTCTCTCCTTAAAGGTTCTAATATTCTTCTGGGAGCACAGAATATTGCGGCAACGGACAACGGAGCTCATACTGGTGAAGTTTCCGGAGCAATGCTTAAGGATATCGGGGTTCAGTCAGTTATAATCGGACACTCGGAACGCCGCTATGAATTCGGAGAAAGTGACGAACTTATCAACGAAAAAGTCCTTAAGGCCCTTGAAAACGATCTTGAAGTCGTTCTCTGTATCGGTGAACTTCTTGCACAGCGTGAAGTAGGGCGCGCAGAAAAAGTATGTGAAAGGCAGATCTGTTCAGCCCTCAACAGCGTTCCTGAAGAAAAAATGAATAAAATTACAATTGCATACGAACCTGTCTGGGCGATCGGTACGGGAAGGACTGCAACGCCTGAAGATGCACAGAAAATTCATTCGTATGCACGTTCAGTCATTGAAAAACTTTATTCAAAGAAGATTGCTGATAATATCCAGATACAGTACGGCGGTTCAATGAATCCTAAAAATGCGAAGGAACTTCTTTCAATGCCGGATATCGACGGAGGACTTATCGGCGGCGCTTCACTCAAGGCTGATGCGTTTACCGAAGTCGTTACGGCTTAATTGACCTGAAAACCTTTTTTCAGTAAAATTAATTCTCAGTAATCATCAAAATATTTTTGGAGAAAAAAATGAGCACATTAGGTGTTATTCTTTTGGTTGTTTTTGCAGTTATTTCTGTAATCCTTATTCTTATGGTTCTTGTTCAGAATGATGAGAAAAACGGAATGGGCGGAATGCTCGGCGGTGGTAATACTGCTGCTTTTGGTTCACATTCTGGTTCCGTACTTAAAAAGGCAACTGGTTTTTTTGTATTTCTTTTCTTTGTTCTTGTTTTCTTCCTTGCATTTGTTCTTAAAGACGGAAACTCTGAGACAGATAAGGCTGTAGCTGCTGAAGAAGCTCAGGCTGCCGTAACTGAAACTGCTGAAGAAAAAACAGAAACAAATGCCTATACGGAACTTGTTCCTGAGGCAGCAAAAGAATCTGCAGCAGCTCCTGCACCGGCTGCACAGTAATTTTCTGTCAGTCCTTAAGGTTTACTGATGATTCTCGGACAGATTTTTTCAGAAAAGACTGTTATTGTTAACCTTGAAAGTACCGAAAAAGATGAACTGTTCGAGGAGATGGCTGTAAAGCTGCAGTCGCTTTATCCTGAACTTGACAGGGCAAAAATTGTTGCCGACCTGACTGAACGTGAGGAAAAAATGACGACAGGAATCATGCATTCGGTTGCCATTCCTCATGCAGTTGTTTCCGGAGTAAAGGGAACGATCGGTGCAATCGGTATAACGCAGAACGGAATCGATTATGATTCCCTTGATAAGGCACCTGTTTATGTAGTCTTTATGCTTCTTGCCGGTGACGGTGAGACAGAAAGCCACATACAGGTTTTAAAACAGCTTGCAACCGTTCTTCAGATTCCGAATTTCGTTAAGGATCTTTTGGAATGCAGGACGGCTTCTCAGGTTTATAATTTTATCTGTAAATCTGAAGAATATATCTGCGAAGGTTCTTCTAAGGCTTAGGCTTTTAAGGAAGAGAGGAGGCTTTTCTGGCTGAACGTGAAACTGAGATTATTAGTCATCTCATTGAAGTCGAAAAACGTTCTTCTCTCTTACTTGATAATGCAAAAGAAGAAGCTGACGGCATTGTTTCAGCAGCAATGGCCGAAGCAGATGAACTTTTCACTAAAAAATATACAGAGTATTCCGCTGACCTTGAAAAAAAATACGAAGCTGATACTGCTGAACTGTCTGAAAAATATTCGCAGCAGCTTGAAGAATTCAAGGGTAAAATTCTTTCTTCTTCCAAAAATACGGATTCGTTTAATTCACTGCTTGAAAAACTGTTCTTTCCTGGCTGAGGTGGCTTAATATGGATAATGGTGCTGCTTCTGCTTTTGTATATGCCAGGGCCTGTGCCCTTACTGCGAAATCCTTTACTGGAAAAAATGCACATTCACTGTTTTCCGTGAAATCCCCCGGTGAACTTTATACGCTTCTTTTTAATGAAGAAGTTCCTCTTGTTCCTGAAAAAATCCTTACAAAAATGATTGAGCATAAGGCCCGTCAGAAATTCTTTGATGAATACCGTAAGCTTCTTGATTCATATTCAAAGCCTGAAAAAATTTTTACTGACCTGCTTAAATTTTATGATTATGAAAATGTAAAGGAAATAGGAAGCCTGCTTGCAACAGGTAATAAATCCCGTCCTGAACTTGCCATGCCGTTTAAGAAAGGTCCTTTCAGATATGACAGATGGCCTGACGTAAAAAAAATCACGGAAAAGACTGATATTTCGTGGTATGACAGGGTTTTTTCTGTTGACGAATTGCAGAATGTAGATAATCGTATAGATATACAGTATATCCGTGAACTGTGGGCCGATGCTCATCTTGTTCATGATGAAAGCGCAAAAGATATAATTTCACTCCTTCGGGAAGAAAATGTTATGCGCAATGTTGTATGGGCTCTGCGGCTCAGGGTTTATTACAACATGAAAGGCAGCGAAATTAAGCCGACCCTTGCGTATGAGCAGCCGCATCCTGTGAAAAACGATGCTTTTGCGAAGGATGCCTGTGCGGTGCTTGAAAAAGACCTGTATTCGTACAGTGAATGGAAAAACTGGAAGTACGCTGATTTTCTGAATCCGTTTCAGGAAGGAAGTGTGTGGAGCGTAGATCCGTCCTGGGTCGAGAGGGCATGGAAGAGGGATTACATGAAGAAGATTGAAAGGCTTTTTCATAAATCTCCGCTGAGTCCTCTTGTAATGGTCTGTTTCTTTAAATTAAAACAGAACGAACTTGATTATATTACGGCGGTTGCTGAAGGGCTTCGCCTTGATGCTGATCAGGATTCGGTAATGCAAAGTGTTTCTTTGTCATAAAAAGTGTGCGGGGTAGAAAATGGCCAGAACGGCGAGAATGACTTTGATTGAGCTTATGGTTCTCAGACAGGATATTGCGAATGTAATTGCCTGCATCGGAAAAAAGAAGGTATTTCAGTTTCAGACGAAAGATCCTTCTTTGACTGAGGGAAAGACTGAAGATAATCCGGCTGCAGATATCCTTTCAAAACTTAAGTCAGCCCGTTCATTTCTTGAAGTTAATGACATTTCCGCTGAAGACGTAAATGCTGCAGACAGACCAGATGATAATTCCCTTGAAGAGTGTACAAGAATTCTTTCTGCAGTCGAAAAACTTCGTGAAGATGAAAATACGCTCCGTGATGAACTGAAAAGAATTCAGGATGCAAGTGATGAGGCTCATTCTTTTGCAAACCTCAAGGTTGCATTCGGTGACCTGTCGCATATGTCCTTCCTTACGCTCCGTGTCGGAAAAATTGATGCGGTTTCGCGCGAAAAGCTTGAAGCGGCCCTTGACGGTCATGCCGTAATCGTTTCGCTTGGTGATAATGATAAGATACTTGCCGCATCTTCAAGAAAGGGGAGGTTTGCCCTGGATGCGGAACTTAAAAAATACGGTTTCGTTCCGATGGAAATTCCACAGGATTTTGAAGGCGTTCCCGATGATGTCCTGAAAGGCTTTGAAAACCGTCTGGAAGAGGTTAAGGCAGAACTTGAATCCCTCATTGAAGAGAGACACAATCTTGCAAGAACAAAAGGTGATTCCCTGCGGACGCTTCTTGCGGAATATTCCCTTGAGGCTCAGATTACAGACTGCGAACACCGGCTTGAATCTACTAATCTTGTATACAGAATGACCGGATGGATTGCAGAAACTGACTGTCATGATTTTATGACGGAACTTGATTCCCTCACTCAGGGAAGAATTGCCGTAAGGGTTTATGACCCTGGTGAAGTTCCGGCCGTTACTGAAGGAACAGAAAAAGTTCCGGTTAAGCTTAAACACGGAAAAATCGTACGTTCGTTTGAAAGAATGATTTTCAGTTACGGTTCGCCGCTGTACGGAACTATAGATCCGACGCCGTTTGTTGCCGTTTTCTTTACCGTGCTTTTCGGAATTATGTTCGGTGATGCCGGTCAGGGGTTTGTTTTTCTGCTGGCAGGAATCCTTATGGCTTCAAAAGTAATCAAAGTCGGCGGATGGAATAAATTTGCTCCGATTTTTATGTGTATCGGTGCCTCGAGCATGATAATGGGTTTCCTGGTCGGTGAGTTCTTTACGAATACAACGCTCCTTAAACCTGCCGCTTATTTTGTTACCGGACTCTTCGGTGAAAGTCATGCGCCGATCCTTAACATGGAATTCTGGGAAGCGCCAAATCCTCTGGTAACTATTTTCGGTATTTTCGGCGTTACGATAGGGCTTGGATTCATCATAAATTCTGCAGGACTTATCATTAACTTTATAAACAGAATCTCCCGCCGTCAGTGGGGCAGTGCCTTCTTTGGGAAAACGGGTCTTGCCGGTGCTCTGTTCTTCTGGTATGTCGTTGTATTTGTAATCAGGCTTGGATTCTTTGCAGCAGAACCACAGCTTTATGACTGGATTGTAATTGGCGTTACGCTTTTCTTTGCTGCCTTCGGCGAACCTTTTGAGCGTTTATTTGACGGACACAGGCCTGTTGTTGAAAACGGAGCCGGTGCACTTGTGATCGGCGGAATCGTAGAAGCGATTGAAGTTATTTCTACATATCTTTCAAATTCAATCAGTTTTGTCAGGGTAGGAGCCTTTGCCCTTGCACACGCAGTACTTGGTTTCATAATCAAGATGATGAGCGAAAAATGTGGTCCGGTCGGAGGAACTGCAGTCCTTATCATCGGAAACGCAATTGTAGTTGTACTTGAAGGAATGATCGTTGCAATTCAGGTTGTAAGGCTTCAGTATTATGAGTTTTTCTCAAAATTCTTTACGGAGACCGGACGGGAATTCGTTCCGTTCGGCTTTGAATACAGGTAAAAAGCAGGATTTTTTGTTCTGTTTGAAATATAATAAAAATATCAGAGGTTAATATGTTCAGAAAATTTTTATCGTTGTTTTTCGTACTTTCGGTTTTTGCATCTGCTGCACTGTTTGCAGATGAGCCTGCCGGAATTCCGGTAAATGCTGATGAGGCAGTCGTTGCAGAACAGAATGCGGCTGAATCTTCTTCAGGTGCCGTAAAGTACATTGCTGCCGGACTTGCCGTAGGACTTGCATGTATTGCAGGCGGTATTGCTGTAGGCAAAATCGGTGCAGCAGCCATGGGAGCCATGAGTGAGAATCCTGAACTTTCAGGAAAGGCTCTTCCTTTCGTAGGTCTTGCTGAAGGTATCTGTCTCTGGGGATTCCTTGTAGCGCTCCTCATAATAATTCTTTAGCATATGCAGTATTATGTCATCGGTGAAAGGGAAATAGTTCTCGCTTTTCGCCTCATTGGAATTGACGGAACGGCTGCAGTTAACCGGGAAGAAGCCCTTGATGCTTTTAATCATGTTACGGGTCAGTCCCAGTTTCCTGTTGAGGAACTGCCGCGCGTCCTTATCCTTACGGAAGAAGTTTCAATGATGCTTGATGAAGAAGTAATGCGGTGGCAGAAAAAAGCGGATTATCCGCTTATCGTTGAAGTTCCCGGAATTCACGGTTATCTTTCGGACAGGAAAACCCTTACGGATACAATCCGTGAAGCCGTGGGAATTTCGGTTTAATCAGCCGGTTGTGGAAAAATAATTATGGAAGAACTCAGGTCGACGGAAATTCTTGATATTGAAATCGAGAATGATGCCAGAAAAAAAGTAGAAAAAATCCTCAAAAATGCTCATGAAGAAGCAGAAAAAATTCTGGAAAACGTCGGAAATAAGCTGACGGATGCTGAATATAAGGAAAAAATTCATTTTGAACAGAAAATTGAGCGCTTTGAGAATAACCTTAAGGCTTCGCTTCCTCTTGAACAGAGGCGTTTTTTAAGCAGCTTTTATTATGCAAGCGTGTCAGATGCAATCAATTCTTTTCTCGGTACGCTCAGTCAGGAAAAAATATGTTCCATTCTTGAAGCCAAACTTTCTTCCTGCGTAAAAATCTTCAGCGGCAAAAAAGTTAAGGCAAGCGTATTTGATGTTGATCTGAAAAATGCAGAAAAACTTCTGAATAAATATTTTAAGGATGAGATCATAGAAATAAAGGAAATATCTTTTGACCGTTCAGGTGAAGAAATCTGCGAAGGAAATAAATTTCATTCCGGAATCATAATTACTTCTGCTGATTCATCAGTGAAGGCAAGAATTACGCTTGACCAGATTCTTCGTGAAATCCGCAGCAAATACAGCAGTGAACTTGCATCGGAACTTTTTGGCGGGAGGCTGCCTGAATGAGCGTAATTAAAGGTAAAATAACAAGAATTTCAGGACCTATAGTTTATGCTGAAGGCCTGGATGCCTGCGGACTTTATGACGTAGTTGATGTCGGCAGAAAGAAAATTATCGGTGAAATTATCCGTCAGAATGAAGGTAAGGCGACCATTCAGGTTTACGAAGATGATACCGGAATGAAAGTAGGTGAGGAAGTTGTATGTAACTGCCGTCCTCTTTCACTCAGGCTCGGACCAGGCCTTGTCGGAACAATTTACGACGGAATCCAGCGTCCGCTTAAAAGCATGTTTGAAAAATCCGGAGCATTTCTTGTTCCGGGTGAGCGTACAGAGCCGATAGATACCGTTAAAAAATGGAAAATGACGGCAGCTGACGGAATTAAAGGAGGCATGGAAATTTCTGCCGGGATGGTCTTAGGTTTTGTGCAGGAAACTGAGTCAATCAGACATAAAATCATGGTTCCGCCGTCTGTAAAGGGAAAGATCCTCAAAACTTTCAAGGGTGAAGGTGAATATACCGTCGATGACGTAATAGGTACGACAGAACTTGATGAAGAAATAAAACTTTCCCATTACTGGCCTCTCCGAAATCCCCGTCCGTATTCGCATAAACTTGAAGTAAGTCAGCCGCTCATTACGGGACAGCGCGTAATCGATGTGTTCTTTCCTCTCAGCAAGGGCGGAACTGCGGCAATTCCGGGCGGTTTCGGTACCGGAAAGACAATGACACAGCATGCAATTGCAAAATGGTGTGATGCTGATCTGATCGTATACATCGGATGCGGTGAGCGCGGTAACGAAATGACTGATGTTCTTACCGAGTTTCCGACTCTGATTGACCCGCGGACAGGCCGTTCCCTCATGGAACGTACAATTCTCATTGCAAATACTTCAAACATGCCTGTCGCAGCCCGTGAAGTTTCCCTTTATTCGGGAATTACGCTTGCTGAATATTACCGTGATATGGGAATGCATGTTGCAATCATGGCAGATTCAACTTCAAGATGGGCTGAGGCTTTGAG
>DGTU01000095.1 GCA_002394465.1 Treponema sp. UBA4328 | reverse complement strand
TTACAAAAACTGGTCCTGAAGCCTTTATTCCTTCAATTTCAGCAGCGCGGCGGAGTTTTTCCTTTTCAATCAGTTCATCGATATCACGGTCGATCGAAACGAAAGTCAGTTTTTTCGGCTTGCCCTTTTCACTGTATGTAAGTACAAGGCTTCCCTCTTTTTTAAGTGAAAAACTTACCTTCGAATCTGCACCCTTTAATTCATAGTCACCGTCAGCATTTTTTTCGATTGATTCATACGCCCATGTATGAGTTTCAGAGTCAGTAACTGCAGAGGCGGCAGGGCGTTCATTTTGAGAGCCGAAATTAAATCCGTATGATGAATCTATTCTTCTGATGTCAATTCTGTTATTGCGTATCATCGAAGCATAATAGTCCGGATACCATTTCTGCTGTAAGGCAGAATTAAGCACGAGATCCTCACCGTTTTCGGCAGCCGCAATATTATTTTCGCTGACCGGAACGCCTGCAATGTCTCCCTTGTAAAGTTCAAGCTTATTGCTGAAGCACCATCCGATTGTTCCTGAAGAGGTAAGAACCCTCAGCCATTCACCGGCCATATCACCACGTCCATTTACGACCGAAACTCCGTCGCCCCTGTAAAGGACACGGATTACTTCATTTTCACGCAGAAAATAAACGGCATTTTCCTTGGTATTGTCCGGTGCAGAACGAATCGGGAGCCTGTTCTGCTTAACCCTTGCGAAAGTTCCCTTGAATTCTTCAAAGCGCTTAACCTGTCTTGAAGCAGCGGATTTGCTTTCAGGTTCAGTAATCTTCCACAGAGGAATTTCAAATTTTTCAGAATCATCTGTTCTGGAAATATTATAGGTATGAGAAATATTAGAACGGAAATAAACCTTTACGATCTCACCGTCAGAAATGCCGTGTTCTTCATCTCCCCAGAGCATGACCCCGTATCCAAGGGAACCTGAACATGAAGAGAAAAGTGAAAGTACGGCCAGAGCGAAGGTTATTGAAACAATTTTACGAAACATCATAACTTAAAAATTATACACTGTTTCAGCAGAATAATGAAGTAACAAATTCTGCTGAAAGAAGTCCCGTATTGCACAGTTCACTGGCGAAATCGCTGAGCGTATGATTATGATACAGGATCTTCGAAGAACCGAGTTTTACGGATATTTTTCTTTCAGTAAGTTTTTTGATGCAGGCAGCAGTTTCCTTTACGTCCTGCGCATCCGGTGAAAAACACACTTCAGTCTTATGTGCAGCAAGAAGGTCAGCGCACTGATCAAGGAGTGCATTATTAAAACCTGAAATGATGTCAGGCTTAAGGAATTCAAGGACTTTTTCAAGCTGCTGCACGCTTTCAATGTGAGATGCATTGAATTTGACCCGGAGGCCTGCTTCATGGAGTTCAGCTGCTGTTTCGGCAAAATATTCAGGATGTTCACTGCAGCTGTGTCCGTAAAAATCCGTTCCGCTGAAAACGCCGCCTGAAATAAAGGAGCGTGCAAGGGACATGTTTTCGCCGGCATCAGTATTGATTCCAAGATAAGGCCTGAGTTCCAGCCGGTCTGAATATTTCTGTACTGTATTCCGGACGATTCCGGCAAAAGAAGCCGGAGTGCTGCAGAATGCCATAAGTTCCATTCCGACGGTTCCTTCAAGAACCTTAACGTTATCTGCGAGGGCTTCATTTACGGAGAGGGTAAGAAGGCTTTTTACGTCTTTTTCAGCCTTTATCCTGATTTTAGAATAGAATTCAATTTCTTTTTCAGTAACCTGAGGAATATAAAAACCTGACCATGCAACATAAGATGACGGCCGCATGCCGCAGTCAAGCTGATTGCAGGAATCAGTTTTTGAAAGCCTTATAAAATCACCGGCAGTCGTCATAAATTATTCCGAAAAAGCCTTTTCTACGTCGGCCTTAAACTTCTTTTTCTCTGATGCAGAAAGGAAAGATGCATCAAATCCGTTCAGGATTATCTGTTTAAGTTCAGTTTCAGTAAAATTAAGTTTTTTATGGATGTTGTAATATTCATCAAGAAGTTCGACGCCGAAGAAAATCGGATCGTCAGTATTTACGGTTACAAGGATTCCCTTATCGAAGAAAGTTCTGAGCGGATGTTCTTCAAGTTTCTTTACGACAGCCTTTGTAAACGTATTGCTTGTAGGACAGATTTCAAGAGGAATTTTATTGTCAGCAAGATAAGTCATGAGTTCATTATCCTGACAGGCAGTAATTCCGTGTCCGATTCTTTCTGCATGGCAGATTTTAAGTGCATCCCAGATAGATTCCGGTCCGACGTCTTCTCCTGCATGGGCAACGGCATGATAACCGTCAGCAGCAGCTTTTTCAAAAACCGGTCCGAACTCGCGGGAAGGTCCTTTTGCTTCTGCACCGCCAAGACCAATTCCTATGAAACTGTCAAACGGATTTTCCCTGAACATTTTGTAGTTGTTCTCGGCATTTTCAAGCCCGAACGTTCGTGAAACGTCTCCGAGGAGCTTTACCGTTATTCCTGTATCTTTTTTGATTTTTGCACAGTTTCTGCTGAAGTTTTCTGTCATCAGCTTGTAGTCAAAACCTTTTTTTATAAATGCAGACGGAGCAAAAAATGCTTCACAGTGAACGACACCGTTTCTTACAAGATATTTTTTCAAATCATCAAAAACAAGGTCAAAATCATCAACACTTGTAAAAAGTTCCTGAACCTTAAGAAATGTCTGGATGAATCCGTTCAGATTATCATAGCTGAACCACTGTTCCATCTCTTCTTCTGTAAATTCAACACCGTTTTTCTTTAAATAGAGGGCCTTTATTGTATCCCTGCTCATTACGGCTTCGAGATGAATATGGATTTCCGCCTTTGGTACACTCTTAAAAAAGGAATAAAACTCTTTCTTATTCATTTTTTCTCCGTAACTTTTTATATTAATAACTATAACACAAAAAATAAAAAACTTACAGTTTTACAGTTTTTGTGCCGTTTTTTACAATATTTTCTCAATCTGAGCGACAATATCCGCAAAACAGTCCAGTGCACTCTGAACAGGCTCAGGACTTTCCATATCAACCCCCGCAACACGAAGGCTTTCAATCGGATAGCGGCTGCCGCCTGACTTCAGGAATTCAAAATAATCCTTTTTTTCTTTTTCGCCGCCGTTGAGAACACGTCTTGCAAGTGCCAGGGCAGCACTGATTCCGGTTGCATACTTGTAAACATAGAATGAACTGTAGAAATGCGGAATTCTCATGGCTTCAAGGCTGCTGTTTTCCTCAAATACAAGTTCATCACCGAAATACTGTCTGAGAAGGGAACCGTAAAGTTCACGCAGTACCTGTGCATTCAGCGGGGTACCTTTTTCAACAAGCTCATGAGCCTTAAGTTCATATTCTGCGAACATCGTCTGACGGTGAAGTGTCGCAAGAATGTCATCGGCACGCATCGCAAGAAGATATTTTTTCATGTTTTCATCAGAAGCATTTTTCAGGAGGTACTGGAATACAAGTTCCTCATTAAAGGTTGAAGCAACCTCAGCCTCAAAAATCGTATAGTTATAGCACATGAACGGATTATTGTTCTTGGAATACCATGAATGCATTGAATGTCCGCCTTCATG
>DGTU01000128.1 GCA_002394465.1 Treponema sp. UBA4328 | reverse complement strand
CGTCGGTTTTTCGAATGAAAAAAATATCGTCATAACCGGAACTGCTGAAGGTGAAATCCTTCCGAGTGATTCTGAACTGGAAGAAATCGAAGCATTCTGGTATACAAAGGCCGAAATCCGTGCTCTCCTCAAAGTTGCCCGTTTTGCTGCAAGAACCCAGGCTTACTGTGCCCTCTGGAGCAGATCATAAAAAATCCGTTATTATGGCAATCGTTGCGAGAAAGGAAAAAATGACAGACATTGAAAAATATAATTCACAGGAGGAAAAAAATGACTATAACAAAAAAACAGAATGGAAATTCAGTTACGCTTGAGATTGAAGGAAGACTTGATACAATTACTGCCCCTGACCTTGAAAAGGAGATTCAGTCTGCAGCTGATGCCGGGGAACTCGTGATGGACTGTGAAAAAATGGAATATATTTCATCTGCAGGACTGAGGGTTTTTCTTTCTGCCCATAAGGCTTTTGCAAAGAAATCCGGCATGACCGTAAAAAACGTAAGGGAAACCGTTCTCGACATCTTTGAGGTTACAGGCTTCAGGGATATCCTTAACATTCAGCAGGCAGGTAAAAAAATCCTTTAAGGATAAGGAATAATTTTATTGTGAGGCGAAAAAGACTCCCCGTAATTACAAAAAAAATACTTCTCCTTGTTACGGTTGCAGGTTTCCTTCTGTGTTCAATGGTTACAGGTGTCGGTTATCTCGGTTTTTCCAGACAGTTCAGAAGCCAGTATGATACATCCATCCGTTCCATCGGTGAAGCTGCGAGGGAGTGCCTTAATCCTGATGAATTTTCTGAGTATCTTTCTTCCGCCGGGCAGAACAGTAATTATTCTGCGACCTCCCGCATCCTTCAGGATTTTGTCGATAAATTTGACCTGAACCTCCTCTATGTTTCTGAGGTACAGCCGCCTGACTATACGCACATAAAATATATTTTTAATCCCGTAAAAAAAGACGGAAAGTGGAGTGAATATCCGCTCGGTTATGAAGAAGATTATTTTGAGCCGGATTACAATGCTTCGACAAAGCGTGTTCTTGAAGACGGAGAGATGATTGTCCGCCATACGCTCAAAACGAGAAGCGGATCCCACATTACGGCCCAGCTTCCTGTGTATGATTCTGCCGGTAAAATTGTTGCCGTTCTCGGTGTGCAGAAGAATATTCAGGAATTCGTTGATGCACGGTATTCATTCATAAACTTTGTTATTGCCGTAGAAATCGTTTTTGCTGTCATATTCATAATCCTGTTCGGAATGTATTTCAACAGGCGCTTTATCAGGCCGATTATTCTTGTCACAAAAGATGCAGATCACTTTGCTTCATACGGCGGGAAACCTTCTGACAGGCTTCTTGGAATAAAAAACCGTGATGAACTTGGAACACTGGCTCACACGATTTATCAGATGGAAGTTGACGTATGCCACAGTATTGAAGAAATAACTAAACTGACTGCCGAAAAGGAGCGCATCAGTACGGAACTTGCTGTTGCTGCAAAAATCCAGTCGGACATGCTTAACAAAGACTATCCTCCGTTCCCGGCACGCACTGACTTTGACATTTATGCTTCAATGACTCCTGCAAAGGAAGTTGGCGGAGATTTGTATGATTACCTTCTTCTTGATGATGATCACCTTATGATGACGGTGGGTGACGTTTCTGGAAAAGGCGTTCCTGCTGCGCTTTTTATGGGTAAATGCAAGGTCCTGTTAGACTTCTATGCAATGCTCGGACTTCAGCCCGGTGAAATTTTTAAGAGAGCGAATAACCAGCTCTGCAAAGGGAATGATACAGCCCTTTTCGTAACCTGCTGGATCGGAATCTTCTGTTTTTCAACAGGTGAACTTCGCTTCGTTAATGCAGGTCATCCGTCTCCGGTAATTTATTCCGGCGGGGAATTCAAATACCTTGCAACAAAGCCGAATTTCGTACTCGGCGGAATGGAAGATACGGTTTATGAGGAGCATTCCGTTAAGCTTAAGAAAGGGGACCGCCTCTTCGTCTATACTGACGGCGTTACGGAAGCTACGGATAAAGACGAAAAACTCTTCGGAGAAGAAAGGCTTCTTGCTTCAGTAAAGGGCACTGAAAATCTTGACAGCCCGGCAGTAATGGAAAAAATCCGCAGGGATGTAGATGCCTTCGCCGGAGATGCCGATCAGTTTGATGACATTACAATGATGAATTTCATCTGGGGAGAAAGAAATGCGTGAACTTACAGTAAAAGCCCTTGATGAAAACCTTGAGACTGTACAGGCTTTCGTCAGGGAAAGCATTGAAAAACTCTGTGAAGAAAAAAATGTTTCCGTTGATCCGAAGGTGTTTTTTCAGATAGACCTCGCCGTTGAAGAAATTTTCGTCAATATTGCCCATTATGCATATTCTCCTGAAACAGGCGAGGCGAGGGTTTTGTGTGAAGCCCGTGAAGATCCGCTGAGTATGTCGATAACCTTCCTTGATGCAGGCAGGAAATTCAATCCGCTTGAAAACGAAGAACCTGATACGGCGCTGTCTGCAGAAGAGCGTGACATCGGAGGCCTTGGAATCTTCCTTACAAAAAAATACATGGATACCGTCGAATACAGATACGCGGACAAAAAAAATATTCTCGTGCTCACAAAAAAACTCTGATTTTTCTTCACCGGGTGGAAGTCTGCTCAAATTTGTGCTAATCTTTACGCCTTATGGCATTCGTACAATTCAGCAAAGTGTCGCTGGCATTCGGCGACCGTGATATTCTCAAAAGCGTTTCCGTAAATCTCGCTGCCGGGAGCAAAGCCGCCCTCACAGGTGCAAACGGAACAGGAAAGTCTACTCTTATTAAGGTAATGGCAGGACTTGTTACGCCTGATGACGGCAGCCGCTCGGTTTCAAAAGATGCCCGCATCGCCTACCTTCCTCAGAGCGGACTCACTCACCACGGATGCACTTTGCGTGAAGAGGCCGACAAAGCCTTTGAATTCGGCTACAAGCTTCAGGAAGAACTCGACAAAATCGGTGACGACCTCAAGGCCGGCAACGGAAACCAGAAAGCCCTTCTCGAACGCCACGACGCAATTCTCACCGAAATCGAAAACTCAGGCTTCAACCGAAGAAAAGCGACTGCCGAGCAGATTTTGACGGGCTTGGGCTTTTCTCACGACGACCTCGACAAAAAATGCGAGGAATTTTCCGGCGGATGGCAGATGCGAATTGCCCTTGCCAAAAACCTCATGGTCAATCCCGACATCCTTCTTCTCGACGAACCTACCAACTACCTCGACATTGAGGCTCGTGAATGGCTCGAAAAGTTCCTCAACAATTTTTCGGGCGGATTTTTGCTCGTAAGCCACGACCGCTACTTCCTCGACCACACAATCAACGAAGTCTACGAGCTTTTTAACGGCGAGCTTCACCGCTATGCAGGCAATTTCACTCACTACGAAAAAGTGCGTGAAGTCGAGCTTGAAACCCTTATCAAAGAATACGAAAAACAGCAGGAAGAAATCCGTCACCTTCAGGAATTCATCGACCGCTTCGGAGCAAAGGCAACCAAGGCAGCCCAGGCTCAGGAAAGGCAGAAAATGCTTGACAAAATCCTGGAGCACGAAATCGTAATTCCCGAATCGCTCAAAAAAATCCATTTCAAGTTTCCGGCCGCTCCGCATTCAGGCAGGCTTGTCGCAACCCTCGAAAAAATCACGAAATCTTACGACGGAGAGCACAAAGTCCTTGATGACCTCGACCTTCTTCTCGAAAACGGCGACCGCCTTGTGGTTGCAGGCCACAACGGAGCCGGAAAATCCACCCTTCTCAGAATCCTTGCCGGCGTTGACAGCGATTTTGAGGGAAGCGTTAAGCTTGGTGCTGGCGTTTCAATCGGTTACTTCTCGCAGGATAACGCCGAAACCCTCAA
>DGTU01000022.1 GCA_002394465.1 Treponema sp. UBA4328 | reverse complement strand
CCTTCAAGACGGGAAGCAAGGTTTACGTCATTTCCCATGATCGTATAGTTAAACTTTTTGTCAGTACCCATGTTTCCGACAACCATTTCACCCGTATTGATTCCGATACGCGTATACAGTTCCTGAGGAATGAATCCGCTTGCAATGTTTATCTTATTGTATTTTTCCTCAGCCTGTTTCATCCTGATTGCAGCACAGCAGGCACTCCATGCAGAATTCGGGAGGTCTGTTGGTGCACCGAAGAAACTTACGATGGAATCACCGATATACTTGTCGATAGTACCGCCGGCATCAAGAACGCAGTCACTCATGTCACCGAGATAGGTTTTGAGGACGTTTACGAGCTTTATAGGAGTAACCTTTTCAGAGAATGAAGAGAAGCCCTTGATATCACTGAAAAGTGCCGTCATATGCTTCTGGTCACCGCCGAGACTCAGGCGTTCAGGATGAGCAACAAGCTCATCTACTGACTTAGGGTTAAGGTAAGTTGCAAAAGCATGCTTGAGGAAGGACTTGTCTTTTTCGCTCCTTACAAAATGAAGGATTTCAATACTGATAAATGAAAGCAGTACAATTAAAACCGGAGCGATTGCAGGTACATATACGCCGAGGAATGCCATAAGTGCAATTATTCCCCCGGTTATAAGGAGAAGCGTACAGACGCCGGCTATATTTATTGCAAACACCTTGCGTTTCTGTGAGAAAGCAGCAAGCAGAAAAGCAAGAATGAATGCTGCAGCAACTCCTGACCACCATGGAGCCGGAACAATGAATTCACGGTTCAAGATTGTGTTATACATATTTGCGTGGGTTCCGACATTCGGATAACGGCGGTTAAACGGAGTAGTTCCAAGATCGGTTGTTGCACTTCCGGTATTTCCGATGATACAGAAAGAACCCCTGTATTCTTTTTCAATCGTATTGTACAGGTCATTATAATCTGCAGCTGCGAACGTCATGGATTCCTGCAGGTCAGAAAGCGTTTCCTTGAGCAGGCTGAAATCATCCTTACTGAAAGCCTTTTTGCGGCTGTCCAGCTTGGCATTCAGCAGGTCAAAGGCATCGGAATGAATGAATTCATCTGCCATCGTAAAGTATGTCTTTCTGGCATCAAAGTATTCCTTGTATTCTTCGTCCGTAATTCCCTCACCGATTGTGTTTCCCTCTTCATCATAGCCTTCACACTTTGAAAGAAGGAACTTTTTGTAATCAGCAAGCTGGTCATAAAGTTCAGCAAGTTCAGAAATGGAAGCGAGGGCTGTATTTGTTTCAGCATCAGGATCAATTGAAGAAGCTGCATTCAGGAGAATCAGGGAATTGTCTGCAAAGGAATTTTCAAGCTGGTCAAGATAATAAAGGTGATAGATTTTCTGATGGCGGAAAGTTTCTCCGTAAGAAGCATGTTTCCAGTTAATCATCATGCGTCCGTGCTCATCCAGCGGAATCTTTATGTCCTGGCGGCCTGAATCTTCATCAAGCTTTACTCCGGAAACAATGATTGAACTTCCGTCACGGATAACGGAACGGGCATCAAGTTTTTTAAGGAGAGGTGCAAATGCAAGCTGTGCAGCATAGCCTTCAGGATATTTATTCAGGAGCTGAATGCGGCGTCTTGTTCCGTCAGAATCAATGTCGACGTTCGTAAAGCCTGCACCCTTTGAATGACGTATAAACATGTTCAGCGCAGGAGAGAAGCCGTGTGTCAGGTCTTCGTATGCGTCGGTGTATTCAATGTTCTCATTGCGGGCATAGTTTTCGTTTTCACGGATTGCATCACGCTCGTTGTACCTGTTGTCCTTATAAATCAGATCATTTTCATCCTTTACGAAGTCATAAAGGCAGCGTTTTTTAGCATATTCGCGGTTTTCTGCACTTTCTTCAGAAATATTAAGTACATTTATGGTCAGCCATGTATTTCCGAAGAACTGGAGCGAACGGGCAAAATAATCATCATTATCAAAGAGAAGGCCCTTAAGTTCGTCTTTTGCATCTTCAGCGGAAATTGCACCGGATTCAATTCCTTCACTCAAGGAATTGAACATATCCTGATCGAAGGAAGGCTGAGACTTTGAAAGATACTCAATATCGAATACAGCCGTTTCAGCACCGAATTCCTTGAGGCGGAACATAACGTTTCCCATTATGTTTCTCGGCCACGGCCAGGGTCCCATTTCCTTGAGCGAATCATCATCAGCCTCGACAAAAAGGAGCTCAGATGAAGTTTCCGGATTTTTATAGAGCGAGAGAAGCATGTCATATACCCTGAGGTCAAACTTTTCAAGGATACCCGACACGCTGATTACGACAAGAAGCGCACTGATAAGGATTACAATCAGGCGGTCACTGAATTTTTTCAATACTTTATTATTAGACTTTCCCATGACAAAAATTATAACACATGTTATACTTTAAAAGTATAGTTTCCGGTATTTTTAATATCAGGAAATGCACAACCCTACGGAGTTTATTTATGAAAACAAAATGTCTGGCACTTATCTCGATGCTGTTCCTGATTTCCGCTGTTTCAGCACAGGACATGGCAAGATTTTCCGAGATACTCAAATCAAAAAGCGTAACCTATGGTCAGAGTGCATACCTTGCAGCCGTTTATGCAGGTGCAGTTTCTGAAGAAGCAACAGATGAAGAAGCATTCAATGCCCTCAAAAAAAGCGGACTCATCCGCAGGGCTGCAAAAATAAATGACAGCATAACACTCGGCGATTATTCATACCTTATCATGAAAAGCCTTAACATGAGCGGCGGCCTTTTTTACACAATCTTTGACAGTCCCCGCTATGCAGTAAAGGAACTCAAGGCAAACGGAGTTCTTCCTCCGAACGCAGATCCTTCGTTTACGCTGAAAGGAAACGATGCAATGTCAATTCTCTCAAACTGCGTAGAACTCGTGGAGGAAAATTAACATGAAAAAGATTCTCGGCTCAATCATAATCACCCTCCTTGCTTCTGCTGCATTTGCCGTAGACTTCGGAGGCTCGATCCTCAACTACACTGTACTCAGGGACAGGACTGCTGACACAGAGCTCAAGCTTGATCAGACAAATTCCCTCGGCGTATGGCTGAGCATTCCTTTTGACAACGACGGAAACACAACCCTTGCTGCAAGTGCAAAGGCTGAATACGAAAAAGACTATGCATCAGACGAACAGACTATTTTTGCTGACCTTGACATCTTCCGCCTTACACACCGCGGCAAGAACACTTCGTTCATGCTCGGAAGGTTCAATACGGCAGACACAACAGGAGTCATATTAAACCAGACAATTGACGGCGTATACCTTGCATATAATTCAGATGCATTTTCTGCAGGCCTTACGGGAGCCTACACAGGCCTCATAAACAGGCACTTTAATACAATTCTCAATGAAATACCTGTTTCATACATGGAAGATAATGACAAGATTTACGAACTTGCAGAAAAATACTGCGTCGGAAACCTTCTCCTTTCATTCCCGTATCTTTTTGCAGGACAGAGCGTAAGCCTTGAAAACCTCTTTACCCTTCACCTTGAAGATGACTCATACATGAGGAACTATTCAACGCTTACAATCAACGGCGGACTTGGTTCATCAGTTTACTACACCCTTTCATCAGCACTTGAGCTGAGCAAATTTGATGACATGGACCTTGAAATGGCAAACCTTTCAAAGTTCTCACTTTCATATTATGCATCAGCAAAAAGCTTTGCAGTTGAACTTAAAGGTGTATATGCTTCAGGAAACCAGGGACCCTTCAAGCCTTTCAAGGGCTTTACAAGCATGACCGCAGTTAATTCAAATACAGGAAGGACACAGTATTCAAACCTGGCAAAAGGCGGACTCGGATTCTCATTCAAACCGGTTACAAGCCTTCTTTTTGCCGCAAATGCTGCAGCAGTACTCAACCCGGAAGATTCATTCAGCTATGCAGGATTTGAATATTCGGCCGGACTTAACTGGCAGATTGTAAGTGACATTCTCGTTGCAGGCAAGGTTTCAATGTACTTTGACAGCGAAAACTCAGACATGAACAAAAACGAGTTCTCACTTACAGCCCTCATTACATTCTAAAAAAGGAGAAAGATTATGAAGAAAGGATTTTTAAGGCTTCTTGCCGTCACATTCCTTACAGCAGTTTTTTCCAATGCATATTCACTCGACGCAGTAGTAACCTCAGTAAAAGGAAATGCAAAATACAAGGCTGCATCAGGAACATGGGAACCGATTACAGTCGGAGCTAAATTCGAAAAAGGAACGGCAGTTCAGACAGGTTTCAAATCAGAAGTTACATTCAAGATCGGCGAAACAGTAACAAAACTCGGCCCGGTTGCAAATGTCACAATCGAAGACCTTAAGGAAAACGGCGACAAAGACGAAACAGTCCTCTACCTCAACGCAGGAAAGCTCAAGTCAGACGTCAAGAAAGTTGACAAGAGACGCGTAGGCTTTACCGTACGCTCTCCTGCTGCAACGGCTTCCGTTCGCGGTACACTGCTTGACGTAGCAACAAAATACAAGGGAACAAACATCAATACCCACAGGGGATCAGTAAAAGTTTCAAGAACAAAGGTAACTGATACTGCTGAAACCATTTCAAGTTCAGATGAAACAGACCCTGCAGGTTCATATTACGTAAATGAGGGACAGGGAACAACGATTTCTGAAAACGGTTCTTACATTTCAACACAGCAGAATGCAAGGAACAATACAACAACACTTAACAGTGTTCCTGACGGCGTTTCAGACGACAGTTCATCTGCACAGGATCCCGTTGATTATACTCCAAAGTCAAACGCAGAAATTGCAAACGTAAAATTCAGGTTCGTATTCAACGAATAAGTTACTGACACAAAGAACAGAAATCCGGCTTCATATGATGCCGGATTTTTTTTGTTTTCATAATCCATTAAAACTGATAAAATACACATTATGTTCAGAAAAATAATTTTACCTTTAATTACGGTTTCACTTTTAGTTTCCTGCTCAGGCAGAAAGAAAAATTACTCGGGAGCAGAATATTCAGGTCAGTCTTCACTGCAGATAAAGCAGATGGATGATGAAGAAAAGGCATTTATCAAAGGGAAAACAATATGTGTCGTACTCGCCTACGGCTATGAAAATGAAGACGACAGGGCACGGATTACGGCCGATCTGGAACAGAACTTCGGAATCAAAACTGAAGAAAAAGACGGCCTCATTACGCTGTATTTCTTCCCTGATGATTTCAAGTCACACGGACCTGTACGCATAAGCCAGCTTGCAGAAAACCTCGAGGAAGCAGAGCTTGCAGGAATCATAGTTTACGGTGCGCCGGAAGGCATGAACATTCCGCTGGCAAAACTTCAGGACAGAATGGAAAGTGAAAATAAATTCTATCCGATTTTTTCTTTCATGCCGCAGGATGACATTCTCGGATCAGAAGCAACAAGTGATTTTGTAGTTGATTATGCACTCAAGGCCAGCGACATGGATTCTGAAGAAGCAGCTTCCATTCAGAACTTTAACCCTGACCTTCTTATAATCAATTCGGTAAATAAAATTATTTCTTCCCGCGGTAAAGTTCCGTCAGGACCAGAGCTGAAGGATTATGTTTCCGACATAGTTGAACAGGAAAAAATCCTCAGTTACTATCACGACAGCGAAACTGGCTTAAAGTCGATAAAACATTTTATTTTCGAGTAATGCAGATAAAGATCAATCCGGCCGTCACTGAAGAAACGGACAAAATTAAGATTCTTGCCGTATCAGATTCTCACGGAAGTTCAAGGACGCTTGAAGCGATACTCACCCGCTTCGGTTCGATGTGTTCCGTGCTGTGCTTCTGCGGTGACGGAATCGAAGATTTATTATCACTTCTTGAACAGGCTGAACACGACCAGGAACTGATGACCTGCATTCCAAAGACGATTTACATAGTCCGCGGAAACGGTGACGAAAGCTCATACAGATACAGTTCAGAAACAGTGAATGTTCCGATGGACATGTCATTTAAATTATGCGGAATGAATGTTTACATGACCCACGGACATGAGTATGACGTTTACTACGGAATGGATTATCTTTATGACGCTTCAATTGTCCACAGTGCAAGCCTCGTTCTTTTTGGACATACGCACATAGCAAATGTACAGACACGGTACGGAATCACGCTTCTTAATCCGGGAAGCTGCGCAAGGCCAAGGGGCGGAATGCCTCATACCTTTGCAATTGTAAGCCTCGATAAACAGAGCAAAAAAATAGATTACAACTACTACGAAATGAAAGCCGGTAAAGACCGGTCGATAATATTCAATCTGTTCAATCCGCCTGTCGGTGAACTAAACCTTCTGTGGTGATTAATTTTAATAATTTTCAGACATTTTAAAGGCGAAACGGTCATGCCCGGGATAGACAAGCGCATCAGGCGAAATACATTCACGAAGACGCCTTAAACTTGAGCGCATTTCAGTTTCACTTCCACCGGTTAAATCCGTTCTTCCCCAGCTCATGTAAAAAAGAGTGTCTCCGCTTATAAGAAGCTTCTGTCTGTCATTATAAAGGCATACGCTTCCTTTTGTATGTCCCGGAGTATGAATAACTTTCCACTCAGCAATGGACGCAATAACCTTCTCGGGAAGGTTAAAATTGAATGAATCAGCCGGCGTCTTACCGTCTTCAAGGAAACCGTCTGCAGCAGGAAGATCCGAAACGGAAGGAATGAAATCAAAAAAGCCCATAAGTGAAAGGTCTTTAGACTGCAGGATCCTGCTGTCAGGGCCTATCATATCTGAATCTTCTCTATGGATTAAAACAGGAATGTCAGGATAAGATTTCCGGAGGGATTTTAATCCTGCCACATGATCAAAGTGACCATGAGTCAGGATAACTGCGGCTGGAATGAGGGAGTTATCTTTGAGCCAGTCAGTAATAACATCCTCATCTCCGCAGTATTCGCAGCAGGCCGGATCGACAATAAAAACATATCCATCACAAAGAGGAACAGTAAGTGTATTTACGCCGAAAGGGCCTGTGCCTGTAACTTTCACAATTACTGAATGTCAGCAGTTGAACTTGAGCGCGGAGCGCGTGCAGCAAGAATTTCTTCATCAGTCATTTCTGACTGTGCTGCGGCAAAAGCAGCCTGCTGTGCCATTGTATCAGTTGTAGTTGTTGTGTAGCTGTCCTCGTGTGGAGCAGTTGTATTTTCTACATCTGGAACACGCTCTGTGAATGTTGATTCTGAAGCAGCTTCATTATTTTCATCCTTCTGGCGTGAATAGCTTACACTGAGTTTGCGTCCGCGGTAATCGTAATCATTGAGTGCATTGATTACTTTTTCTGCATCTTCCTTGTAAAGCTGAACGAATGAATAGTTAGCAAGTACGCGGATGTCACCGATTCTGTCTTTTTCGATTCCAGCAACGTTTGTGAACATTCCTACGATATCGCGCGGATAAACACGGCGGTTTTTGCCGACTCCGACAAATACAGTTTCAGCCATATCTTCCGGAATTGCAATGCGTGGTGTTCTTTCGTGTTTTTCTGAAGTTTCTGAGTCTGAAGAAGATGATGAATCATATCTTCCCCTTCTGAAATCTTCCCTTGATTCACGGCGGGAATGATTCTCGTCATATTTTCTGAAATTAGGATTAAAGTGTGCAATTGCACCTGAAGCCTGTTTAATCAAATATGCAGCTACCCATGAACGGCGTGTAAGGGGAACATTGCTTTTAAATACTTTTCTGAGTTCCTCATAATACTCCGGATTTGCCTCAACTCTTGAAACAACATCCTTAAGATAAGCTGCGACCTTATCCATATCAAGGTCAAAATTACGTCTGAAAGCCATGATGCTAAACTCCTTTTAAAATAATAAATTATAATTTTGTCAGATCCGCTGCATAAACATTTCCCATTTTCTTAAATCCGAGTCTGTCGAATAAAGGTTCAAGGATCAGCGGAATAAAATTTGCGGCAATTAAAAGCCAGCTAATACCTTTCGCGCGCAGCGAAGAAATGCATTTTTCAACTAATTCTTTTGCAATTCCAAGTCCGCGGTAATTTTCTGCAACTACAAGCCCTGTTAATTTTGCTGAGGCTGTAGAAGGAGACGGGCATAGAGAAAATAAAATACATCCGGCAAACTCTTCTGATAAAGTGCGGCATACAAAACCGTTCACACTGTCCCCTGATATGTCTGCAAACTGGCTCAACCATAAGTCTTTTGCCTGCAGGGAGAACTCTACCGGAAGCTCTTCTCCAAGTCTTTCTGCCTCTGCGCCTACAATTTCTGCAATACAATTATTGTCTCTGGTGTAATTGTACTCGTCGAAGATAAAGTCTTCCAGAACGAGATCCTGATATTCTTCAATATCATAATCCAGTTTTTCAAGACCCCAGCTTTCACGAAGCGCGTTGTACCAATCCATTACGATGACTTTCATGGCATTTTCTTTATAAATATAAAAGCCATGCTCAATCTCTGGATATTTTTTTAACTCATTTTTAAAGTTCCTGAACACCCCCCTTCCTTCCGTAAGAATTTTCCGCAGCGATGAATAAACCTTTTCGTTTTTCAGTCCCGAAGTAAAATCCTCAAGAAGCCTGTATCCGTTTTCGCCTCCCCAGAAAGGAAGCGTATAAATATTTTCTTCATCTGCAGATTCTGCACTGACAAAAGAAAGATTCGAAGCATCAAGGGCCAGATTTTCGTTCTGGTCCTCCATTGCAAAAATAATCCTGTCAGTAAGGGAATCTGTCAGTTCAAAAACCATCTTCTAGTTAAGTTCTGAACGCTTTGAAATAATCCTGCTTACAAGTCCATATTCAAGGGCTTCTTCAGCAGTCAGCCAGTGATCCCTGTCACAGTCCTGCTCAACCTGTTTTACAGATTTACCGGTTTCATCAGCAATAAGTTTAATAAGCTTCTGCTTTGACTTTGCAATTTCCTCAGCCTGAATGTTAATGTCAGTCGTAACACCGCGTGCAACTCCGCTGATTAACGGCTGATGAATGAGGTAATGGCTGTTCGGAAGTGCAAGACGCCTCTCCTTTGGAACGGAAAGAAGGATTATTGAACCCATGCTTGCAATAAGTCCGGTTCCGATTGTATAAACCGGAGCATTGATAAAGCGGATTACATCATAAATACCGAATCCTGAATCAATTGATCCGCCGGGTGAGTCTATATAGATATAGATAGGCTTGTCACTGTCAGCCTCAAGAAGAAGGAGCTGCTGAATTACTTTTGCAGCGTTTTCCTCATCGATTGCACCGCTTAAAATGATCTGACGTGTCTTAAGGAATTTTTCAGAAAGGGAATCAGTCTGCCCCTCTTTTTTAGATTCTTTTTCGTTAAAAATTGTGCTCATAATTGACCTATTATATAATAAAATACACTTTAAATATAGTAATTTTTAAGCACTCTGACAACTAAAAAACAAACGGTGGAAGCGTCTCTCCTCATTGTGTTTATTTTATAAAAACTGTAAAATGTCTTGTAAAATATAATACTAGTGAGGGAAAACATGGGAATTCGCGGCGAGCTTTATACTAATCAGGTTCAACTGGATAACAGGTCTTATTTTTTTAACGTAAAGGAAAATCGTGCCGGTGACGTATTTCTGCAGATTGTAGAGAGCAAAAAGGGAGACGGACTTGATTCTGAACGCCATCAGGTCTGCATTTTTGCTGAAGACATGCAGAAAGTTTTTTCAGGACTTGATGAAGCAGTAAAATTCATCGAAAAGGACCGCAAGGCAAGGGCTAAGGCACGTGCAGAAAAGAAAGCAGCAAAAGAAGCTAAATTCGGACACGGTGCAAATGAAAAGCTTGTCTACAAAAAGAAGAATTCTCCGGAAGCAAAGAAAGACGACGGTATCAAGCGTACCGGAAAAGTAATTCACATCAAATCTAAGAAAGATTCATCAGAAGAAGAGTAATCTAATAATTAAACGAAAGCCGCTGGATAGGACTGGGGCCGATTCTGTGACAGACTTCACGGTGTGCCTTAGTCGGATATCCCTTGTGCTTTTTATAGCCGTATTCAGGGTACAGTCTGTCGTATTCTTCCATCAGTCTGTCCCTGTAAACTTTTGCAATTATACTTGCAGCCATTACGCACGGATACTTCCCGTCAGCCTTGGGTTCACACCTTACATTACATGAAATTTCAGGACAGAAAGTTCCGTCCGTAACTGCGTTTATACGCCTTTCAAAATCACTTCCAGCCTTAATTGAATGCTTTTCAGCCCATTCAGGGAATTTCATTATCATCATGTCATAGGCAAGCTTCATTGCATAAAGGCTTGCATTGAGGATATTCATTCTGTCAATTGTTTCGTGATCGACTATTCCAATCCCCCAGCATGCGCGTTCCCTGATAACGGCTTCGGCAGCAATCCGTTTTTTTTCCGTTAATTTTTTGGAATCATTCAGTATTTCAAGAGGAAAGTCAGGAGGAAGGATTACACAGCCGGCAGTAACAGGGCCTGCAAGAGGTCCCCTGCCCGCTTCATCAAGTCCGCAGTCAAAAAACAGTTCTTCCATTGTTAAAAACCGCCGGAAAGATTTTCCCTGTCTTCAAGCAGGACAGTTTTGTCATCGCACCATACTGCGGTAAGATTTTTCTGTTTTTTATCAAATTCACCGTTAAACTTATTGCTTACGATTCTTGCATTTACTCTTGTAAGTTCAGCAATACGTCCAAGATGACCTATAACCCTGCATTCACTGTTCCTCAGGTCGAGGTTTCCTCCGGTAACGCTGAAATCAACGCATGTCGGAGCAATCGCAGTAAAGAAAGAATTTTTTGCATTAACCTTTGATTCATTTGAACTGACTGCACAGACATAGGAATCAGACTGAACGGTAAGCCTTGTACCGCTGAAATTGAGGACTGAATTTCTGATTGAAAAGCCTGTTCCGTTTTCTGAAAAGACGGAAACGATTTCACAGCTGTCAAAATTTGCCGTTGAGTTTTCAAGCACGAACATCAGTGAATTGCGGGCATCAGCATCATTTTTTTCTTTTTCAAAAAGAATGTTTTCTGCTTCAAAACTTGCGCTCCGGATTACAACCGATGAATTTGAAGGAATTATAATTGAAGCCGCTGTATCTCCGGCTGCTGCAAAAGAGCAGTTTGAAGAAATTACGGTTTCACCTTCAGAAAGAACGAGTTGTCCCTTTACATAAAAATGCGCAAACCTTGCCTTATTGATTACGCTGACAGCCTGACCGAAGGTAGTAAACGGTCTTGAACGCGAGCCGTCAGAATAATCTACCTGAGCCGTACTGTCTATGTAATAATTGTATTCATCAATTACGACGGAATATTCAGAAATATCACTGATGTTGTTGTAGTCATCGACGGCATAAGCGCGG
>DGTU01000176.1 GCA_002394465.1 Treponema sp. UBA4328 | reverse complement strand
TGATTTTCCGGAGGCAGAAACGTCAGGAATGATGACGATACTTCCGGTTCCAGGGATAGTATTCGGACTCCAGTTTTCAGCATCACCCCATTTTTCTCCCTGCGAAGAAGAATCTCCCGTCCATGTATAGGTTTCACCAGGGAAGAACCAGAATACGTTTCCGCCGCCGTCGCTTGAATCACGGCCAATTATTGAATTATATGCTGAAACTGAATCAGTAACCCGTGCATACCTTACGGTTGAAATGTCAGTTCCGGACGGAACATTAAGGTTCCATGCACTTCCGTCGGCTGAACTTTTAAGTACGACTTTATCTGCATGGGTTCCCCTGATGACAAAAGACTGGTTTACAGTAAAACTTTTTCCGGCTGCAAACGTAAGGTTAACTCCACCTGTCGTACAGCTGAAATTTTCAACCGTAAATGCTTCATTGAAAGCAGTATCGGCAGAAAAATAAGCAGTACCTGAAACAGTAAGGGCAGCATTAATCTGAGTTCCAGCACCGGAAAATACAACATCATAAAGGCTTACATCCTGAGTTCCGCTTACAGAAGTATTGTCTCCTGCAAAAGTAACGCTGCTGGTTCCCGGGACAATGGTTCCGCCATTCGTAAAATTACCGCTGATTACAATATCATTTGACAGGGTCACTTCACCCGTACTCATAACAGTCAGGTCCGTAATTTTTGAAGAGACCATGTCAGAAACAGTAAGAACGGCAGCAGCATCAAAGACAAGTCCGCCTTCAAGGTCTATATTTCCTGTCGCCGTCAGGTTTCCTGAAAGAGTAAGGTTTTTCCCGGGATTGAACGTAAGTTTACCCGAAGCAACGGAAGCTGATGTAAGTTCGGCATCCGTGTCAAAAATAACGTTTCCTCGCGTTGTCAGTTCAACGTCACCTGTATAAGCCTTTAGCGTAAGGCTTCCGTTTCCTGCATTAATTTCAAGGTTTCCGGTCGAAGCAAGTGAATCAAATTCTGAAGAAACTGAAGTATCCGATGCCGTCTGTCTGACAGTTCCGCCTGCGAGGCTTATGGTTCCGCCTGAACCTTTGTATGAACCTGCAGAAAGAAGCGATGAACCGCCCGTAAGTTTTAATGCACCGGTGTTATATATATTATTTGAAGAGGGCACAGTAATTGAAGATGCATTTATCGTGCCTGCAGAATAGACAAGCGAAGAACTGTCTGAGGCAGAAAGTGAAAAAACAGTTACGGCAGGATTCGTATTTGTAACCGCTGAAGCATCATTTTCAAATGTAAGGGCTCCGGCATTTACCTCACCCGAAGCACCGGTAATGAGGTTCGTATAATAAAAACTTACGTCACCGTTAAAGTTTACGGTTCCGTTTACCCTGAATGCGTATCCGTACGCGTTACCGGCATTATAATTGACAAAGCCGCCGTCCAGATTCAGCGTACATCCTGCATCAACATCTACGGCAACACCGCTGTGAACATCAAAGAGCCCGTCACAGCCTACGGTAGAATTTCCGCTGAGTTTAAGGGTTCCGGTTACGCCTGAAGTTCCGCTCAGCCTTGACAGTTCAATTCTGTCCGTCACGGAAAGGGTTTTCTGTCCGCTGACTGTCACCGTAAAATCTGAACTCCGGTAAAGCGGCACACTGGTTCCGTTGCAGCCGTCAGGTCCGTATGAATTATTTATGTTCAGCGTTGAACCGGCTACAATCATGTTAAGCCTTTCGGCAGAAATATTTCCGGCACTTATATCAAGGGTTACGTTTCCGCCTGCAATCAGAACGGCAAATTCCTGTCCTGAACAGGTTTTAAGCGTATGCCCGTCACTTACAAAATAAATTGTACCTGAACTGTTTTCAAATTTCGTACTGCTCATCGCAGAAAAATCTGCATCCGACCAGAAAGTCGTATTTCCGCTGAATGCCGTAAATTCAGAATCTGCACCTGCAGTATAATTTCCGAGGAAGTTTCCCTTTGCTCCGAGGGTAATTCCTCCGTTATTAACTGTCGCACCGTTCACGGTAAAAATGGCAGAAGCTGACAGCGAACCGTTCTCTTCTACAGTCAGGTTTCCTCCGGCAAAAAGTTCACCGGAAACCGTAAGGACTGCACCGTCACCGACACTTACATTCCCGCTTATCACTGAAAATTTGCTGTCACATGAAGCATTATCGTAAACATTAAGTTCGGCAACCGTGTTAATATTCTCAAAATTTATTTCGCCTTCGATTACGTTAATTACGGAAGTAGAAACCTGACCTTCACCCCCGGAAATTAATACTGCATCACCGCAGGTATTATGAAAATTAATGGTCAGATCATCAGAGAAGGTTTCCATGTCTGTAATTGCATCAGAAGGAACCTGGTCAAAATAAACGTTATCCCCGTCAGCCATTCCCGGCGGGTCAACAAAAGTATTTCCTGAGCCGTCTACCCAGTTATTTCCGTTGCTCCAGAGATTATCGCCAGCTCCACCGCGCCAGTAAAAATCGTTTCCGGTACCTGACTGTGCATAGGAAAAAGCTGTAAAAAATAAAAAGCCAGCGCATATAAGTGAAGTGCGCCTTGAATGAGAAAAAAACTGATTTTTAAATCGCCTCAAAAAATTAAAAAACATCAGCAGTTTATTTTAGCGGATTGATCTGATATTTTGTATATCTTCTCCGTTCCCGGTTCATCGATAAATCCTGTAATTTTTTCGATTTTGACACAGCAGTCCGTCATGTTTTCATCATGAATGACCATAAGGTCCGCAGCAGAAAGAGTAGAATCCCACTTTACTTCTGAAAACACTGAAACGAATTCGTCATCAGAATAACCGAAATCCCTTCCCGTACATACAGAAATTTCTGCAACAGGGCTTTCAGCGTTTTCGGCGGCCTTTGTAACGGCATCAAAAATCTTAAGGCAAATTTCTTTAAGTTCCATAATTAAAATTTCGACAGAAAAACATCCCGTCTTAATAAAAAAAACGGCCCCGGCGGAGTGCAGTTTATCTGTTTTCACTCCGGCAGAAGCCGTTTTTATATCGTCCACTCAGCCCGGGACTTAATTACCCTTGCCAACAAGGCACATCCACTCAGCCTGTGCGCAGAGTGTTTCGCCGACGTAGGCTTTTCCGGCCTGAACTACCATATTCTTTGTACAGCGCTTGTTTTCAATTTCCATGCGGACTTTGTCACCAGGACGAACCTGATGCTTGAACTTTACGTTGTTAACGGTAGCAAGGAAGAAAAGGCTTCCTTCATCAAATTTTTTCTGCAGCGACAGGGCAGCACCGCCACCCTGAGCCATTGTTTCAATAAGGATAACTCCTGGAACTACAGGATATTCGGGGAAATGCCCCTTAAAGAAAAAATCCTCGTCAGTAAAAGTGCGGTGACATACGCATCCCTTATCATCATAACTGTCGATTGAGTCAACGAAAAGGAAAGGCTTGCGATGTGGCAACAAAGATTCAATATCTGTAAATGCTTCCATAATTTTCTCCTGTAAAAAGTTTGACGCAGATAAACGCAGATGAACACAGATAAAGTATCCGCGTATATCTGCGTACATCTGCGTCTAATTATTACTGTACCTTTTTGAATACGAGACAGCCGTTGTGACCGCCGAAACCGAAGTTTGCGCTCATTGCAACATTAACCGGCATATCAAGTCCCTTGTTCGGTGTGTAATCAAGGTCACATCCGCCTTCAACATCCGGTTCATCAAGGTTGATTGTAGCAGGAATATATGAATCCTGAATTGCCTTTACACAGATCATTGCTTCAAGTGAACCTGCATTACCAAGACAGTGTCCTGTCATTGATTTTGTAGAAGAAATGTGAAGTTTAGGTGCTGCATCGCCGAATGCAATGTGAAGCATCTTTGTCTCACCTGAATCGTTCAGGTGTGTTGAAGTTCCGTGTGCATTGTAATATGTAACTTCCTCAGGTTTAACTCCTGCATCTTTCATTGCGATTGTCATGCACTTTGCACCGCAGATTCCGTCCGGATTTGGTGCAGTAAGGTGATATCCGTCAGAAGAAGCACCGTAGCCTGCAACTTCAGCGTAGATTTTTGCACCGCGAGCCTTTGCATGTTCATATTCTTCGAGTACGAGGATTGTAGCACCCTCACCCATAATGAATCCGTCGCGTTTTTTGTCAAAAGGACGGCTTGCCTTTGTCGGATCATCAGCAAATCCTGAAGAAAGGGCATGAAGCATGTTGAATCCGAGGTTTGCATAACCGCACTGTGTAGATTCAGCGCCGCCTGCGAGAATTACGTCGTAGCGTCCTGAACGGATTTCATCAAAAGCATTTCCGATTGCATCAGTTCCTGAAGCACAGGCTGTCGCAACAGTGTGAGTAGCACCGTGAAGACCGAATGCCATTGCAATGTTACCGGCACCTTCATTCGGAATAAGCATAGGAATTGTCATAGGAGGCATACGTGTCTGATTTGAATCAAAATAAGCCTTCATCGTGCTTTCAGTAACTTCAAGACCACCGATTCCAACACCAAGATAAACGGCAGTATCTTCAAGAATGTCAGATTTTCCCATGAGACCAGAATCATCAAGGGACATTTTTGCAGCTGCAACTGCGTACTTGCAGTAAAGTGCCATTTTGCGGGCTGCAGAAGCATCCATATATTTAGCAGCATCAAAGTCCTTTACTTCGGCAGCATACTTTACCTTAAAATTTGTATTATCATAATGAGTGATTGTATTGATTCCACATTTTCCGGCCTTAATTCCAGCCCAAGTTTCCTCAACCGAATTACCCAGCGGTGAAATACATCCAAGTCCTGTTACAACTACTCTTCTCATAATATGTTCTCCTAAAAATATTCTGGACAGATACCAGTACTTTACTTTGACAAAATAACATTTTTTGTCATTTTGTTCAAGAGTACCGGAAGCCTGCGGCTATTTCTGCAGAAGCTTGAAGGTTCCTTTAATCTCAAACGGAGTTCCCTTCCATTCCGGATTCATATTTTCAGGATTTGATGCATTATATGCAACGCCGAAGTCATCATTTTCTCCCGGGAAGCGGCCTTTTATAAAGAATTTTTCGATCAGTTCAATATAATATTTTGCAACATTATCAGAAGGACATTCTTCACTTAGCTTTTTAAATGCATCAAGGGCTCCCTGATAGTCTTCTGATTCAAAAAGCTTCATGGTCTTTTCCCATTCTTCAACATATTTCAAAAGCTTCTCACCGGAATTCTCCCTGAGGTCAAGCAGTTCATAAAGCCTGATCGGAGTAACGACATTTACAACCTGAACCCTGTCGAGACTGCGGACAATGAAACTGTCATCAAGACCTTTTCTTGTTGCCTCACTCATAAGGATTCCGCCCGTCCTGTACTGCTTGTTTACGCCTTCCAGACGGCTTGCAAGGTTTACGTTGTTTCCCATTACGGTGTAATTTTTCTTGTTGGTTGAACCCATGTATCCGGCAACAATTTCTCCGGAATTCAGGCCGATACGCGTAAAGATTTTCTTTCCGTTCTTTACCATAATGCAGAATGCATCATAGAGGTCACCGTCCATGTCAGCAGGTTTTTCCCCGGCAGCAATCTGTTCAATATATAAGTTCATCTCATGCTCAGCCTTTTTCATACTGACGGCTGCACGGCATGCGAGGGCTGCATGTTCAGAAGTTTTAACCGGAGCGCCTACAAAGGCAACGATAGCATCTCCTTCATATTTATCAACCGTTCCGCGGTTATTCATGATGATGTCAGACATTCTCGTGAGGTAAAAGTTAAGCAGGGCTACGAGCTGGGCAGCACTCAGCAGTTCACTGAAGCCTGAGAATTTCTGAATATCAGTGAAGATTGCCGTCATGTCAATTGTCTGTCCGCCGAGCTTGAATGAAGATGGATTTTTTACGATTTCATCAACAACGGCAGGCGCAAGACACTGACTGAAAGCAGATTTTATGAATTTTTTGTCTTTGGAAGTCGTAAGAAGATTCAGCACCGTAATTCCAACGAAAGTAATTATGACTGACAGGATTGGAACTGCAGCACCGAGATAAAGCCTGAACAGAATGAAAATAACAAGCAGAGTCACAAAAGCCGCAAATATCATTGCAATACCGACAACAATCTGCTTACCGATGCTTTCCATCCTGCAGGAAATAATTCCGTATGCAAGCGAAAGTATAAATGCAATGAGCACCGCAACAAAGAGCGGGCTGTCCTTTACAAAGTCACCGGCAAGAATCTGGTTTGCAATCGTGTAATGAACACCAGGATTAGGATAGTGTTCCTCATACTGTGTAAGTCCGTAGTCAGTTGTACTTGTTGCACAGGTTCCCACGATACAGAACGTATCTTCAAGCTTCTGTTTCATCGTCTCAAATGACGATGCATAGTTCTCAAAAAGTTCACATGCATAAGTAAAGTATTCGTCGATATATGATGAAGTTTCTTCGTCATCTTTAAAGTAAATGCGGGTCTTTTCAATAAACTCATCAGAAAGGATTGATTTCATTACGTCAAAATACTTTTTCCTGTAATCGAGGAACACAGCATAAGTAATTCCTTCCCCCGGATTTTCGCCGGAATAAAGGGCTTCCTTCAGGTATCCTGCAGAACTATAAAGTTCAACCGGATTCTCTCCGTTCCAGGCCTCAAGCAGTCCGCCGGCATTCATTTCTTCAATACAGCTGTAAAGTTCGCGGTCCAGAAGCGACAGACGGTAAACATTCCAGATGCTCGTTCCGTTGTAATCAGCATAGAATTTTTTAGGATACTTTACGAGAACGCTTCCATAACGGTCACGCGGAATTACGATGTCTTTTTTCTCTTCCCCGTTGTCTGCATCACGAATAATGATTTTAGAATCAGATACGACAACTTCAGGATTGCCGAAATATTCAAGGAGAGGAACAAGCATGAGCTGTCCGTAATATCTGTCATTGATTTTTACAACAAGATTAAGGCGTCTCAGGTATCCGTCATTATCAGGAGCGGCATTAACAAAACCGGCACCCCTTGCATGAGTCATCAGATCCGGAATTGCAGGCTGTCCTCCGGAAAATACCGGCGTAAGCGTATCACCGTCTGAAGTAACGTTCTTGAGTGCAATATAGTCTTCAAGGTAAGACATATATTCTTCAGGAATTGCAGTTTCATTGTCAGCGGTAAGCGTCAGGTATGAAGAGCCAAAAAAAGTAAGTCCGTTTGCGAGAAGTGCATCCTGGGAACGGATTACGTATGAAATCGACGTATCAAGCTTATTTTTAGTTTCTTCGGATAAATCTTCAATCATCTGTCCGGCAATCCGCGGAGAAACTTCCTTGTTTACGGTACGCCTGAGGACAGTCTTTACGGATTCAGAAAGCCCGGTAATGTTTTCATCAACATATTCCGGCAGGGTTTCCGTTACATAGCGTTCATCAACTTTCGCAGGACTCTTGTCCAGGAAGCTCAAATCGAATACGACGGAACGGGCACCGAGTTCCTTAAGTGTAATCATCGACTCGGCATAAACATCACGGCTGAACGGCCATGTACCGATATTTTCAATGGCAGCATCATCAACACTGAGCATTACGACATTTCTGCTTTCTGTCAGTGACGGCAGTGCCCTCTGGAAGGAATCCGCAACCTTGCTTTCAACCGAAGTAAAGACAAGGAGCGAACACAACAGTGCGCTCAATAACGCAATTGCAATCTTAACATACTTTTTCATAATGACATTCCTGTAAAAACAAAAAGGCTGCCTTTTACGACAGCCCCTTCATGTATAAGTTTTATTTAGTCATCCCAAGGCTGATCTTCCTTAAGGCCTGTTGAACGGGTCGAAGCAGTAGGAACTCCTTTTGAGTTAGATGTTGAAGCACCGGCAATGGAATTTTTTTTAAGTCCCTTGTTTTTCTTGAGAGACTTTCCGCCGGCAGCAGAAGCAGTAAGCGACTGAATCGTTCCTTTCTGCATTGCCTTGATTGTTACGTCACCTGTATCACCGGAAAGAACAAGAACGGCATCAAGGCTCGTGTTGATTACAGCAGAAGAAGAAAGCTTCTGTCCTGCAGTAACGTTCTTCCATTCTCCAGGAGCTGCTTCATACATAACCTTTCCTGTAACAGATTTTACAGAATATGAATCTGCTGCAAAAACAGCACAGATTCCAAGGACAGCAGCAAACAGAACGCAAATCAGTTTTTTCATATTATTTCTCCCCTTATTAAACCGTTACTCATCCCAGTCAAAATCAGCCTTGGCTTCAGATGCACGTGAAGAAGCAGTAGCAACGCCTTTTCCGCCTGAACCGGATGCACCCGCAATTCCAGCCTTATTCAGTCCCTTATTTTTCTTAAGTGAACCGGCTTTTGCAACATTTGAAGTAAGTTCCTGAATAGAACCTTTCTGCATTGACTTAATCGTTACGTCTCCGTTTTTTCCTTTAAGAACAACATTAGAATTGAGGCTCGTATCAATTACAGTCTTTGCTGACAGTTCCTGACCTGCAGAAACCTTTTTCCAGTTTCCTGATGAAACCTCATACTGAACCTTACCGTTAACTGACTTAACTACATAATCAGCTTCAGCAAAAAGCAGAGTCTGAAACAGAGCAGCAGTAAGAATAAAGAAAATCTTTTTCATAAAAACCCTCGTCACAGAAAATTATAAATAGAATGATAACACAGCATTCAGAATTTGTCATGTTTGAGATTATTTTTTCGGAGCACAGTCACATCACAATCCGGGAACAGTTAAACTGGAACCCGTCCTGCGCGGTTCCGGCAGTGCCTTCATTGCTGCGCAACGTTTCCGCGTCGCTCCGGCCGGGGCTAAAAAAAAAACTAAAAAATTTAAAAAAATTAAAAAAAACACTTGCATTTCAGAAAAGGTGTGCTAACATTAAAGACGTGGTAAGGAGCGAGATGAGGACGCACACCGGCCGCTTGAGAAGGAGGCAATATGCAATTTCCGACAAAAATAGCAGACCTCATTCGGGGTCATAATTAGGCACATTTACATATCTGCCGTGAGCAGAACTTAATATTTCGCCCTTCACTTAGCGTGAAGCATGGCAATCTATAAACCGCCTGCATGAGGCGGTTTTTTATTTTTCCCTTCAGTAAATCATCTTTTTTTCTTGCCGTTTAGAATTATTTTTATTATTTTTTACTGTATACAAATTCAAATAACGGGTAAAAATCCCGACTGAAAATACAGGAGAAAAAAATGGCTAAACAGTTGATTTTCAATGAAGAAGCTCGCAAAAAGATGCTTAGTGGCGTTGAGCAGATTGCCCGCGCTGTAAAAGTAACTCTCGGACCTTGTGGCCGACTGGTTATGCTGGACAAAAAATTCGGCGCACCGACAATCACAAAAGACGGTGTTTCTGTCGCAAAGGAAGTTGAGCTCAAAGATCCTTATGAGAACATGGGTGCACAGCTTGTTCGTGAAGTTGCTTCAAAGACAAACGATGTGGCAGGTGACGGAACAACAACAGCTACAGTTTTGGCTTACGCAGTCGTTCGCGAGGGGCTCAAGAGCGTTTCTGCCGGAATGACTCCAATTGAAATCAAACGAGGTATCGACAAGGCAACAGCAGTTG
>DGTU01000076.1 GCA_002394465.1 Treponema sp. UBA4328 | reverse complement strand
GGTTCGGATTGCATCCGTATTTTAATTCAAGTTCTTTCATAGTGACATTAGGATACTGAATTTTGGAGTTATAAACAAGAGAAACAAGATTGCCGGGGCAAGCCCGGCAATGACAATAAAAAAAGCCAGTTCTTCATTACGAAAAACGGGCTTTCATTAAAAGGTAAATGCATTATTTCATCCGATTATCTGGCCGTATTTTACCCTGTATTCAGCGCCGTCTTTTGTTCCCTCAAGGATTTCATCCTTAAGCTTTACGGCACCTTTCTTAAAAAGAAGTACGATTGTCGATCCGTGAAGGTCAAAGTATCCCTTCTCTTCACCCTTCCTGAACCTGTAGTCTTCGTGATGATTACAGATTCCGCCGACGCTGAATGCGCCGACTTCAATCTGGGCAACGTCACCAAAGTGATCTGTATGAAGGATTGTCCATGAACGGCGGTTTTTTGTATAAACCCTGTAATTTTCGCAGGCAGCCGGCTGAACTGAATAAAGCCTACCCTTAATGAAGTGATTTTTTTCAAGGGAGCCGGAATCTATGTAGCAGTAACGGTGATAGTCAGTTGCAGCAAGACGGAACACAAGGCAGTCTCCGCCGGCAAAAGACTTCAGCGTTTCTTCAAAATCCGGTGTAACGCTTTTGTTTGCAAAAAAATCTTCGAGGGTATAGTCAAATCCCTTGATACGGAATACCGAATTTTCTTCAATCTTAAAGACGCTCAGGGCACTGTCGCTCGGAGCAATCAGGCTTTCCTCAGGAACATTGACTTCGATATTCTTTCTGCGGGTAAAAAAATCATTGAAGGTCTTAAACTTAATGCCTTCAAATTCACTCATGTCGATATTATGCTGTGCAATGAATTTTTTAACCCTTCCCTTTGAAAGACGGGTTCTCAGATAAAAACCAAGAAGTTTCGGGATTTTTATGAACAGGATAAACTGAAGCAATACCCTGCCGAAGGCATTCCCGTAAAGGAACGCCACGGATTTGTCGTTGGGATTACTGTTTGTTTTCATCATTCTTTATCTCTGTATTTTCAAAAAGTACGGAATCAGTCTCAATGTCATGTGCTTCTGCAGCAGTTTCGACAGAAACCGTTTTCAAAGCTTCTTCATTCAAAGCCTTTTTTGTCTCGATGTAATAAACCTTTCCGCAGATTACAAGTGCAAATTCTGCCATTCCGATGATGACCATGAAAATTTTTCCCCAGAAATGAGGTTTAGGCATCTTGAACGGAAGAATGAATGCAAATGACATTACTGCAAGAAGGAAAGCACACGGAATGATAGGCGGAGTTTTAATTCCTGAGTAGTAGCTTACAATGAATACAAACGGAAGGATAAGTGCAATGCTTGTAACCGGAAGTCCCCTGTATTCATGGCGGCAGTCGTCAGTCTTTTCCTGGCGTTCCATCTCATCAACATTGAAATATGAAAGGCGGATAAGTGCACAGAGAAGGTAAAGTGCACAGATACAGATTACTACGATTTTTCCTACAGGATGTTCCTGAGTAAAATTTGAATTCTGACCGTTCAGGGAAGCAAGCTTGTATACGATAAGTGCCGGGAATACGCCGTAACTGATGATATCAGCCATAGAATCAATCTGGATTCCGAACAGTTTTTCAGAAGGCGTACGGTTTTTCTTTGTTGAAGCAACCTTGCCGTCAAACATATCCATAACGCCGGCGATCATAAGACAGAGAATCGCAAGAGGAAAGCTTCTGTCGATATCAGAAAATACGAAATGGATTCCTGCAAAAGAAAACAGCATTCCGAGATAAGTCAATATAACAGTATAGTTATAAACTCCTAACATACCCATAAAAAGACCCCTACATTATTGTGTCTACTTTCTCAGCAACAAAACCAAAAATCAGGCTGTACATAAGGATAGCCCATGGTTTTGCAGTAAGAACAATAAACAAAAATCGTTTGAATTTCATATTTGTCATTCCGGAGATGTAGCACAGAAAGTCATCAGGCGCCCACGGAAAACAAATTGCCACCCACAGAAAGATGGAAAAGTTTTTATTCCATCTGTTCATAAAGCGCATGCCGGCATTGTATTTTTTTTCCGAGAAAATCTGTGACATAAGTCCCATTCCGAATTTTCTGGATAAAAGAAACACAAGCAGCGAACCGGCACAAATGCCGATGTAATTATATATGAACCCCTGCCACCATCCATAAATACCGGCTCCGGCAATACAGCCGATGGCACCAGGAATAACACCATAGATAACCTTAAGGCACTGAAAAACAATAAGTACGAGAGGTCCAAGATATCCGAAACCTTTTATGAATTCCCTGAAAGCCTCGAATGTGTTGAACTGTTCCCTGTTAAGGTAATAAAAAACACCGCCTCCGATAATTGCAAGAACGATTATAATTGTAAAAATACGCTTTGCAATATAACCTTTCTGCTCAATGAGGGCTGCATATTTGTTTTCAACAGGATTCTGCGTTTCTGCGTTTTCAGTGTATTCTGCAGGAATCTCAGAAGTTTCCGCATCAGTGTCTTTCATATATTCAATAAGAATAACAGATAATTGAACAATTCACAACTATATTATAAAAAATGCTCCTCCCTGAATAATCAAAAGCAGAAGGAAAAAACCGGATTATTAAAAAAAATATTTGAGTGGAACTTAAATGATGCCGAAGTTATAATGAGTACAAAAGTATTATGTCTGGAGCCAGAAAAACAGCATTAAGCCTGCTGATATGTATTCTTGCGTTCTCGGCTTTCGTAGTCATTTCCTTCACGGGACTTTTCAGCGTGATCGAAATCAAATTCTACCAGCCGCGGATATTGAACAGCATAGAAAAAAATATCACTGAAATTGATCAGGCAGGAAAAGAATATACATCCTCTCTCACTGAACGCTTTGCAAACTATGCGTCATCGCCTGAAGTACATTCTTTCTTCAAGAAGGAATCTTCTGCCCAGGAGCAGAATAAACGTACGCGTCTGACAGGCTCCCTCATTCAGGAAACGGAAGGCCTGCTCGGAATAAGGCTTATTGATACTACGGGAAGGCACATTCATTTCTCAACATTTACCCGACAGGGACAGGATTTAAAGAGCCGGAATGAACGGCAGACTTCATATAATGACTATGCGAAAACTCCGGGACAGCCGTATTCAAAGATTCAGTTCAGGGAACTTGATGTTCCTCAGAATGAAAGCTTTAAAAGTACATATTATGTAGTAAAAAATGAAAACAGCAGGAAAACCGAAAGCTGCATCATTTATTCAGTTCCAATGTTTGCTGAAAGCGGCGCAAAGGAAGGAACTGCCCTCTTCTACTGTGATGCCTCAGGCTTCAACCGCTATCTTCTTTCAAAAGATATAATCAGCCTCAGCGGAACCGGTTCAATTTTTGCAGATGAATCTTTCACTGCAGGCGGCTTTGTATTCGGCCTGAGTGACATTCCCCTTATAAATAATTCGGTACTCGAAGAAAAGATCCTTGAAATATGGCTTTCTGACTCACCGCTCGACGTAAAGGACATCACGGCAGAAGCCCTCGCATCATCACAGACACAGAACCTGCATCTTTTTACAAGAAAAACTGATTCAGGGGCATTCATTTCTTTTGTTTTTGACGACCGCTCGCTTACGATGTCAGATGAAGCAAAATTCCTTTTCCTTGCAATAATTTTCATTACCCTGTTCCTGATTGTATTCCTTGTCCTCAACCTTCATCAGGATGACATGACGGTAATAAAAGACAGAATCAGGCGCTTCCAGCTTGCATTCATCACCGAATACATAGACAAAAAAGATTCAGGCGAACTCAAATCACTCCCGGAAGGAATATCAGGCCGCAGGAGCGAACTGACTGCAGAAATCAAAAACAGCCTCGGAAAGCGCGGAAGGAAACACTCAAAAGAGGTCGATAAACTCCTTGAATCAAGCTGGAATGAAATATTAAATGCCCTCGGAGTAAAGACACAGACAAACCTCCTCGGAAACAAGGCTTCAATCGACACTGCCGAACTCAAAAAAGTTCTTGAAGACATACTCGGAAGCGGAAAACTGCGCATTCAGGCAGCATCAATTGAAGGAAGCCCGGCACGTGCCCAAGACGTTTCAACTGCTAAGCCGGCACCTGCAGTTCAGGCACAAAAGCCAGTCCCTGAAGAACCGGAAGAAATTGAGGAAATTGAAGAGATTAATGAAATAGAAGAAACTGCTGAAGCAGAAGAAATTGAAGAAATCCAGGAAGCAGAAGACGCTGAGGAAATTGAAGCCCTCGATGAAGCAGAAGAAGTTTCTGACGCCGAAGAAGCTGAAGAGATTGATGAAATAGAAGAAACAACTTCCCCTGCCCTCACGGAAACCGTTGATATTGATGAATTCGATGAAGAACCGGCTCCGCGTGAAAGCGATCAGACCGTATATGACCTCGCTGAAGAAATGACCTTCAGTTCTCCGAGTGCCTCAGAAGAAACTCAGGAGCAGGATAACACTGTTGTAGAAAACTTCGATATCGGCAAGATGGACTTCTCATTCCTTGACGATGACGGCGATTCAGATTCTGCTGAAGATGATTATGAAGCAGACACTCAGGAAGAACCTTCAGACGAAAAAGAAAAAACCGAAGCTGAAGTTGACGCAATCCGGGAAAAAATCGATGACAACATGTACGTTAACCTGAGTCCCGTTATCGAAGAAAGTGAAGAAAAAGAGGAAAACCAGGCAGACAGCCTCATTGAACTTGAATCAGAAAAAGATTCAAATCCGTTCATGTTCACTTCTTTTGCTGCAAATAATGACAATATCCGCGACCTTACGCCCGAACAGAAAGATTCAATTGTTGAAAACGAGGACGGAACCTACGAAATTGAAATTTCTGACGGCGGTGAAGACGTAGAGCTTGATTCTGACTTCAAGAAACTCGTTGATTCAGTTCTCAAATAAATCCGAAAAACTAATTCAGGAAGTTCTGCATCAGTGATGCCAGGAGATAAATCTTCCTGTAGATCTCGACTGCAACTTCATCAACCGGATGCTCGGCAAAGCGTTCAAGTTCCTTCCAGTTAATGATTAATTCAGGACGCTGTTTTTTATGATCTTCAAGGATGGCCTTTACGTTCTTTGCATAGGAAATAAGGGCCCTTGTACATTTTACAAGTTCATTTTTTGCAAAATCGTTAACGTCTTTAAGCGTAGTTTTTATGATGTTTGCTGCATCTTTACTGCGTTCAGTCTGCGGAAGGAGAGTCTTGATTTTTGTTCCGATTTCCCTTTCTTCACTGAGCTTGTCATCGTAAGCAATGATTTCTTCACATGATTCAAGAAGAAGGTTATAGTCATCGCTCATCTGAGATGAAAGTGCCTGATTAGACCACTGTCCGCGGACAACAACGAGATCAGAAAATTCACGGAGCTCTTTTTTTACGTATTCAACGAGGAATGCCTTGAGACAGTTAAGCGGCTTTGCAAACTGATATGATCCGAGTCCCTTGCGCTCAAAGATTGCACTTCCATTTTCAGTATAATTCTTGAGGGAAACAACTTCCGGTGTACCAAAAATCTGAAGGAGAAGGCTTCCGACCTTTGAATTCTTCTGATCAGATTCAAGTTTTCTGATTGTTGCCTGAGCCTGGCTCTTGATCTTGTCAAGGTAAGCTTCAACAACGGTTTCACGCTTGATTTCAACATCAGTATGGTATGAAGGATTCTTTGTAATAAGCTGAATCATCATGTCAAAGATATTCTCAGTCCTCATTCCGTTGAGCCTTGCACAGATCTTTGACCACTGTGCAGGTTTAACCGGTTCAACTCCCTTGAGCGTCTTGAACATCTGCATAAGGTCATCCCATGACTCACCGAAAGGAAGCACGTACATTACTGAAACGAATTCCTTAAGGTCATCTGCAATGTATGAAGCATCAATAGGTTCAAGCTTTGGCGAACGACCGAAATCCCCTTCCCTTATGGAAGAATCGAATTTCTTGAGCATGAAATAGTAATCGTACAGACAGAAAGCCTTGAAAGCAATAAGCTTGTTATACAGGTCATCAACCTTATTAATTCTGTCCATGTCAAAACCGCTTGAAAGCAGTTCTATATTGGAAGCAACCTTTTCCTTGAGCTGATTAAAAGGAACGTTTTTCATCATGGCAGTGATGTTTTCTTCGGAAAGTTCCTCAATTGCAGCCTTCTGTTCATCCGAGAGCGAGTAATCGATAACCATATTTTTGTATAGGGCAGGGTTCATCTGCTGCTGGAAAGAGAGCTGTGCAGGCGAAAGAATCTTATAGAGCTCAAAAAAGAATTTTCCGAAAGACGGAAGAACCTGATCAGAGCCGATTTTATAGAATTTATACTTTGTTTTGGAAAGATTTTTTGCGATTCCCTTGAGGACGCGCTTTTTTTCTGCTTCAGGATCACCACCGCTGAACAGAGAACCAAACAATTTTGAAAAGAAACTTGCCATGATTTTTTATTCTATCAAAGCACGTGGCAAAAGTCTATTGAGAAACGCAGGTCAATACGCAATTTTATACTGAATCAGAAGCAGGCGCAGCATTTCCCTGTTTTTAACGCCGAAAAGCCTGTAGAGTTCCTGCATTTCCTTTTTAATGGTTGATTCGCTGGTTATAAGTTCACTGGCAATCTGCCTGTAGCCGTAATCGCTTTCCATTGTATATTTGATGCAGGCAATCTGACGTTCTGTCAGCGGAAAGTTTTCAAGTTTAAGCACCCCGCCCTTTTCAGGAAGCGTAAATTCGCCCGAAATCTCAACGGGATTAATGTCGCACACAAGGAAAGAAACCTGATTTTTTACAATCTGATAGAAGACATAATAAACTGCACCGAGGAAGGCCGACAGGCCGAACATGAAAAGGAATTCCGTAAAGCCGTAGAAGAAAATCAGCGTCGATAGAAGCATCATCCAGAATACGATTATTCCGATAAGCTTGGTCCAGAAATAAGTCTTGAGGTAGCCCAGAACAAAAGCAAGAACGATGAACGAAGCATAAAAAAAGATGCCCGTATGCTGGAATCCGGTTATTACCTGATGAACAGATTCAATTACAAAGCCCGAGAGAAGAAGCTTTATCTTTGACGGGAAAATAAAAACTATAAGTGCAAGCAGCATGGAGAATGCATGCGTTGCCGGAACTATAAAAACTGCATCTGGAAAAACCGGCGACTGAGTCAGAGGAAAATCATCGAGTCCTGATACGTAATTATTTATAAGCGCAAGAATGCCGAAAAAGAATCCGAAGCCGGCAATAATGCGCATTAATTTTTCCTGCCTGGTATAAATTCTTCCCATACGTTAATACATTTCCTGACTGTTATTATGCCCCCGTTACAGCATACCGGGCAAAATGTGCATCTTAGTATACTATGGTTGCATAAAAATGTAAAACAAAATCATCAGAGAAGGCGAAAAATGCGAACTTTGGATATTTTTTCGCGAACTTCGGATATTTCGTCATTTCAGGCGGCATTTTGCTTTGATATTTTAAGAAAACTCGACCATACTGATAGCGTCGGTTGATTACAGCCGTTATTACTAAAAGGTGTGTAAATTACATAAAGTCAACGGACATCGGGAAAGTTTACGGACGGGCAAAACGTATATGCGTTCTGCCCGTTTTTTTTGGTTTTCTCATGAAATACTGGTTTTATTGCGTTATTCTTCAATAAAAGGTATATTCATATCTATAGAAAAAATCCATAAACAGGAGACAAAGCAGTAATTATGAAAAAGTTTTTGACTGCGGCTGTCCTTTCAGCTTTTGTATCCGGTGCAGTATTTGCCGAATACAATACGCGTCCAGGCAGCCAGAATTTATTACGTTTTTCAGAGCCGCAGCTTCTTACAGGTGCAGCTTCTTCAGCAGGCGGTGCAATATTTGACGTCACACCGGCTTCAATCGTAAACAACCCTGCCGTAACGGCATACGAACAGAGAATCGTTGCCGACCTCGCAGGAACAGTCCTTATCGACACTGATTCAACAGGATTTGCAGGTCACGCAGGCCTTCTCATTCCAACCAGATGGGGCGTTGCATCCTTCCTCGTACAGGGAATTTTTGCAGACCTTGACCACATGTGCCTCGGCAACGGAATGAACTTTGACGCATCATTTTCAAAGGACGTTACTGACCAGCTTTCAGTCGGCATGAGTGCAAACTTCGGCTTTACCAGCTGGAAATCAGAAACAGACTGGAAACTCGGCGCCGACATGGGTGCCTTCTATAACTTCGGTGACCTCGGTCCTTTCAAAAGCGTAAGGTTCGGCGGTTCACTCCTCAACCTTGGAAAAATGTATTCGACAAAATATGTCGGCACATCCTATGACTGGCCTGGAATTGCAACTCCAAAAGCAGGCGTTGCAGGTTCATTCCTCAAGCAGGAAAATTTTGAAATCGGTGCCAGCGCAGACTTCTCTTCTCCTTCATTTCAGAACTTCGTAATTGATGCAGGCCTTCAGATCCTGATAAACAAAATCATCAAGGTTTCTACTGCATGGGAATACGACGTAAAGGAATTCGGAGACGATGCCCGCAACGTAATGCCTTCAATCGGACTCAGCGTAAAGTTCCGCTTCAATTCAAGGGAAGGCTCAATGCTTGCAAACAGGGGCTGGGCAGAAAGCGACATGACTGTTTCCGGTGCATGGCAGCAGATGTACGAAGATATTAACGCAGTAAGCGGCGGAGTAATCCTCAAGCTTGGTCTTGAAGACACTACGCCTCCAAAAATCATCTTGTGGGGAGAAGAAGAGTAATGAAAAAGCATGTTTTAACGGCTGCCGTCTGCACGCTTCTCGTTACAGGCACAGCATTCGCAGAAAAAAAGACTGTTTATATTTCACCGAATAACGACGGTGTACAGGACACACTTACAGTTCCGCTTCAGATCAAGGAAAACAGATATGTTGCTTCATGGGCATTCATTATCGAAGATGAAAAGGGCAACAAAGTCCGCGAAATCGGAAACAAGGACAAGCGTCCGACAAGCGTAGGCTTCAAGTCATTCTTCAAGCAGCTTGTAACTCCAAAATCAGGCGTTATGATCCCTGAAGAACTTGTATGGAACGGAATCATGGACAACGGAGAAGTTGCTCCTGACGGAACATATTACTATTACATGACGGCTTCCGATGATAACGGAAACCCGGCAACTACTTCTAAATTCAAGGTAATCGTAGACAATACGGCTCCTGAAGTTGAAGTAAAACAGCCTTCACAGAACGACAAAATCTTCGGCGAAGGTGCTAAGGCTCATCTTTCAATCGTTCAGAGCGGTTCCGTAGAGGATGAATGGGTTGCAACCTTCTCAGACGTAAACGGAAACGTTGTAAGGACAGTAAAATGGACTGACAGTGCACCTGCAAAGTTTGACTGGGCCGGAACAAATGACCTCGGCATTCCTGTAAGCGACGGCGTTTACTCATACAAGATTACTTCAACAGACCGCGCAGGAAATACTTCAAAGCCTGTTGCAGTTTCAAACATCATCTATTCGGCTGAAAAACCGGCAACAAACATTTCCCTCGTTTCGGGCAAATATTTCTCACCGGACGGAAGCGCTGCAAAATCAGCTTCATTCGCAGTAAAGATTCCTGCTCCTGACAAGTCAAAGACCGGAAATGCCCTCGTTGAATGGGCAGTAAAAATTTACGGTGCAGACGGAAAGGTATACAGAACCTTTGCAGGAACAGACAATCCGGCATCAGAAATCACTTTTGACGGAAAAGACGACGCAGGTTCCCTTATTCCGGACGGCTCTTATCAGGCAAGGGTAACGGCTAAATACCTCAACGGATACGAGACGACTCCTGTAAACTCACCGGTATTCATGCTTGATACACAGTCACCGAAGGCTGAAATTGACGTATCTGCAAGAACATTCGGCGGCGGTTCAAACACCTCAGTAACCTTTAAGCACACTACAATCAAGAATACCGGTTCTCCGATAACCTGGACCGGAAAAGTTAATGATGTTTCCGGAAAAACCGTAAAGGAATACGATTTCGGTTCACTCGAACCTCAGTCAATCGCATGGAACGGAACAAACCAGACAAACGAACGCTGTGCTGACGGCAAATATTTCTACGTCCTCACTGCAAAGGATGCAGCAGGAAACTCATTCTCAAAAACAGAAGAAATTGCCCTCGACACGTCAAAGGCAGAACTCTTCGTTTCTGCATCACCGGCAGCATTCAATTCAACAAAGACTTCAGTTAAATTTACGCCTGTCGTAAAGGCCGGTTCAGCAGTCGTTGAATACTCCCTCGACGTTCAGGACAAAAACAAGAAAACCGTATGGTCTTCAAAAGGTACCTCTGCCCTTCCTCAGACAATCACATGGAACGGACTTACATCAGAAGGTCGTGCACCGGAAGGAGATTACGTTGCAGTTCTCTCAACAAAGGTTGCAAGCGGCGCTTCTTCTTCAGCACAGAGCCAGACATTTACTATTGATAACACTGCACCATCAGCAGAACTTACGGTTCCATATACACTGTTCAGCCCGGACGGAGACAAACACAGGGATACTCTTTCTGTTACCGCAAAGACTTCAAAAGAAGACAAATGGCTCATTACTGTTTCTGACTCAAAGAACAATGCAGTATTTACAAAAACCGTACACGGAAGCGTATCTTCATTCGAATGGAATGGAACTGATGACGCAGGAAACACTGTTGCAGACGGAACATACAAAGTCACATTTGCAGCAACTGATGCAGCAGGAAATACAAACTCAGCAGAAATCAAAGACGTTAAAGTCGACAACAGGGAAACAAAGGCTTACGTAACCGTGGACCTCGATGCTTTCTCACCGAACGGCGACAATGTGCTTGATACACAGAAATTCTCAATCCGCACTTCCCTCGCAGAAGGAATCGAAAACTGGAACTTTGCAATCGTAAACGCAGAAGGAAAGACTGTACGCGAATGGACAAGCTCAGACCAGAAGAATCTTCCGGCTGCAATTACCTGGGACGGTCTCGGATCAGACGGAAAGGTTGTTGCTGACAACGCATACACAGGTAAACTTACGCTGAACTACACCAAGGGAAATCTTGTAACGGTTTCTTCAGGTGCATTCATCAGCTGCGTAAATCCACCGGAGCTTTCTGTTAAGACATCTCCAAAATATTTCTCACCTGACAACGACGGTGAAAACGATGACCTTTACATACAGCTCAAGGGTTCAAGCCCGGCCGGACTCAAAAACTGGTCATTCCAGATCAACGACCCTGAAAACGGAAAACTCTTCTGGAAGACATCTGGAAAATCTTCAATCACTGAGCGCCTCATCTGGGACGGACGCGGAAGCAACGGTGAACTCGTTCAGTCTGCAATGGACTACCCTTACGTCTTCATGGCAACTGACGAACTCGGCATGACAAGGACTGTCGAAGGCAAAATCAGCATCGATGTCCTCGTTATTCCGGTTGACAACGTACTCAAGATGGCCGTTCCTTCAATCATCTTCCGTTCAGATGCAGCAGACTTCAAGACTGATTCTGAAATCAAGGGCGGAATTACTGCAGCACAGAAGGCAAACAACGAACGCGTCCTCAAGCGTATTGCCGAGATCCTCAACAAGTTCAAGAACTACTCTGTAACGATTGAAGGTCACGCAAACAACGTTTCAGGAACAGAAACAGAAGAAACACAGGACACGACACAGTACGGAAAGGCACTTGTACCTCTTTCACAGGAAAGGGCAGATTTCGTAAGAAACTACCTCAGGAAAAACGGTGTAGACGGTTCAAGGCTTAAGTCTGTCGGACGCGGCGGACGCGCACCTGTCGTTTCAAGAAGCGACAAGGACAACTGGTGGAAAAACCGCCGCGTTGAATTCATCCTTGAAAAATAATAAACAGCGCTGATAACGGGCTGTCCGGAACTTTTGTACCGGGCAGCCTTTTTTGTTTTAAAAACAACCGTCCTGATATTTGACTAAGCTTTTATAATGGGTTTACAATGGTAGTACTTTTATTATTAAAGTGAGGAAAATATGAAAAAAATTACTTCTGTAATTATCGGTCTTGTTGCAGCAGGCTTGTGCCTTACAGGCTGCAGCAAAAAATCAGATGACACTAAAATTAAAATCGGTGTTCTCAAGTACGGCAGTTTTAACGCCCTCGATTCAAACTTTGAAGGCTTCAGGGACGGTCTTGCAGAAGCCGGATATGTTGACGGCCAGAACATCACCATCGACCTTCAGGATGCACAGGCAGATGCTGCTAACTGCAACCAGATTGCTGACAAATTCGTAAACGATAAAGTAGACCTTATTTTTGCAATTGCTACTCCGGCTGCTCAGGCAGTTGCTAACAAGACACAGGATATCCCTGTAGTTATTTCTTCAGTAACAGATCCTGCCAAAGCAAAACTCGTTCTTTCAAATGAAATGCCTGGAACAAACGTAACAGGTACAAGCGATGATACACCTGTTAGAGAACAGATCGAACTTCTCAAAACTATTCTTCCTGCTGCAAAAACCGTAGGACTTATCTACAGTTCAGATGAAGACAACTCTGTTATCCAGATTGCTACTGCTAAAAAAGCATGCGAAGAACAGGGACTTAAATACATCGAAGCTTCAATTTCAAACACAAACGAAATCCAGCAGGTTGTACAGAGCCTCGTAGGAAAAGTTGATGCACTCTACACTCCTACAGATAACAAAATCGCTGCAAGCATGGCAACAGTTGCAATGGTTGCTGATGAAAACAAGATTCCTGTATTCGTAGCTGAAGAAGGAATGGTTAAGAGCGGCGGACTCATCACCGTCGGAATCAACTACTATGAACTCGGAAAGCAGACTGCAGCAATGGCCGTTGAGATCCTCAAGGGCGAAAAGAAACCTGCAGAAATGCCAATCCAGTATCAGAAAGAATTTACAATCACTTCTAATCCTGAAAAAGCAGCTTATCTTGGTCTGACATTGCCGGAATCTAAATAAGCCTTAAAAAGCATAAAGGCCGTCTGTTCAGCAGGCGGCCTTTTTTTATATACGTGAAGTTTTATTCTGAAGCAGGAGGTCTGCAATGACTATCTGTGTCATGGCTTCTATCACGGGAACGATTCTCGGACAGAGGCATACGTCATGCCGCCCTTCGATTACAAGATCACAGTCAGAAAAGTTACCTTCAGCATCTGCACAGACTGTCTTCTGGCTCTTAAAAATGCTCGGAACAGGCTTTACTGCAACCCTGAAAAAGACGTCATTTCCGTTCGAGATTCCGCCTGTAATTCCGCCGGCATTATTTGATTCAAAACTAACTTTTCCGTCTTTTGAAACGCGCATGGCATCATTATCCGTACTTCCGGTAAGATCTGCACAGCCAAAACCTGCACCGAATTCAATACCTTTTACGGCACCGATACTTACGATTGCCTTAGCAAGTTCAGCATCGAGTTTATCGAATACGCATTCACCCAGTCCTGCAGGAAGCCCCGTAACACGGCAGGCAACTATTCCGCCGGCACTGTCTCCGTTTCTGCGCAGCTCCTGAATTGCACTGTCCATCCGTTCAGCCGCTTCATTGTCACAGGCGCGAAGGGAATTCTGTTCTATATGAGAAAAGTCGATTTTTTCAACGCTTATGCCTGCAGCCCTTTCTGTATATGCAGTAACTTTTACCCCCGGAACAATCGAATGAATGACCTGAAGTGCAAGTTCTCCGGCAGCAACACGGGCTGCTGTTTCACGGCCGCTTGCACGCCCTCCCCCGCGGTAATCCCTGAAACCGTATTTTGCATAGTATGCGTAATCTGCATGTCCAGGGCGGAAAGTATTTGCGAGGTTTCCGTAATCCTTTGAGTGCTGGCTTGTATTTGCAATTACGACTGCAACTGGAGTTCCTTCACTTTTTCCTTCAAAAATGCCGCTTAAGAACTGAGCCTTATCATCCTCTTTACGGGCGGTAACGGAAGAATTAAGCTTTCCTCCTGCACTCTGTCCGGGACGCCTTCTGTCGAGCGCTGCCTGAACAGCAGCTTCGTCAATCATTATTCCTGCAGGAATTCCGTCAACGACGCATCCGAGTGCATTTCCGTGGCTTTCGCCGAAAGTCGTTACCTTAAAGATTTTTCCGTATGTATTTCCGCTCATATACTGCAGTCCTGAAAATTATTTTTTAAGCAGTGCGGCAAAAGGATTGTAACTTTCACCGTCATCTTCCTGTGAAGCCATGTAACGTGCAGCATCATTATCCTGCTCTACCGAACTTGCCGGAGAAAGGCTGATGCGTTTTTCGCCTGCATCAATTTTCTGAATGACAACATCAAGTGTATCGCCTATATTGAATTTCTTTGCAAGGTTAGTTGATGCACTTATTCCTTCGATCTGTGAAATATGAACGAGACCGTCGATTCCAGGCAGGAGGTTTACAAAAACACCGAAGCCTGCAATGCGGACGATTTTTCCGGAAATCTTCTGGCCGGCCTTAAGTTTTGAAGCAGCCTCATTCCACGGATCTTCTTCAAGTTCCTTCATGCTGATGCTTACTTTTGAACGGTCAGGACGGCTTTCATTCCATTCTGCACGGATAACCTTAGCCTTTATGCGCTGACCTTCAGAGAGAACTTTAGAAACGTCGCTGACCCTTTCGTGTGAAATTTCTGAAACAGGAAGAAGGGCCTGGAATCCGCTTATATCAACAAATGCGCCGTAAGACTGAATTGATTTTACCGTTCCTTCGACGACTGTTCCGACAGAAAGTTCTTCGCTTAACTGCTGAACTTTTTTTTCTTCTGCCTTTTCTTCAAGGCGCCTGTTTGAAACGATTATGTTTTTGCCTTCATTTTTGTATTCGGTAATAATGAAAGACATCGTACGGCCGGTATACTCTGAAGGCTCAAGGCGGTTCTTATAGCCCATCTGGCTGTACGGACAGAATGCCCTTGCCTCACCGATTTTTACTTCAAATCCGCCCTTAATTTCTTTTTCGACATGACCTTCAACCGGGAGTCCTGTCTCAAATGCACGCTCAAGAAGTTCGTTTCCGGCATTTTCGCCCTTAAGCTTAGTCGTAAAATGCATTTCATCGCGGCGGCTTCCGGTATAGAAAACCTTTATCTTATCGCCCTCTTTTACGGAGCAGTTTCCTTCATCATCACAAAATTCAGCCTTATCAACAAAACCTTCGCTTTTTAATCCCAGATCTATAAAAACGCAGTCCCCTGAAACCTGAACTACAGTTGTTTCAATTTCTTCACCGATTTCAAACATTTCCATTTATGTACTCCTGATATAAAGTGTAAAACTTTAAATTATGAGTGAAACATTATCATAAAATGAAAATCTTTTAAACCGTACGGAAATTAAGCTTCCATATTCAGGGCTTCGTTTATGAGGCTGTATGCAACGCTTCCCGGAGAAGGAATTTTCGGGAGCTGATTTTTACTGAACCATCCGGCAGAACGAAGTTCATCCTGCTGAACCTTTATTTCACCGCTTTCATATTCACACATGAACCCCAGCATAAGCTGATCCGGGAAAGGCCATGCCTGACTTTTTATATAGCGGAGATTTTTGACTTTAATTCCGGTTTCTTCAAGGACTTCCCGGTGAACGGCATGTTCTGCACTCTCCCCGGCTTCGACGAATCCTGCAATGCACGAATACACACCGTCATTTCTGTTAAGGTGATTTGCAAGAAGAATTTCATCATCTTTTCTTACGACAACGATTACTGCAGGTTCAAGCTGCGGAAAATAGAGCTTTCTGCACTTAACGCAGTATCTTGCCGTAAATTTTCTGTCATCATTGAGCTGGCCGCCGCATCTTGAACAGAACCTCTTGTCCCGTCTGAATGCAAAAAGGGTTTTAGCCCTTGCACTTAACCCAGCGATTCTTTCATCCCCGCTGTTTTCAAAGAAAAACTGCCTCAGGGGGACTTCTTCACAGCCTGCCGGAAGCGGACTTTCATCTTCAAGGGAAAGGGCTGCATATCCGAGTTCTTTTTCTGCAAACCAGTCACTGGCCGCATTCATCATGAGGCACTTTCTCAGAACCTGTTCATCAGGGAGATTTCCGTTCTGCAGGACTATATTGTTCTCGTGCAGTATAAAACGGAACTCCGGAGAATTATCGTGAATATTTGAAATCATCGGCATGATTTTATGGTATCACGAATTGAGAAATTCACAAGTTTAACTTAAAATATATTAACCGATAATTCTTTCAGCACAAAAATAAGGGTTTAATTACGGCGTATTTATGCCGATAATATTAACGAGACTGTACCAGAGAGGTAATTATGTATAAATCAAAACGTCGAACCGCACTTATTTCAGTTTATGTACTTATTGGACTGATTTTTACCTTCCTTGCTGTTTTTCTGGTTCCTCAGACAAAACCGAATGACTTTTCGGAACATTCAAACTTCTTTACGATTACCGTAGCTGCCGTACTTTTCTGCATGCTTGCTCTCGTCGGCTCTACGATTTACACGACCATCAGGCAGTCAATCGAAAAAAAATCACTGAACTCCCGGGAAACAGCATTTCTTTCCCGCTTCATAGACAGAATACGTTTCAGTTATTCTCTTGAAGATTTCTACAACGCAATTTCATCAATTCTTGAAGAAGAAGCTGACTGCTCAGTTCTTTACATCGACAGCAAGACAGACTTCGTACGTTACAACAGCCCTAACCGCCTGACAAGCAGTCAGGAAACCATAGACAAGCTCGCACATTCATATCCAGCAGACTGGCCGGAGGGATATTTCTATCTGGACAATAACTTCGGTATTTCATCAAAATCTGAACGTGCACGCGGATTCTTCCTGAGTACGGATTCCCAGCATCTTTTCGTTCTCTGCCGCTACACGCACCTCTTTGACAACGAAATTTACGGCCGTCTTCTTGACGAATTCTCACGCTTTCAGGCAAGGGCAAACATCATTTCAAACCTTTCGGAAATTTCTGAACTTTCAAAGGAATGGGAAACCCTGGCACAGACACAGCGTTCCTTCCTTCCGCAGGTAATGCCTGAAGTTCCAAAAGTAAAATTCGGTGCTTACTTCAGACCGCTCATCAACGTTTCCGGTGACTATTATACGGTTCTTCCGATTGACGAACACAAGACGTTCATTATGCTCGGTGACGTATCTGGAAAAGGTATGGCCGCAGCCCTCGTAATGGGACTTGTACTTAACACGGTAAAAATCCGCGAAAACAAGGAAGATCTCGTCGGCACGCTCAATGCCATAGACAAGGCAATCAAAAACATGAGCATGCAGGATAAATATACGGTTCTTTTCATGGGTATCCTCGACACTCAGAAAATGACCCTGCGCTACATCAACGCTTCAATGTCAGATCCGATTATCGTTACCCGTTCACCTAACGGATACCGCATCAAGCCTCTTTCATCAAACTGCTCGATTGTAGGAATCATTCCTCTCGATGACATTCAGATTGCAGAACAGAGGCTTTTCTCCGGCGACCTTATCCTCATGGCTTCAGACGGTGTTTCGGAAGTTATGAACGACGAAGGCATAGAACTTGGTGATACCGAATACTACACGGATACAATCAAGCAGAATGCCGGCAAGGATCCGCAGGACTTCATCGAAGATATTGTTGAACTTGTAATAGACTACAACGGAAATAAAAAACTCAGGGACGATGTTACAATGCTCGTTGCAAAGATTCAGGGGTAAATCATGATTTATATAGTTCTTAATTTGGCAATTGCAACAGTCATGCTCGGTCTGGCAGGCTGGACAAACAGAAAAATTGAATATCAGATTGACCGCAACCCGCTGAACATCCTCGATTATCTCCTCGCCTTTGCAGCATTTTCAATGATGCTCACAATTGCACTGACCTATGCAGGTGCCAGGGCAAACGTAATTCTGTTCATGGGACGACTTCTGTTCATTGCATTCGGACTCTACAGCCTCGAATTCAGTTTCTACATGATAATGTTCCCGTCGTATAACCGTCCGAAATCACTGCGCCTTATTGAAATCATTCTTTTTGCTTTCCTTCTGCAGATTATGTTCGTTCACATCGACGGCGTCGTAATAAGCGACTATCTTGGAATAAGCGTAATTGCTGACCCTATTTTCACCGGGAACCTCACGAACTTCTTCCCGTACAACTGGTATGATCTTTTCAAGGCATGCTACCTCTTCGGCATTCCTTTCCTTTCGATAATCATAATGCTTCTGCGTGCCGAAAACAAAAAATCACGACTCGACCACCAGAAAGCAATAATGAACCTGCTTGCCGGCCTGTGTTCATGGGGATCCCTGTACATCCTTATCGTTGCAAGCCACCGCGTTCCGATGTTCATCACGTTTGCAGCCGTTGCATTCGCCGTCGGCCAGATCATCATCGTACGTACTGCAGTTCAGAAGATCATTTACGATGCATTTTCAACGCTCGGTATTTTCATTACCTTCTCAATCTGCTATCTGATTCCGGCAGTTTTCATCGGATACGTATTCCCGGACCTCTGGACACTGCATGCAGAAGAGCCGCTTAAATTCTATTTTTTCCTTTTCATAATAATTACACTTGCAGTAACCGTTTCATATCAGACGACAAAGATTTTCAAGCGCAGGAATACATTCCGCACTACCCTGTACGCTTCCGGTCTCGAAGATGCACTTTCAGGCATGGACTATACGGGCGAACCTGAACTCATTCTCGAAACAATGCGCCTTATCTTCCAGGAACACCTTGGAACCCAGAGCATGCGCGTTCTCGTAGAAACACAGGATGAACTCCTTGAATCAATTTATGACAATGATGAAATGGAAAAAATCCGCCTCGACGTAAACACAAAAATCATCGATAACCTTCTCAACCAGAACAAACAGATTGTTTTCAAGAGCTACGTAGAAAGCGGTGTTTACTACACAATGGACCAGAAAGCCCTTCAGGATCTCTTTGACAGGACTGAAGCCGATGCAATAATATTTCTCACAGAAGGCCGTCACATCATCTCGGCAATTCTTCTCGGCAAAAAAGCGGGTGGAAACGTATTTACGGATTACGACTACGAAGTATTTACAAAGCTTTATTCATACTTCTTCGTATTCGGTTATTACATGAAAAACATCGGTAACAGGCAGGTCGTCGGTACGATTAACCGCGAAATCCGCATGTCTGAACAGATTATCAGTTCAATTCAGGGCAACATGGATCAGATCAAGAGTCCGAAAATTGATGTCGGCCACATAATGGTTCACGCACACAATATCGGTGGTGAATTCGTTGACCTGATCAGGCTGACTGCAGAACGCCATATTTTTGTAATGGGCGATCTTTCCGGCAAGGGTATCGCAGCAAGTATGAGTATGGTCATCTGTAAATCGATCATCCGTACCTTCCTTACGGAAACAAAGGATTTCAAGCTGCTTGTAGAACGCGTAAACAACTTCGTAAGAACCCAGCTTCCGAAGGGAACCTTCTTTGAAGGAATATTCGGTCTCATTGATTTTACTGACAACACGGTTTACTACATAAACTGCGGCGTTCCGTCACTGTTCCTCTACACAAAGGTTTACAACAACGTCATGGAAATTCAGGGTGAAGGCCACATTCTCGGATTCGTCAAGGAAATCACACCTTACATCAAGGTTAAGAAAGTAAAGATGAGCCCGGGAGACATCCTCGTAGCCTGCACTGACGGTCTTATCGACTCACGCAACCAGCACGGTGAAAAATTCGGAAAGGAACGCATCCAGAAATCAATCGCAGAAAGTACGGCCCAGAGTGCATCAAAGATTGCACTCAACTCATTCAACTCGCTCACAGGCTTCATAAACAAAGGCCTTGATGACGATGTAAGCGTTCTTGCCCTTAAATGCATTTCAAAATAACAACGGGGGAATAAAATGGAATTACTTCACATAAATGAAAAAACCGGTGCAAACTACGTTCTTCTTGAACTTAACGGCACAATAAACAACTATACTGCACTTGAATTCCAGACAAAGCTCTGGGGAAACATCAAGACTACAAACGTAGTTCTTGACCTGTCACAGATTGATGAAATTGACTCAACTGGCGTCGGAACAATTCTGGCGGGCTTCAATGACGGAAAGGAAGCTAAAAAGAAGCTTTACATCATGAACCCCTCCCCTGCTGCACGCGAAGCACTTGAAGATACGGGCTTTGCTTCCCTTTTTGATTTCATTCACTCAGTAACAGAGGTAGTATAATGTTTCTGAACAGGCATTTTCTCTGCGTTCTCTCATTTGCTGCAATTTTTTCAGGCTGTACAAAAGAATCACCTGCTGCAGGCTCTTCAGTTTCTCTGCCGGATAATCCCGAATATGCTAAAATTGACACAGTCCTCAGCGGAATGAGCGTACGCGCACAAAAGGAACTTAAAATTCAGGACAAGGATGAATTCCTCAAAGACCTGCACGAAATTCTTGATGAAGAAAAAAACTTTTCTCAGGATGACCTGAGTCTTTTTTATCTGATCGATAAAAAACATTCAGTCAGTGCGGACTATGAACCGAAAAATCTCGTTCACCTAAAATCAAACTCCCTCTACTCCGTAAACAAGGACAACCTTAACCTGAGGCCGGAAGCAGACCAGGCACTGTTTGAACTTGCAAAGGCAGCAAAGGCAGACGGCGTTACGCTTACGGTAAGTTCCACATACCGTTCCTATGAATATCAGAAAAATTTATTTGACTACTGGGTAAGGGTCGACGGACTTGAAGAAGCCGAACGTGAAAGTGCACGCCCCGGAACAAGCCAGCACCAGCTCGGATGCGCACTTGATTTTGCTCCTGTTGACGATAAATTTGACGAAACTCCCGGCGGAAAGTGGGTATACGCAAACGCACACAAATACGGCTGGTCACTTTCCTTCCCTAAAAACTACGAAGACATTACGGGATACCGCTGGGAATGCTGGCATTTCAGGTACATCGGCAAAAAGGCCTGTAAATTCCAGTCAAAATACTTTCTGAACGTTCAGCAGTATATGCTGGAATTTATTGACGGCTGGAAAGCACTGTCTTAAACAAGATCCTTTTTGTATATTTCATACCGGCTTGCACAGTTGTGACATACTATCTCTATCGGCTCCGGATCATTTTCGATTATGTCATCAAGCTCCGTCCTGGACAGGTGCTTAATATGATTTACGTAGTAATCCTTGCTGCAAGGACAGTCAAAAATAATGTCACGGCTGAGCGTAATTGACGGTGAAAACTCACGGAAAAGACCGTAAACCACGTCATCCATATCGCCGCCGTCACTGAACCATTTGCCGATTGAAGGCATGGCCCTGAATGCATTTTCAACCTTAGAAATAAGTTCGTCCTTTCCGGTAACTTCTTCCTTTTCAACAGAATTTCCGCTTACCTTTGAGCGGCCGCCGTCGCCCGGAATATACTGAATGAACATTCCTCCGGCCCCTGTTACCCTGCCGCTGCTGTCAAACTGAACGCTTGTATTAAATGCCGTATGAATCTGCTCACTCTGAAGAAAGTACCACGCAAGGTCTTCGGCGATATTTTTGTACATTATTTCTACGGTTCCGACCTGAGGTGCCTTCATTCCCTCCCCCATCCTCGTTATCGTAAGGGTTCCTTCACCGAGGAAAGGCTCGAGGTTCCAGTTTTCAAGAGGCTTAAATACGGGAATATGATTCTGAAAGAGAAAACCGCGTACATAACCTGAAGAATCAGCTTCAACGCTGAAACCGGCTGCAGGTCCGTTGGTATCATAGCGGAAAGTAAGGTGCTCACGTCCCTTCATCAGCGGAATAAGCAGGCCTGCACAGATAACTGCCTGCCCGAGAATCATGGTTTCAAGGATTCCGAGATTATGCTGTGCACGCATCTGGTTTACGAGTCTTGTGGCATTAAAAAATGCACCCCTGAACTGTCCGTCTGCCATAACGAACATTGAAAGTTCATCTTTATGAATCTTATTTAAGTGTTCATTAAGTTCACTGTCAGTAATTTCTGCTTTAATCATGGAATTATCCTACAAAAAGATTGAACGAACGGCAAGCAAAAAAAAAGCCGGAACATTGTCCGGCATTAAAAAACAGGAATTAATTAAAGGCCCCTTGCCCAGTGATAGGTACTCAGATACGGATCAGGCTTGATTGCCAGAGGAGTTGCCCAGACTTCATCAATCTGTCCCTTGGAATTAATCTGACCGATGCGGACATGCTTGTAGAGGTGCTGGTTTCCGCCGTCAATCGTAACGATTCCTTCCGGAGCATTAAAGCTTAAGCCTTTGGAAGCAATCCTTACGGCTTCAACGTCAAAGCTCATTGCCTTTTCACATGCAGCAGCCCACATGTAAACTGAAATATATCCGGCTTCAATCGGGTCTCCGGTCATTCTGTCTGAACCGTAGGCATTTTTATAGTCGCTTACGAATTTTTCATTCTTCGGGCCCTGAGTGGTTTCATAGTAGTTCCATGAAACAAAGTTACCTGCGAGCTTTTCAACGTTCATTTTTGCAACTTCCTGTTCAGTAATTGAAAAACTCATTACAGGGATTACGCTTGAATTAATTCCAGCCCTGTCCAGTGCCTCAAAGAAAGCAACGTTTGAATCACCGTTGAGGGTATTAAGGATTACATTCGGCTTGAAAAGCTTGATTTTTGCAATTATCGAACTAAAATCCGTTCCGCCCATCGGTACATACTCTTCACCCGCACATACGCCGTCGAGCTGTGCCAGCTGAGCCTTGATTATTCTGTTGGCAGTTCTCGGGAATACATAATCGTTTCCGACAAGGAACATGCGTTTTCCGATGTTTTCTGCACAATAGTCAACAGCAGGAACAATCTGCTGGTTTGGAGAAGCGCCCATATACATGATGTTCGGGCTTGCCTCCATTCCTTCATACTGAACCGGATACCACAGAAGTCCGAAAAGCTCTTCAAATACAGGCTTTACGGCCTTGCGGCTTGCACTTGTCCAGCATCCGAAAACGGTAGCAACTTTATCTTCAACGAGAAGCTTTCTTGCCTTTTCTGCAAACACATTCGGATCACTTGCCCCGTCTTCCTCTACTACTTCTATCTGTCTTCCGAGAACACCGCCGGCTTCATTGATTTCTTTTATAGCAAGAAGTTCAGAATCACGTACCGGCGATTCGCTTATAGCCATTGTTCCCGTTGAAGAATGCAGGATGCCGACTTTTATCGTTTCTTTCCTGGAAGCTGAACATGCAGTAAACATCAGAACCGAAGCCAGTGCTGCACTAAACGCAATAATTTTTTTCATCTGTTTGTCTCCATTATTATATTTTAAACTACTTCATAAGTAGCCATAATTCCCTTGCCCTTTATATCACATTCAATCGGATCCGTAAACTTAATGTCAGTTCCTTCAAGGCGCTTCTTAAGCGTTTCAGTTACCCTGATTTTTCCCGGTGAACTGGCAGTTTCCATGCGGCTGGCAGTATTTACGGTATCGCCCCATACGTCATAAATGAACTTTGTCTTTCCGATTACACCGGCAGTTACAGGACCGTTGTTCAGACCTATACGCATTTCAAAGTGAATCTTTGCAGTTTTATTGTATTCAACAAGGTCCTCAAACATTCCTTTTGCAAATTGAATCATGATTCTTGCATTGTCAGGATTCGGAACCGGGATTCCGCAGGCTGCCATGTAAGCGTCTCCGATTGTCTTGATTTTTTCTACGCCGGTACGCTTTGCACGTTCATCAAACATTGAGAACAGGTCATTGAGCGCATTAACGATTTCGGCAGCAGAATGTCCGCTTGAAGTCCGTGTAAAGTTAACGATATCAGAGAACAGAAGCGTAACGTCATCAAAGTTTTCACCGATTGAGTGAACGCCGTCTTTAAGTTCGTCTGCTATCTTATCCGGAAGGATTGCCCTCAGAAGCTGCTCGGATTTATCCTTTTCTGCAGCAAGTTCCCTTGTCCTGCTCCTTACAGTTTCTTCCAGGCGGATATTTTCAAGCCTGATTGCCCGCTGCTTGAGCGTAAATACTACAAACACAATTGCAAGGAACAGAAGGACCATGATGACCCAGAAGGCCGGACGCTGATAAAGATACGGTTCCTGAACAAAGAGCATTGCCGCTACCTGTTCAGATACAAGTCCGTCTCCGTTGATTGCATTAAGGAGGAAAGTATGCTTGCCCGGCTTAATGTTTGTATATGAAACACTTCTTTCAGGAGACGGCATGGTCATTTCATCTTCAAAATTCGTAAGCTGATGCGCAAAAATAATCCTCTCAGGCGCATCAAAACTCAATCCGGTGAACTTAATCTCAACGCGCTTCGTTCCCGGCTGAAGGATAAACTCATTCTGGGTATTCTTATATTCAACATTGTCGATTGTAACGGTTTCGATGTTGACGAGAGGCTTAACCGGATTCTTGCTTATGGACAGCGGATCGTAAACTGCAAAGCCGTCAATCATTGAAAACCAGATTCTTCCGAAACTGTCACAGATGCTTACTGCTGTCGAAGTTGCACCGGCAGAATCAAGTCCGTCGTTTTTGCTGAAGAATTTTACGTTAAGCTTTTTCCTCAATCCGGAAGCAAGATCCGTCAGGTCACTTTTCCTTACAGAAGCAATTCCGTAGTTGCTCGTCAGCCAGATGTTTCCGTCCTTGTCATTTATCAGCTGGAATACAGAATCAGTTCCGATTCCATGGTCAGAACAGATGTTATAGTAATATGTCGGAAGTCCATGGGCAGAATCAAAAGGCGTACAGCGCGTAATACCGTTACCGGTACAGATCCAGTAAACTCCGTCATTATCCTGCATGACCTTGAAAATTACGTTTCCTGAAAGACCCTCTTCTGACGTAATGTGTGCAAAGATAATTTCATTTTTCATCAGATAGATTCCGTTGCCGTCGGTACCGATCCAGACAACGTCATTCTTATCCTTATAGATGCACATTACGTATTCGTTTTCAAGTCCGTCAATCTGCTTGAAGTTTTTTATTGAGCCGTCAGAATGAATGATACTCATACCGGTTGTCGTTCCGACGTAAATCTCTCCCGGATTAGTTTCTATCGCAACCCTGACTTTGTTTCCTGCAAGACCATTGTCCGTCGTCCAGCTTTCAATTCTTCCAGTGCGCTGACTGTAACGCAGCTGTCCCGGCTTGGTATAGCAGCTTACAAGTACGTTTCCTGAAGAATCAAGTGCAACATGGCGGATTCTTTTTCCTTCCGTATAGCGGGTAAGTGCATTTGAAACGCGGACATCATGATCAAAACACATGACGCCGTTATCAGTTCCGAGCCAGATTCTGCTGCCTTTATCCTCGCAGATTGCATTGACGGTTGTATTGAGCTTGCGTACCTTGAATTTGCCCTGCATCATCTTGCCGATTCCGTTTCGGTCTGTTGCAAACCACAGGTTTCCTTCACGGTCACAGATAATTTTGTTTATTTTTGCATTTTCAAGTTCTTCCCGTTTATACTCGTGGAAGTTTCCTTCACTCAGGACAAATACACCCTTTTCTGAACCGAACCACAGGCTTCCGTCAGGAGCAACGTATATTGCCCATACTGAATATTTGTCAAATTTCGTTCCTGTATGAAGCGGGAATAATTTTCCGTTACGGATCCTTATTACGCCCTGGTCACCCATCCCGAGCCAGAAATCTCCCTTGAGGTCCTGAACGATTGAAGTTACGAAATAGTTTCCGTATACATCCAGTTCAGCAATATTCCGGAACAGGTCATCTGCATACAGAAACAGACCTTTTTCATTTGCGGTAACAAGCCATACCCTTCCTGCGCTGTCACAGTAGAGGCTGACTGCAATAATTCCTTTTGGTATCGTACCGGCCTGAAACTGAGGCGTAATAAGATGTCCCTGCGGCGTAAGATAGACGACACCTGATGCAGTTCCGATCCATATGTTTCCGTTATGGTCTTCACAGATTGCACGTACTGAATTATTGGGAAGTCCGTTCTGTGAAGTGTAAACTTTTTTTGTTCCGTCAGCAGCAATTTTATGAAGTCCTTCGTCATTCGAACCAATCCAGAGGTTCTTACGGCTGTCTTCAAAAACTGCACGGACAGAAGTAAACTTCAGGTCATTTTCCTGAGTCCGTCTGATTGTCGAAAACCTTACGCCGTCAAAACGAACCAGGCCTTCGTATGTTCCGATGTTGATGTAACCGTCACTTGTCTGGACAATATCAGTTGCAGTAGTACCGTTCAGGCCGCCGAAACTCTGCCAGTCCTGATATACGTAGTTATCAAAAAAAACGTCATTTGCCGAAGCAGAAAACAGCGTTACTAATAAGAAAAAAACGTAAAAAAACTTTTTCATACAATAAGTGTAAACCCCTTAATAAAAAAACGCCATAAAAAAATATTCCGTAATCAGGCATGTTTTTTACTTCCCTATAAATTGAAAAACCTCTATAATAGTTGGCGTATTTTCTTTTACAGGAGATTTAGATCATGACACTTGATGAAATCAAAAACCCTAAAATCAAAGCATGGGTTGAAGAATGTGTTAAGATGTGTGAACCAGACAGCGTTTACGTATGTGATGGTTCAACTGAAGAGTATGACCGCCTCATGAAGAAATGTGTTGACGCCGGTCTTGCTACTCCACTTGCTAAAAAGCCTAACAGCTTCTTGTTCCGTTCACTTCCAAGCGATGTAGCACGCGTTGAAGGCAGAACATTCATTTCTTCTAAAAAACAGGAAGATGCGGGTCCTACAAACAACTGGATTGACCCTGTTGAACTCAAAGCAACAATGAAGGGATTGTACAAGGGCTGTATGCACGGCCGCACAATGTACGTTATCCCGTTCTGCATGGGCCCTCTCGGCTCACCAATCTCAAAGAACGGTATCGAACTTACTGACTCAGAGTACGTTGTCCTCAACATGGACATCATGACTCG
>DGTU01000190.1 GCA_002394465.1 Treponema sp. UBA4328 | reverse complement strand
GAAACTACCATGTCCTGTTCACCGCGGTTTTTTGCCTTGAGCATCTGGGGACCCATTGTTTCCCAGCGGCCGGATTCTTTCCAGATTTCGCCCGGTACGATTACAGTCGGCTTGAATTCAAGTGCGCCGGCAGTTTCATTCCATTCTTCGCGAATAATGTTTTCGAGTTTATAAAGTGAGCGTACGCCAAGAGGAAGATAAGTATAAAGTCCGTTTCCGAGTTTGCGTGTGATTCCTGCACGGAGCATAAGTTTGTGGCTTGTGATTACGGCTTCAGAAGGAGCTTCACGAAGCGTTGAAATATAGAATTTTGATGCTTTCATATCTTTATTTTATTGAAAAAACGGTATCAGCACAATAATAGATGAAATTATGCCTGACTCTGTTCAATCTATGGACGCTCTGTTAGAATAATGACATGAAAAAGGCTGCGGTCGTAATTCTTTTATTCCTTGCACTGATCTGTCATGCAGAAGGCATTCAGCTTACGCTTACAACTGATGCCGCTTATCTTCCTGAAAATGAATACAAATCAGGGCCGACTCATTTTTCTGCACCTGTGGGTCCTTATCAGATTTTTAAGCCGAGAACAAAACTTTCTGCCGGATATAAAATTCCTGTCCTTACGGGAGAATCTGCTCTTTTCAGCGGTAACAACATAAAGTTCAATGCAGAACTTACCGTAACGCCGGTATCGTTTGTTCCTGAAGTTTCCGTTGAGTTTACGCCTGCAGCATTTTTTGTACTGACTGCTGGTTTTAAGACAGGAAGCGGTTGGACAATCGGTTCTTTAAGCGGTATCCGTGAATACAATCCTGTCACCCGCGAATATGACGCGCTTGATTCTTTTAGTGCCTGGTATACTTATCCTTATCTGAGGGCAACACTTATGTTTGACCTTGCAGCAGTATTTCCCGGTGACTGGAATCATGTTGTAGGACTTGCCGAATACGAAGCAGGCTGGGATCACCTTTCAGGAATTTCAAGGACTGTATGGGAATGGCAGACGGTTGAAAATTATGCGAACGGAATTTCAAACCGCCAGTATTATGTAATCGGCTATCAGATGCCAATGAAACTTTCGATGGCAGCAGTTACCCTGGAACTCAAGGGACATTACCGCAGCAGTGATTACGGTGAATTTGCTGATAATTACGACGGTAACTTTAAAGACGCTGAAACCGGATTTCTCGTACAGTTTGACTGGAATGAAAAGAATACGTTCTATTCTTCAATAGTATTTGGCGGAAGGCGCAGCTTCAGGGAAGAACATAAGGATGTTTCAGAAGAGCCTTTCCTGACGACCTGCGGAAGGGAATGGATTTTCAGTTACATCGGATTCCGTTGGATTCACCGCTTCTGATTAAGGCCTGCGGTTTTCGATTGCGCGTGCCTTTTCATAGGCATCTTTCATGCTGACGGAAAAGAGGCGGGGAGTAAGGCGGATTATTTTTTTGAGGGAATTTCTGCCGTTTCTTGCTTTCCATGCCGTATCAAGCTGATTCCAGTAAATGGAAATACGCGGAATGAAGGTGAGGGTGATTCCGATCATATTTGAAACGCCTGTATTACCGCCACGCCTTATGAAGTTTTCAATCTTTGAAAATCCCTGTCTGAACTGTATGCTGCTCGTTGTCCGGTAAATTACGGAAGTGAATGCAAGGGAAAGTCCCATCCGTGCGAAAAGAAGGGGATATCCGTGATCAAATTTCAGTATGTGAATAAGCACGTTAAAGTTGAATTCCATTCCGGAAGAACTGAATTCCATGATGTTAATCGTCAACGAACTAATGTAGAGAAAGATAAAATAAAGAAAGGCCGGTTTAGAGTCGCGCAGGATTTCACGCAGAGTAAATTTCAGGAACAGTTCGAGAATAATTACACATAACCACGCTGCAAGAGCCGGAAGCAATGAAAGCTGGAATGCACCGGCTGCAAGGATCGGGATTATAAGGATTTTAATTCCTGCGGGAATCCTGTGGAGAAAGGTTGAACCTGTTTTATAGTGAAAAAGTTTTGTTCTGTCCGTCACAGCCACACCAGATCTTCAAGGGTATTATATTTTCTTAAAGGATTACGGATTCCCCAGGACGTAAGGTCAAGTTCAAGCGCCTGCTGCGGAGTGCCGTCGAATACAAGGCTCCCGTTTCTGAGGATGATGAAATGGTCTGACATTGCCAGGCATTTTTCAATTTCGTGCGTAAGGATGATTATTGTTTTCCCCTGAGAGTGCAGTTTAGAAATGAGGCGGTTTACATCGGTAACACCCGGGTAATCAAGGTTTGCATAAGGCTCGTCAAAAATAATTATGTTACGCTTCATTGCAAGGATTGCTGCAACTGCAAGACGGCGTTTTTCACCACCGCTCAGGAATTCTGCCGGAAAATCTGCCTTTTCAAGAAGAGATACGGCTTTGAGGGCATTTTCAGTTTCGGCTTTAACCTGTGCCTTTGGAGTTTTGATGTTCTTTACGCTGACTTCTACGTCTTCGCGCGGCGTTTCGCCCAGAATCTGAGTTGCAGCATCCTGAAAGACCAGACCCGGCTTGGATTCGACCGTGAGCTTTCCTGAAGAAGGTTTCATCAAGCCGGAAATTATGTTCATTAGGACGGATTTTCCGCTTCCGTTTGCACCGCCGATAACCGTCAGGCTTCCTGATTCAATGGAAAAAGACACGTCTTTTGCTGCGTAAAAAAAATCACGGGGATTGTCTTCGCGACGGAATTTTCTGGTGATATTTTCAAGTCTTACGGCTGTCAATGTATTATCCTGGAATTATTCTTCTGTATCTTCGTCAGAAGTCAGGTAGCGGGCAATAACCGGCCTGAGTAAAAGCGAAAGTACTATCGTTAAGACGATTTTTATGCTGTCTCCGGGGATAAAAGGAATGAGGCAGAGGTTAAGGGTTTCTGAAAGGGTTTTGGCGCTGCCGGAAGCTTCCATTACTGACATGAAACGCCAGATTCCAGGTATGTAATTTGCCGTAAATCCGAGTATGACGGCTAAAGAAATTTTAAGTACAGCCTTAGGCGAAAGATTTTTTTCTTCAAGGCGTGGCTTTCCTGCAATAAGGCCTGCAATGAGGGCACCTGCAAGATAACCAGCAAGAAAACCGCCTGTCGGTCCGAGTACGACTGCAAGGCCGCCTTTAACGCCTGAAAATACCGGAAGCCCGAGGGAACCGAGTACGAGGAAAATAGCAGCAGAGGCTGCACCGCTGAAACCTCCGAGCATTACGCCGGACATAATTGCAAACATATTCTGGAATGTTATCGGTATGAGTCCGACCGGTATTGAAATGAAGCATCCGAAACAGATAAGTGCAGCGAAAAGGGCAATAAAAACTGCAGAAAGCGTTGATTTATTCATAATTGTTAACCTCGATAATGAACGAAGGTTAACAATAAAAAAAAAAGAAGTCAAGTACATGACAGTGAATTAAATCTTACTGTATAATTCCCCTATGCCCGAGCAGGAAAAGACGGTGGTTCTCTCAGCGAAGGAAGCTGCCCGACGCGAAAAAATGCTTTACGGAAAGCAGCTTAACGTCCTCTTTTACATAGCACTTCCGCTTGTTTTTTATAATTCAATCGGGCAGGTTTTTCAGTTCATTGATACGCTTATAGCGGCTGACATGAGTTCGGAAGTAGTTTCTACCGTTTCTTTTGTCATGCAGATTGAAAAAATGCTTCAGGCTATCGGAAGCGGACTTTCAATCGGAGGCGGAATCCTTATCGGAAGAAGTTACGGCGCAGGTGACATGGAACGCGTCAAAAAGTTCATTTCTTCCATCTTTTTCATGGCACTCATAATCGGTGTCTTTATCCTTCTCCTTATAATTCCATTTATGTATCCGGTACTTACGTTCTTTAATATGCCGGAGGAACTGGCCGGAACAGGAACGCTTTATGCAGACCTCGTTGTTGCAAGCATTATTTTTCAGTTCATCAATACGATTTATTTTGCAATTCAGAAGTCACGCGGAAATACAAAGGTTATCATGTGGGGGAACCTGCTGGTAATTTTCATCAAGACTTCGCTGAACCTGATTACGATTACCCTTATCCGTAAAGGCGTAATCCCGTCTGAATACGGAATATACCTTCTTCCGCTTGCAACCATGACGGCACATCTTTCGCTGAACATCATTTCAATCAGAAGCCTCATTTCAAGGAAAAACCCTTTCAGACTGAGCATCAAAAACTGCACTTTTACCAGGGATTTCATGCATTCAATCGCAGGCCTTTCGGTTCCAGTGTTTCTTGAAAAATTCATTTTTGCTGCCGGAAAGGCCATCGTAAACGGACTGTGCGGAGTTTTCGGAAAAACTGCAGTCGGAGCGCTCGGTGTAAGTGACAGAATCTGCGGATTCGCAACGAACCCGATAAACGGTGTTCAGGAAGCCGAATCAAGTCTCGTGAGTAACAACATCGGAAACAGAAATATCAGCAGGGCAATCAGTTTCTTTTACAAGTCGCTGATTCTGACGATGGCATATGTTTTTGTTATCTTCGTAATTACCGGCGTCTTTAAAGAACAGATAATCGGGATTTTTGCAAAAAATGATGAAGTATTTTCATGGCAGATCAAGCAGATATATGATCTTGAAAGGTACGATAACTTCCTGATCGCGATAAATGTTTCCGTTATGGGATTATTGTACGGCTTTGGAAAAACTAAAGTGACGATGATACTCAATATAATCCGACTGTTCGGATACAGGGTTCCGCCACTTCTGATCTTTACGCAGGTAGAATGGATTAAGACTGCCCTGGGCCTGAAGGCAATAGGAATTGCCATGCTGATGTCAAACTGCCTGGTAGGAATAACTGCCGGAATTGTTGCGGTCAGGTTCATTATGAAACACAAAAAGGCTTTTAATGACGCATCTCCGCTTAAGGAATGATTTTTACTGTTGTCAGAAATGGTTTTTCAACTATAATAATCTGAAGGGAAACTTGTTAATTACGGGAGGTATATTTTATGTTTGAAGATGATGATGAGTTTTATGCCGGTGATGATACTGATGATTTTGAATATTATGCCTCATATATCAAGGCCCTCGAAGAAGATCACGTTTCAAAGGGAATCATTGTCCATGAACTGATGGATGAATTTGACCTTGAAAGGGACGAAGCCGTTTCTATCCTCAGGCGTTATTATGCTGAAGGCTACAATGAAGATGACGATGAAGATGAATATGACGACGGTGAAGATGAAGACTACGGCGACGGAAATACTGAAGACTGAAAAAGCTTCTGCATTGAAGCGATGAATACATAAATTCTTTGAAAACAACCGGTTTCTGTGTTAAAATTCATTCTGTATTATATCTGTATTTTTTATGGAGATTTTAACATATGAAATTTGATGCTGAACAGTTCAGGGAGAATCTTGCGGCACGTCTTCGCCGTCAGTATGGAAAAGATATTTCGCAGGCAAACAGCCACGATCTTTTTGATGCGGTAAGTGCTTCCGTACAGGAACTTATCATGCCGGCATGGATGGCAACCCGCAGTGAATACGAAAAAAAACCAACAAAACAGCTTTATTATCTTTCTGCAGAATTCCTTATGGGCCGCGCCCTGAGCAATAACCTCATTAACCTCGGAATCAAGGATGAGGTTAAAAAGGTTCTCAAGGACATGGACATCAATTTTGATGTTATTGAAGATGAAGAGCCGGATGCTGGTCTTGGAAACGGTGGTCTTGGACGACTTGCGGCATGTTTCCTTGATTCGCTTGCAACCCTTGACTATCCTGGACATGGCTACGGAATCCGCTATCAGTACGGAATGTTTGAGCAGCATATCGAAAACGGCTATCAGGTTGAATATCCTGACAACTGGCTCAAACACCGCGATCCATGGGAAATCAAGCGCAGTGACCTTGCAGTAACCGTAAAATTCGGCGGTGAAATCAAATACGGTAAAACTCCAGACGGACAGGACAGATTCTATATCGAGAATGCGGAAGAAGTTATTGCAACTCCGTATGACATGCCGATCGTAGGTTATGATACAAACACGGTAAATACACTCCGCATGTGGCAGGCTTCAAGTCCGGACGGATTTGACCTTCAGCTGTTTAATGACATGCGCTACAACGAAGCAGTATTCCGCCAGAACAGCGCAGAGAACATCACGCGCGTACTTTATCCGAATGACAACGGGCCTCAGGGAAAGGCTCTCCGTCTCAAGCAGCAGTATTTCTTCTGTTCGGCTTCCCTTCAGGATCTCGTTCATCACTTTGTTGCAAACCACGGAACTGACTTTAAGCGGTTCCCGGAATATCATGTAATTCAGCTTAACGATACCCATCCGGTAGTTGCAATTCCTGAACTTATGCGCATTCTCATGGATGAATACCAGATAGGATGGAATGATGCCTGGGAAATCGTTACAAAGACATTTGCATATACAAACCATACGATTCTTGCAGAAGCCCTTGAAAAATGGGATATCGGAATCTTCCAGGGACTTTTGCCGCGTATCTATCAGATTGTTGAAGAAATCAACAGGCGTTTCCTCATCGAACTTCGTGCAAAATATCCGACAGACTACTCAAAGCAGAATCACATGTCCATCATTCACGACGGAAAAGTCTACATGGCATGGCTTGCAATTCATGCAGGATTCAGCGTAAACGGTGTTGCTGCCCTTCATACTGAGCTTCTTAAAAACCAGGAACTTAAGGACTGGTACGATCTCTATCCGAAGAAGTTCAACAACAAGACAAACGGTATTACGCAGAGGCGCTGGCTCTTGAACGCAAACCCGGAACTTGCTGAATTCATCACAAAGCGAATCGGTCACGGCTGGGAAAAAGACCTTACTAAACTCAAGGAACTTGAAAAATATGCTGATGATGATGCTTCACTTGAAGAACTCATTCAGATCAAGCATCACAACAAGGAAGTCCTCGTTGAATACCTCAAGCACAAGCAGAATGAATTCCTTGATCCTGAGTCAATTTTTGACGTTCAGGTTAAGCGTCTTCATGAATACAAGAGGCAGCTTCTGAACGTGCTTCACATAATGTATCTCTATAACCGCATTATTGAAGATCCGACGTTCAATCCGCCGAACAGAACCTTTATCTTCGGTGCAAAGGCTGCAAGCGGCTACAGACGCGCAAAAACAATCATCAAGCTCATCAACACTGTTGCTGAAAGAATCAACAATGACCGTCGCGTCGGCGGAAAGCTCCGCGTCGTATTCATCGAAAATTACCGTGTTTCAGTTGCAGAAAAGATTTTCCCTGCAGCAGATGTTTCTGAGCAGATTTCAACTGCCGGAAAAGAAGCATCAGGTACGTCAAACATGAAATTCATGGTTAACGGTGCACTCACAATGGGTACGATGGACGGTGCCAACATTGAGATTTTCGAAGAAGCCGGCAAGGAAAACGGCTTCCCGTTCGGACTCCTTACGGAAGAAATCCGGAAAATGGAAGAAGAACATTCTTACAATCCTCATCAGTATCTTGAGCGCAATCCTGCACTTAATAAGGTTATCGAGCAGCTTGTCGACGGAACCTACGATCCGAGCCGCCAGATTTTCAAGGAACTGCATGATTCACTTGTATACGGCGTTGAAGGACAGAGACCTGACGTTTACTATGTTCTTGCTGACTTTGACAAATACGTTAAGGCTCAGGAGCAGCTTGCAGAAGCCTATAAGGATAAGAAAGGCTGGGCAAGAAAGACGCTCATCAATATCGCTAATTCCGGAAAGTTCTCGTCAGACCGTACGATTGAAGACTATGTACGTGACATCTGGAAGATTAAAAAGGTGGAAGTAGCACTTTAATAATCAACCGATACGGAGTTTTATTGTTATTGCCGGGCTTGACCCGGCAATTTTTTTTATCCCAGTTCCGCCAGCTCTTCCCAGCGTGCGTAATCTGCGGAAAGTTTTTCTTCAACAGATTTGTATTCCTCGCCGGCTTTCTGTGCTGCAGCGTAATCGGAAGAAGCCATCTCACTTTCAAGGACTGATTTTCTCTCTTCAAGCTCCATGATTTCTGCTTCGAGTTTTTCAAATTCTTTCTGCTCTTTGAAAGTCTTTTTTCGCGGTTTCGGGGGCGTTGCGGGGGTAGGGAGCGACCCCGAAGGGGACAAATCCTGTGAGACAGGATTTGAGCGAGTCTCGTTGGAATCAGAACTATCGTTAGTTATTTTCTGTTCTTCCAGATAATCCAGATACTCGCTGCATTTTCCGACGAAGCCTGAAACAGAGCCGTCTTCTTCCATGATGAACATGGTGTCGGCGATTTTATCCATGAAATACCGGTCGTGACTGACTATGAGCAGGCAGCCTTTGTATCCGAGCAGGAACTGTTCGAGGATATTCATCGTGAATATGTCAAAGTCGTTGGTCGGCTCATCGAGAATCAGGAAGTTGGGGTTGGAAATCAAAAGGCGTACGAGGAAAACCCGCTTACGCTCACCACCGCTCAAGGTCGAAAGCATCGAATGCTGGATTTTTCCCTCAAAGCCAAACTGCTTCAGGAAAAGGCCTGCGCTCAAAGTCCTTCCGTCGTTCATCTCAACGACATCTGCGGCTTCCTTGATGTAGTCGAGCACGGTCATGCTCAAATCTTTAAAAACCGGGTTCTGCTGGTAGTAGCCGAAAAAAGTATTTTCGCCTTTGACGACTTCACCCGAATCAGGCAGTAAATTACCTGTGATGATGTTCAGAAGCGTAGATTTTCCGGAACCATTCCCGCCGAAGATACCGATTTTTTCACCCTTACTGAATGTGTAAGAAAAGTCTTTAAGAACCGGGGCGTTACGGGGTGTCCCCGTAGAAGGGGTGGCGGAAAACGCGCCAGCGGTTGTAGCGAGGGGAAGGCTTTCCCCTTCTGCAAAGCCTTTCTGATAATTCTTACTAATCCCATGCAATTCCAGAATCTTCCCGCCAAGACGACGGCCTGCGACCTCAAACTGAAAGCCCTTGTCCTTTGCGAACTTTTCACGGTTAATGAGCTGCATGTCACGCTGGATTCGAGCCTTTGCCTTTGTTCCGCGTGCACACGGACCACGACGGAGCCAGTCACGCTCAAAACGCAGGACACTTTCGATCCGGCGTTCGGTGTTTTCTTCAATCTCTGCCTCAATTTCTTTTTTTTCGAGGTAGGTCGAATAATTGCCCTCGTAAAGCTTGAGGTGATATCGGGCAAGCTCGTAGATGTTGTTACAAACTGCGTCGAGGAAGTAACGGTCGTGCGTGACCATAAGAACAGTGCGCTTTGTGTCGTGGAGGTAATTCTGGAGCCAGTAAATCGTCTGGATGTCGAGGTGGTTGGTCGGTTCGTCGAGAAGGAGGAGCTTTGTGTCCTCAACCAGAACCTGTGCGAGTGCAACTTTTTTGACCATTCCGCCCGAAAGCGTGTTCATTTTACGGCTAAGGTCGTTGATTCCGAGTGTCCCTAAAATCGAGCGGATCTGGCTTTCGTAGTTCCACAAGTTGCCTTTATCCATTTCGAGTGTGAGAGCGTCAAAGCGTGACTGCTGACCGTTCGTCAGGCCATCGCCCATTTTCTCACACAAGTCTTCGTATTCGTTGATTATTTTGAGTTTTGGACTTTCTGACTTAAAAATATGCTCACGGATTGTATTTTCACCGTCAAATTCGGGGTTTTGTGGAAGATAACTAACTCCCGATAGTTTGTTTATGATAACCTGACCGTCATCAGCAGGCAGAACGCCCGCAATCACATTGAGAAGGGTTGATTTTCCGGTTCCGTTACGGCCGATAATTGCGGCCTTGGCGCCTTCGTTGAGTCCAAAAGTGACTTCCTGAAAAAGAGGCTTTTCGCGCCCCATTTTGGAAAGATTGCTGATAGAAAGTATGTTCATGGTTAACGCTCTTCCTGCCAGTCATTGCTGCTTATAAAAAAATGGTCGCCCGAACGCCCGTCAATTCCTGTGGCGAATTCAATTCCGTCTTCGGGACGCTGGTCTTTGTAATTTGAGAACGAATACCAGTAAGTGCATTCCACATCGTTGTCGTCATTATCTACATATTCAGACGGAAACTCGTGGTAAAAGAAATAATTGCATCCGTCTCTTTCGATTAAAGAATTTTCATCGACGGGAAGTTTTATTCCACAATAGTATTTCGCAAAATTTTTTGACGCTTTTATAAATTCTTCTTTTGTCATTTTAATCACACATAGTCCTGGATTTTGGGAGATTATAACATAAAACCGGAAAATATTCCTGCGTATAATAATTCATTTGCATCTGTTGACAAAAGTTGATATAAAATAATAATAGTTAGCAATAACTAATTATGTCCTTTGTTTTTATTAATCCGGTCACGATGAACATGTACGATAAAGATTCTCTTTCTGCCTTCCTCGAGTCAAAAGGCTTTGAGCAGGTTTTCTGCCGCGGGGACTGGATTTCTGCCGTAAAAGACAAATACCGTAAAGTGCTGGATTTAAATCCGTGTGCCACAATAGTCGATATGCGCTGCCCGGCTGCAGCCGGCCTGGTCAGAAAAACTGCTGCAGCTGCTGACCTTGTTTTTCCGGACATTGAACCGATACTCATTCACTGTGCAGAAGAAATGGCTGACTCATACTCTCAGAAAGGTTCACTCGTAATTACAACTCCATGCCGTCAGCTTGCAGATTACGGCAATTCACGGAATTTACCAGATACAACTTTTATCTCCTGGAACGATTTTGCAGAAAAATATGACTGCCTGCTTAAAAAAACGCACCTTGAAAAAAGTCCTGTACCGCCTGGATTTTTCCATGATGTCGAAAAAAATGTCCTGAGCCTGACGGGCAGAAAGAACATAGAAGAAGCCGCTGAAAACGGAAGCTTTGGTGATGCACGTCTTGTCGAAATGCTTTACTGTCCTGACGGCTGCAATAACGGAGACGGCGTCCTATGAAAAAATCGGGTTTAATCAGGTTTGTTCCGCCGGCAGTTTTCATATGCAGCGTCATTTTTGTCTGGAACCTGCTTTCAACGCTTCATATCATCAACGAGTATATCCTTCCCTCGCCGGTGACTGTATTTAATACGTTTTCTGTACTTGTGAGCAGCGGCGAGCTGTTTGCTGATGTTTCAATAAGCTTGCTCCGCGTCGCGAGGGGATTTTCAATAGCATTCGGAATTGCATTTATCCTCGGGATGATAAGTTCTGTTGTTCCTGTTTCAAAATGGTTTTTCGAGTATCTGGTTCATTTTTTCAAGAATGTTCCGCCGCTGAGCATGATTCCGATTCTGATTCTATGGGCAGGAATCGGCGAAGTAACTAAAACCGTAATTATTATCCTTGCATCATTTTTCCCGATGTACATGAGCATCGTAAAAGGCTTTACGGGCTGTGACAAAAAACTTCTTGAAGTCGGAAAGGTTTTTGAATACTCCAGAATGAAGCTTTTCCTGAGAACCGTACTTCCTTCTGCCGTCGCGGACATTCTGGTTGGAATGAGAATCGGACTGGGATATGCGTGGCGGGCGATTATCGGGGCTGAGATGGTTGCGGCTTCAACGGGTCTTGGACACATGATTCTGTTTTCCCAGCAGATGGCGCGTACGGATAAGGTAATTGCAGGCATTTTTGTTATCGGCCTTACAGGTTATTTATGCGACAGGTTTTTTGCCCTTCTGGCTTCAAAGTTTATGAAAGGAGCGGATGCTGATGAAAGGGATTAAGCTTTCGGGAATCAGGAAAGTATTTGATATGGGAGAAGGAAAAATCGAAGTCCTGAAAGACCTGAATCTCTTTGTGCCTGAGAAAAAAATTACAGTACTTCTTGGAAGAAGCGGCTGCGGAAAGACGACGATATTACGTCTCATTGCAGGACTTGAAAAACAAAACGGCGGTGTAATTGAAACGGCAGGTTCTTCCAGAACGGCATTTGTCTTTCAGGAACCGAGGCTTATGCCCTGGCTTAATGTTTACAAAAACGTTGCCTTCGGCCTTGAGAAAAAGGAAATTACAAAAACGGAAATTGAGAGGCAGATTGATCTTGTCGGGCTTTCGGATTTTAAGAAGGCGTATCCGTCCCAGCTGTCGGGAGGAATGCAGCAGAGGGTGGCGATAGCGCGGGCCATGGCGTACAGACCGGATTTTATAATGATGGATGAACCGTTTGCAGCCCTCGATTATTTTACGAGGGAACAGATGCAGAAGGAACTGATAAAGATTCAGCAGGAGAATGAAACGAGTATTCTTTTTGTTACTCACAGCATAGATGAAGCACTATTACTCGCCGACAAAATCGCAGTCATTGAAAAGGGAGGTGTAAAGGCAGAATTTGAAATTCAGGAGAGCAGGAAGGACAGGAATCTTTTCTGTAAATCATTTGTGGAACTGCGCATGCAGATAATGCAGCAGCTTGAAAATAAAAATTAATAACATTTTTGAAAAGGAGTTTTTTATGAAAAAATCATCACTTGTTTTAAGTATCTTTGCCGCACTTGCCGTTCTTATGACAGGATGCAGCCGCAAATCAAACGTTGAAAAACTGACATTTACATATGTCACTTCACCGCTTAACATGCCTACTATCATCGAAAAGGATCAGCAGGTTTTTGCGAGAACCTTTGACGGTATTCCGGTAAACTATGCAGAAATCACATCCGGTGCAGAGCAGACACAGGCCCTTGCTTCAGGCGATGTTCAGGTACTTTATGCTGTAGGAGCTACTTCAGTAATTCTTTCAGCTGCAAACGGAGCAGACATCAAGGTACTCAATATGTACAGCCGCTCACCTAAGGCCTTCTGCCTTTATTCAAGGGACAAAAACATTAATTCACCAGAAGACCTCCGCGGTAAAAAGATTGCAGGTCCTGCCGGAACAAACCTTCATGAACTTCTGACGGCATATCTTGCGACAGCCGGAATGACGGTCAGCGACGTTGACTATATGAGCATGGCAATTCCTGCAGCAAAGGCAGCACTCGACGGCGGAAGCATTGACGTTGCAATGGTAGCAGGCGCAAATGCCTACAAGTGCCAGCAGCAGGGATATCACAAGGTAACGGACGGTGAAAACCTTATCTGCGCAATTATTGCAGTAGCAGTTACAGAAGATTTTTACAATCAGAATCCTGATATCATTGAGAAACTTGCAGACGCTCAGAAGGAAATTTCAGCTTACATAAAGAACAACCCTGAAAAGACATATGAGACGGTTGCTTCTTCACTCGGATTAACGGTTGATGCCGTTAAGGAAATGGCTGAATACTACGACTTCTCAACAGTTCTTACGGATAAAGACATAGAAGGCTTCCAGAAAACGGCAGATTTTATGTATGAATCTAAAATGATTTCAAATCCGTTTGACGTAAATACACTGTTCATCAGGTAAGGCGCAGAATGGACGGACAGACAATACAGATTTTTGATTCAGAAAAAAAGCTTTCATTTACTTATGAAGACCTGCTTCAGTTTCACGGCAATGAAATGCCGGGCGGAGTAGCCCTCGTCTTTAAACTCATGCACTGGATTTTTCAGGATGTAGCCGGAGAAATTCCGGAACGTACTTCCTGCTCGTTTTATTCAGGACTTGGAAAAAACGGAAGGGGAATCATAGACGGAGCCGAATGCGTCATGCAGGTAAGTAAAAGCAATAAACTTTATCAGGATCCTGAGTACTGTCTGCCCGTAAAAGCCCCTGATGCACCCGGCGGCGGAAAATATTATTTTGAACTTGGCTTTAACGGCAAACTGTTTGGAATAGGCGTCAGGGAAGGCGTAATTCCGGAAGAGTTTTACAGTTTCTCAAAGTACATTCACAGCAAAAAAAACAACGGACAGGCCGTTACGGCAGAAGAAAAAGAAAAGCTTCAGCTGCTGAGGGAGTCCCTTGCCCGGACAATCATGAACAGCCGGGCTGAAGATCTCTTTGAAGCAGAACGGCTAAGATAATTTATTCTCCGGTAATTTCGCCGAGGGCAATAACTGCATTTCTGACGCAGTCTTCGCATTCACAGAGAACTTTTCCGGTTGAAACGCCTTTTAAATCCTTGCAGATTGTTGCACCGCATTTCGCCTTGAATTTTCCGAGGAGTTCGCGGCTTAATCTGGCTGTTCCTTCGCCGTTTGTGCGCAGGCCGAGGATTATGTTTGCTCCGACAAGTGCGCCGCAGGTAGCTTCCATACAGCCCATTCCAGCTGCAAAACCTGCAGATATTTTATGCAGGTCCTCTTTACTTACATTAACCGTATCAGCAAAAACTCCGGCTACCGCCTGACAGCAGTTGCACTGACCGCTGAGCTTTAATTCTGCTGCTTTTTCTGCGCGTTCATTAATCGTCATTTTCCGTTCAGTTTCCTTTGTATTTGATTTTGCATATGCCCTGAGTCATCGTTCCCATCGGACAGAAAGTGCACCAGCTGCGCGGTTTATAAAGCATCATCACGATAAGCCCGATTAAGGTCGAAGTGAGCATAAGGCTGTAAAAACCGTAACTGAATTGGGCAATCCATGCAAGACCTTCACCCAGTAATTCCGGGTTATAAGCCCATTTCCATGGAACACGGAAAGTCCAGAAAAGTTTTACTGCCTGCCTTAAGTTTTCTGCTCCGGCTGCAACCAGATATGTCTGCCAGACCATAGCAGCGAACATAGTCAGAAAGAAAACCAGAAATCCGTACCGGAACCATTTTGAAGAAAGAGAGCGCGGAGTCGTTTTGTTCCGGCTGAGTTTGAGCGAGGAACCGAGCACATTAAAAAGCTGCCCGCGTCCGCAGTAACTGTTGCAGAATTTCTTGTTTCCTCCGGCACCCGCAAAAATCAGCGGAAGGATAAAGTCTATCATTCCGAGCCATGCAAAAAGAATATTAAAAAAACCGAGTGCAAAATATACAATCGACCAGATCCACAGATAGTCATACCATTTTTTCGTTTTCATGCGTCTGCCTCCCGTATAACTGGTGAAATGCATCCGGCAGGGCAGGTTTTGCCGCAAAGACCGCAGCCGATGCAGATTTCAGGATCAACCCTGGCAAAGCAGCCGTGAATTACGGATATGGCTCCCCTGGGACAGACATTAGTACATGCACCGCAGGCAACGCAGCGGCGTTCATCCACCTGAGCATATTTTTTTGATTTCATATCTACCTCTCGTCATAAACATAGCATTCCCGCAAAAAACAGTATGTGACAAAGTTACGTAAATAATTTTTTTATTTTTACGCTGCCTGCTCTTATTTAATTTACAATATATGCTCCGTCGTTTATACTGAATTTAAAAATTAAAAAAATCGAGGAGATGTAAAATGAAAAAACTTTTGATGGCTGTATGTGCCGTTTCTATGTTCTGTTTTTCATGCAGCAAAGATGAAACGCCTGCAGTTTTTAAACAGAAAAGCCTTCCGGGCAGGATTATCTACAGCGGATGGGATTTGTATGAAGAGCATGCTGACGGAAAAATGTATGCTGCATATGAGGCCGAAGAAGGAGATGAAGTTTCAGTTCTTCTTAACGGCGATGACTCAATTGACCAGAAGACGGCCGTACGCCATCTTCAGTCAGGCAAGGAAGAAAGCCTTAATTTCGTTCATGTTCTTTATGAAAACCGCGAATACTGGACGCGCGATATTTTCGTTACAGGACCGGATGTTATGAGTGTCTGGGTCGCAATAAGGGATACATTTGTTTATTCTGCACCTAACGGCGGAAGCCTTACGGAAAAAGTCATTAAGGAAGGAACAGTTCTTCCGGGGCCGTTCCAGGCAGAAGGAAATGACGGCTTCTATAAAGTTGTAATCTACAACGGCAAGCCTTTCGGAAGGGAAGTCTGGGTAAAGGGTGATGACCTCGGCGGAAAGGATCAGTTTATGGAAATTGCCCGCGTATTCTCAAAAATAAATGAAAAGACTCCGGCAGACATCCGCGATGAAGTAGTTGAGCGCCTTGTTAATGATACTCATTTTGACCTGATTCAGGCTGAAGCTGTTTATCTTCACAATAAAATCACAGAAGCAGGCAAAAAAGGCCTTATTTCTGCAGACCTTTATGAAAAACTGAAGACAGCCTATATGGACGAGTTCTAATCGGTTAAAAGCACTCACAACAGCAATTATTTGGAGAAGAAAATGAAAAAATTATCAGTATCAGTTTTATTAATGATTCTTGCAGTTTCATCATTTGCAAAAACTTACGGCTATATGCTTCGTCCGAACGGTCCTCTCCGTGAAGACAAGGGCAATGGCGGTGCAGAATGGTCCATCACGGTTCCGGAAGGAACAGAACTTGAAGTTGAAAGTGCCGTTCCGGTTAAAATGACGCTGAAGACGGAAAAAGAAGATATTCCGGACATCAGCTTCTACAAAGTCGAATATGAAGGTAATACTTACTATGCACGTGACACGGAAGTAGCAATCGGCGGAATTGAAACTGCGCTTATCCTTGAGGATACGACGCTCTTCCGAAAGGCAGAAATTTCATCTTTCATGAATGCAAAAATCGAAAGGAATTCACTTGTCGTAGCAGGAATGAAAAAAGAATATGCAGGAACAAGCTTTACTGAAATCCAGTACTGGTCTGCTAAAGGAAATGAAATCCGCCGCCGCTATGTTTTTACTGACAAAGTAAGCACAAACTCAAAGGACATCGAAGCAGTAAACATCGTAGCAAGGGCACTTTCACTCAAAAACCAGGATCCTGCCAAGGAACGCACCATGAGGCAGGAGCTGTTCAATAATGCCATGTCCCTCAATACGAGCGAAAGTGTTACACTTTACGTTCAGGAAGAGTACAATAAACTGTACGGCGAAATTGATATTGAGCCTTTCTACGGAACAATCGTTTCTCCTGACGGTTCAAAAATCAATGTGCGCAAGTCTCCGGTAAACGGTGAGGTTACAGGCCAGGTCGAAAACGGCTGGGAAATCCTTGTCTACAAAAAAAGCGCCGAAGTTTCTGAAATCGAAGG
>DGTU01000140.1 GCA_002394465.1 Treponema sp. UBA4328 | reverse complement strand
GGCATTCAGCGAGAAGTTCAGGACCTGCAGCATAATGAATTGCACCATCAACACCGCCGCCACCGAGAAGACTGGAATTTGCAGCATTAACGATTGCATCACAGCGCAGTCTTGTAATATTACCTTTGATAATTTTGATCTTTCCCATAATGTCCGCCTCGCCGGGAGAAGTGATCCGGTATTTTTTATTATAGCACAACCTGTTTCTGACTGAGGGAAAAAATGACGCAAAAAGCAGTATAAAAAGGCTGCCCGAAAAGCCTGCGCCTTTCAGACAGCCCCTGTGTGTGACATTCAGGGAACGCAATTCGTCAGCGTATCCCCGAAGTTTAAGTAAAACTACTCAGTAGGTACAACCTTAACGGCACGACAGCTAAGTTTTGCAGTCTTCGGATAGCAGGCAGTATTTCCAGCCTTAACACGCCATGCAGTACCGTCCGAAGTTCCTTGTGAAGATGACCAGTACCAATCTGAACCTATTTTTGTAATAGGAGTCTGCGTTCCTGAGCCAACATTATCAAGAGCATAATTAACCAAACTCATATACAAAATCAATTGATTCAACTCATCCTTTGAAGGTAAATACCAAGTAGTCAACTCGGTGTCTATATCATAGCATGTACTTATAGTCTCTGGATAACCTGCTGCAGGAAAATCATTTCCAAAAAACATTCCATAAGTATCATTGAATAAAGTTGCATTGTAATCACCATCGTCATCACTTGTCGAAACCGATTCATCAACTTTAGATTCTACAGCCCATTCATATTTTCCTTCCCATCCATCTCCTGCATAGGTTGTACTCTCTGACAGTTCTGTAATCCATGCCTTTTTACTTTCAAGATCAATTTTAAAAACAGCTCCTGAAACATTACCTCTCTGACTTTCAGTCAGAGAGGCAGCATCATCAACAGAACATGCAGTTCCATCTCCAAATACTACATCACCCATAGCATTTGGACGGTCTTTAATAGTTGCGGTTGCATCTTTGTATGTTGCAGTTACGGTTACATTTTCTGCAATCATTGTAAATGATGTATATTGTGAATTTTCATTTTCGAATGTAACTGCACTGTCACTTACCCACTTGTCAAGTTTCTTTCCTGAAGCCGGATTATTTGCACTAATACTAACCATAGTTCCGGCAGTAGCAACAGATTGATAGGTATATCCATTTTCAACAGTAACTGTATATACATCAACGAATTGTGCTGTTACAGTTACATCAGAAGAAGGCATTGTAAAGTATGTTGTCGGACTACTTAGGTCATTCCTGCACTTGCTCTTGTAATTGCATCTCCGCTGCTTGTAAGACTTGCAGTTCCACCGGTTACAGTAATACTGAATGTGGCTGCACCTATACTTACTGTAACGGCCTCTTCTGAAATTGCACTGTCATCGTGAGAAGCATCTCCCTTAACGTAATACCAGACATAATATGTGCCGGCTGAAAGTTCTTTTGCAGTCGGAACTGTAGCGCTGAAACCTTCAGTTGAGGTTGGCTTTGTGTTCTCCGTAGTAACGGCATACATCATAGTACCGCCGCTTGCAGTTCCTGTGCTAATAAGGGCGTTTTCTGAATAACGCAAATTTTTTTAGCACTTTTTTTCTGTGAGGTCCCTTCTTTTCCCTGAGCCGTTTTATGCGTACTTCCAAATTCTCCTGCAATCATCTAAAATACAGATAACTGTCCGGGGAAGGCTGTGCCTGAACCGCTTTAAGTTTAAAACGAGGCAATTATGAATACACGAGAAGACAGGCTTTCAAAGTCAATGCAGAATATTCCGCCGTCCGGCATCCGCAAGTTTTTTGAGATGCTTATCGGACATGACGATGTAATTTCACTTTCAGTCGGTGAGCCTGATTTTCCGACTCCGTGGGTAATCCGCGAAGAAGCCTACTATCATCTTGAAAAAGGCCACACTTCCTACACGTCAAACTGGGGTTTAATCGAGCTTCGTGAAGAAATTGCAAAATACATGGAGCGGTACAACCTATACTATAACCCGAAGAACGAAATCCTGATTACAGTCGGTGCTTCGGAAGGCGTTGATGCCGTTCTCCGTGCAATCTTAAATCCCGGCGACGAAATCATTGTCGTTCAGCCATGCTATGTAAACTACACTCCGCTTGCCGAACTCACCGGCGCAAAAGTCGTTCCAATCGACACAAGCGTAAACGGCTTCTATCCTACAGCCGAACAGATTGAAAAGGCAATCACTCCGAAAACAAAGTGCGTCATGATGTGTTCACCGAACAACCCGACCGGCACGATGATTCCAAAGTCTGAACTCGAAAAAATCGCAAAAGTCGTCGTCAAAAATCAGATCTGGTGTATTTCTGACGAAATCTACTGTGAGCTTGCCTACGACGGAGCAGAGCATGTTTCAGTCGGCTCTTTTCCGGAGATGAAAGACTATACTATTATCCTCAACGGATTCTCAAAATCATTCGCAATGACCGGCTGGCGAATCGGTTACATTGCGGCTCCTGCAGAAGTTCTTGCCCAGATTGTAAAGCTCCACGGATACAACACAATCTGTGCTCCGATTTTCTCTCAGTATGCGGCTGTCGAAGGCCTGCGTCACGGCTGGAAAGACGTCGAAAAAATGCGCGTGAGCTACCAGCAGAGACGAAACCTCATGTACAAGGCTTTCTGCGACATGGGACTTGAAGTTCCTGAGCCGACAGGTGCTTTCTACATGTTCCCGAGCATCAAAAAACTTGGCATTTCAAGCGAAGAATTTGCGACACAGCTCTTCCAGAAGCACAATGTCGCAGTCGTTCCAGGAAGCGTTTTCGGACTTGGCGGCGAAGGTCATATCCGCTGCTGTTACGCAACCGCAATCGACAAAATGAAAACTGCACTCGACAGGATTGCAGAATTTGTTAACGAATTGAAAAATAAAAAAGCTTAAATATAAATAAGGCTGTCCTTTTGGACAGCCTTATTAGTTTTTACGCAAGATGTTTCTTTAACGCTGCCCTTACGGCACCCGGACCTGCAAGTTCTTCCCTGAAGAAAGATTCAATTTTCTCTCCAAGACCGGCTTTATACAGATCAATGCCGAAGATGCGTTCGTTTGAAAGAATTTCCTTAAGCTGGCCTGTGTAGCTTTCAGGTTTATTCCAGACGATACCCTTAAGTTTGCCGCAAAGCTCTTCAAGCATTGGATCCGGTGAAAGTTCAAAGGGGTTCCCTTCATCGTCCACTGCAAGAAGATAGCGGCACCAGCCTGCAATTGCAAGAGGAATGGCATTAAGTGAGGAAGCACTGCCATCCTTTGCAACATAGCTTTTGATGGTCTCACCAAAACGGATTCCAACTTTCTGTGAAGTATCGCATGCAATTCTCTGCGGCGTATCCGGCACAAACGGATTCGGCAGGCGCATCGTGATGACTTCATTTACGAAATCCTTCGGTGAGAGAATCTTCGGATCGGTAACGACAGGCATGCCTTCAACAGGGCCTATTCTGTGTACCAGCTCCGAAAGCTCCCTGTCCTTCATCTCATCTGCAATCAGCGTATATTTAAGGAGACAGCCGTAAACGGCAAGTGCCGTATGCAGCGGATTAAGGCAGGTAGTAACTTTCATACGCTCGACATTGTTAACTGTGTCCCGGCCGGTCATATATACGCCAGCTTTTTCTAGAGGAGGTCTGCCGTTCGGGAACCGGTCTTCCACAACGAGGTATTGAGGCCCCTCTGCATTAACAAAGGGAGCGATGAAAGTCTTTTTTTCGGTGACGAACGGCTGCATTGATTCAATTCCGGAATCTTCGAGCTTCTTTCCGATTTCAACGCTTGGACGCGGAGTAATTTTATCAATCATCGTCCACGGGAATGAAACCCTGCTTTCGTCACTGATGTAACTGATGAAATCTTTTGTGACGAAGCCTCTTTTCAGCCATTCATCTGCCATTTCTGTGACAGAATTCTTTAATTTTTCACCGTTATGCGAGCAGTTATCCATGCTTACGACTGCCAGAGGCAATGCGCCGCTTTTAAACCGGTGGAACAGAAGTGCCGTAACCTGTCCCATTGCACTTACCGCACCTTCCGGACCTTTTTCAATGTCCGAAACAATATACGGAAAGAAATCCCCGGATGAATTTTTAAGGGCATAGCCTTTTTCAGTAATCGTAAAGCTTATGAGCTGAAGCGACTTTGAAGCAAAGATTTCCTTCATTCTGGCCCAGGCTTCAGGAACTGCCGGTGTGGAACTTATTGCCTCAGCAAGCGAACCGATTACCTGTTTTGCAACGGAGCCGTCCGGTTTTAATGTAACGCCCAGAACAAGATTGTCATACGGACGGTAGATTTCGTTTATCATGTCAAAACTGAAAGTTTCGGCACAAACTATTCCGGTTTTTGAAAATCCTTTTTCAAGAAGGGTTTCTGCAATTCCGCCTATGAACATTCTGAAAATGTTTCCGGCACCAAAGTGAACCCAGACAGGATTCCGGATGGTTTCAGCCCTCGCTGCAGCAATATCATATGACGGAAGGACAACTCCTGCTTTTTTCCAGCCTTCCCTGTCCTTCAAACCTTCAAGCGTAAGTTTCATTTACGGGCCTCCGATTTTTCGATTGCTTCCCACAGGCCGCAGATATACGAAGCTCCGAGTGCACGGTCGTAAAGTCCGTAGCCTGGCATTGCCTTTTCTCCCCAGATCATTCTTCCATGGTCAGGGCGGACAGGTCCTTCAAAACCGATGTCGTATAATGCCTTTACAATTTCATACATGTCGAAAGAGCCGTCACTTGAAAGGTGAGCGGCTTCTTCAAAGTCATTCTTTCCGTCGTTGAACTGAAGGTTACGCACATGGGCAAAGTGAATTCTTCCCTTGAGCGCGCGAATCATTGCCGGAAGGTCATTGTCAGGATTGGTTCCGTAGCTTCCGGCGCAGAAAGTGACTCCGTTATGCGGATTGTCCGTCATCTTCATCATACGCTGGATGTTCGGAAGGCTCGTTATGATTCTCGGCAGTCCGAATACGCTCCACGAAGGATCATCCGGATGAATTGCCATGTTGATGTCATATTTGTCACACACCGGCATGATTGCATCAAGGAAATATTTGAGCCTCTCAAAAAGCAGGTCTTCTGTCGTGCCCTCGTACATTTTGAACAGGTCCTTTATTTTTGCCATTCTCTCCGGTTCCCAGCCCGGCATTACAGAGCCGTTCATGTCACCTGCAATGCTGTCGAACATTTTTGCAGGATCTATTGCGTCAACGGCCTTCTGGTTGTAAGCCATTACCGTTGAACCGTCAGGCCTGAGGCGTGCAAGTTCAGTTCTAGTCCAGTCGAATACAGGCATGAAGTTGTAGCAGACCATGTGAATGTCGTTCTTTCCGAGGTTTTCGAGGGTTTTGATGTACGCCTCGATGTGTTTGTCCCGGTCGGCACCTGCAGTTTTAATTGCATCGCTTACGTTTACGCTTTCAATTCCGTCGAGCGTAAGTCCGGCTGCTTCAACTTCGTCCTTGAGGGATTTTATTTCTTCTTCTGTCCACAGTTCGCCCGGCATCTTGTTGTAAAGGGTTGAAATGATTCCCTTTACGTAAGCTGTCTGACGTATCTGTTTTAAGGTTACGGTATCGTATTTTGATCCGAACCATCTCATTGTCATTTTCATAAGGTTACTCCTGAAATTGAAGTTTTTTCATGCTCATCAGCCCGCCGGTCCGAAAATCATGTTCGGTATGAAGAGGACAACATCCGGGAAGAATACCAGGATTGCAAGTTCCAGCAGGATCGCAAACAGGAACGGTAAACTTTCCTTCGTATATTGTTCAGGCGGACAGTCTATGATTCCGCAGACAGTATAAAGAGCTGAACCGATAGGCGGCGTCATTACCCCGAGCGTTACGATTGTAGCCATGAGTACACCGAAGTGAACCGGATCCATTCCGACCTTGGTAATCATCGGAAGGAAAATCGGCGTAAGGAGAAGGAAGCTGACGTTTGAGTCAACGAACATACCGATGATGAAGAGGAATCCGAGCATGAGCAGCGTAAGGAGCTGAGGCTGTTCTGTAATTCCGAAGATGAGTGAACTCAACGCAGCAGGAAGCTTGACCCATGTAATTGCATAGCTGAACGGACCGCTCATTGCAATAATCAGCATGATGGCACCGTTGTCTTTGATTGTAGTTATGAGGGCTTCCTTGAAATTCTGCCAGTTAAGCTTTTTGTAAACGAATTTTCCGATTACAAGTGCATAGATTACCGCAAAGGCTCCTGATTCAGACGGAGTGAATACACCGAAACGGATTCCGACGATAAGGATGATCGGGAAGAGCAGGGCCCAGATTGACTGCCTGAGTTCACCGAAGAATTCACGCAGGGTAAGTCTGGGAGCATCTGCCACTGGAGGATCAAATCTCCTGATGCGGCTGGTAATCGTCGTAGTTGCCATGAGGAAAATCATCATGAGGGCACCAGGAACGATACCGGCTGCAAAAAGACGTCCGATTGAAACTTCGCCTACGAAACCGAAAATGATAAGTCCGAGGCTCGGCGGAATTGTTGCAGTAATCAGCGCAGTAAGACAGTTGACTGCACAGATATAACCCTTTGTATATCCGCGCCTCATCATTTCAGGGGCAAGGATTCGGGTTTCCATGGCAGCATCAGCCGTAGCAGAACCTGAAACGCCGCCCATGAGTGTCGACATTACTACCGAAATCTGTGCCGTTCCTCCGAACATTCTTCTCGTAAGAAGACGGGCAAGGCTCAGAAGATGCTCGGTAATTCCCGAAACATTCATCAGGTTTCCGGCAAAGATAAAGAACGGAACTGCAAGGAATGCAAACGACTGGCTCTGAAGTACAACCATCTGCGTAGCAGCTTCAAACGGAAGAATCGGCTCGCTGAAGAAGAATGCAAATCCTGCAATACCGATGACGAATCCGATAGGCATTCCCATCAGCAGAAAAACTACAAAACATATAAGAAGAAGTGTCATATATTTTCTCCACTTAAAGGCTTACTGTGCCTCAACAGCGTTTTCAGCCGGCATATTTTCACTATCATCACTATTAAAGTGCACGATGCACGCTTTAATCTTTCCAACTGTTGAAATCGACATTGAGAAAGTCGCAACAACAAGACTCAGGTTCACGAGTGAATATGGAATCGGCAGAGACTGGAAAGTTCTGAGCCTCTCTGTCCATGAAAGCCTTATACCGTAAATACAGATAATGACGGTTGTAGCCAGAATGATTGTATAAACCATAAGCATGATTGCTTTCTGAACTTTTTTCGGAAAGTGTCTGGTTACAAGATCGATACCTATAAGCTGACCGCTCCGCCATGCAATGTCAGCACCAAGAAATGAACTCCAGGCAAGCAGAAGCATGGCCAGGTCGATGTTCCATGCCATGGACATCCTGAAGAACCTTAAAATTGCCGAACCGAAAACAAGCACGACAAGTCCGATAAAACCGGCTCCGCAGAGTATGGCCTCCGCCCTGCAAAAATACTCATAAAATTTTTTCATATTTTAATTCCTGTTCGTTTTTTGATAAAAGCAGACCTGCACCTCTGGAGGTTAACGAAAATGCAGGCCTGCCGGTTCAGTACAGTTTATTCTGCAAGTTCTTTGAAAAGTCTTTCTTTGAGTCCTGCAGTGAATCCGAGATCGTTGTTTGTGTAGAGAGGATCAATTGCTTTCTGGAATTCGTTGAGGTCAACTTCTGTGATTGTTACACCGTTCTGCTTCATGTGGTCATAGTATCCGGTTTCTTCGTTCTGGATGATTTCACCGTATTCAGCAGCAGCTTCGCGCATGATCTTTGTAAAGAGTTCGCGGTCTTCCGGTGACATGCTGTTGTAGAAAGCAGAAGAACATACGAATGCAGACTGGAGCATGTAGTGCTTTGTAAGTGCAAGATTCTTTGTAACTTCATAGATTCTTGAACCGTCTGCCGTAGCAACCTGGATTTCACATCCGTCGAGGGTTTTCTGCTGGATTCCAGGGAAAACTTCACCCCATGAAATACCGATGTTTGCAAATCCAAAGTATTTTGCGAGATTGTTTCCGATTGCATTACCGAATCCGCGTATTCTCAGTCCTGAAAGATCAGAAACATGCTTTACAGGTGTTGTTGTGTAGAAACTGCGGAAACCGTTGTACATGTTTGTAATGTAAACGATGCCCTGTTTTTCAAGTTCAGCCTGCCATTCCTTGAACAGCGGAGTATCCGGAAGTTTTTTGAGGGCAGCAGGATCAGTAAGGATATACGGAGCCATAAGAATGTTCATGTCCGGAATATTGAACTGGCTTGCAAGACGTCCAGGATCACTAGGAACTACAAGACTGATTCCGAGTTTTGCCTGTGTTACAAGCGCATCGGTATCTCCGGAAAGGGCACCTGCAACCTGAACAGTAGCATTGAAACGGCCTGTTGCATTGAGTTTGTCTGCAACTGACTGCATCATACGGCTCTGACCGGTAGTAGCAGCTTCAGTACCTGCGAATGTTACAGGGATTTTTGCCTCGCTGTCATTTTTTTTGCTGCACGACGGTAACATCATGCAGCACAGAAGCAGGGCTCCAACAGAATATAAAATCAATTTTTTCATAACAGTCCTCCTTTTTGACTGACATACTGACATGTTAGTTTCAGAATTCCGAGTTGTCAACAAAAATTTAACGGAATTTACAGGTTTTTTGCGAATTTATCATGAATTTGCCAATATTTTCGTTATATTTTAAGAGTTGACAGTCAATAAAGGCAAATGCTAACATGTCAGCAGCAAGGAGTTTCAGCTATGGCATCAACTGATTCCAGTGTACAGTCAGCGGTTTATTCAGCCCTGAGAAACAACATCATGTCCCTTCAGCTCAAGCCTGGTGCAACCATGAGTACCCAGAAAATTGCTGAAAAACTGAATGTAAGCCGTACTCCTGTCCGTGAAGCATTTATCCGCCTTCAGAGGGACGGACTTCTGGACATTTTTCCTCAGAAAGAAACTTCCGTATCACGCATAGACTTTTCAAAACTCAGTCAGGAACGCTTTATCCGTGAAAGCCTTGAAAGCGCAAACATTGAACTGTTCATTAAGAAAGTAACAAAGGCAGACATAAGCGAACTCGAACTCAACATAGAGCAGCAGCGGGCAACGGTTCAGACCTGCGACTATTATTCGCTTTTCCAGCTGGACAACGCCTTCCATGAATACATGTTCAACGCAACCGGGCAGAAGGCCGCCTGGGAAGTAATCCAGAAAAACAGCAATCATTATGCCCGTGTCAGGCTCATTACGGTGTGGAACAAGGACATCATGATGGAAACGATCCTTCAGCACCAGAAAATTCTCTCTGCCATCCAGGAAGGAAGCGCAGATTACGCAAAAATCTATATTAAGGCCCACCTGCACAAACTTGAAAACCAGGTACAGCAGCTCCTTGAAAGCTACCCGGATTATTTCGTAAAGGATTCAATTCCGCCGGAAGAAAAATTCGAAGTACTTTTGCGCCAATAATTCATGCTGTTCTTGAAGAATTCATGAAATAATCAGAAAATGACGATATAATATATAGTAAAGTTATGGATCCATTATCAACAGTCATCGCCATTGTAATCATTATTGCTTTTGCAGCCATCCTCATTGCATTTTCGACCCGCAAAAAGGGCGGAAAGAAGGGTAAGTCAAAGGGACGTGCCCAGATAATCAGGGAAGCTTCGCGCAAACTCAGTCAGGATCCGCACAATCCGGACGGACTGAGGGCTCTCGGAGAAATCTACTATAACGAACATACATGGGACAAGGCATATCAGATTTATGAAACAATGATGAGCATTGCTCCTGCACATCCGGAAATCGATCCTTTCCTTGCTTCACTCCGACAGGGAATCTGTGCGCTGAAGCTCGATAAAGTTCAGGAAGCCTTCAAGGGTCTCGTAACAGCCTATCAGATTAAGGGCGACAATTTTGAAGCAAACTATTATCTCGGTCTTGCATGCTATAAGAACAAAGAATACGACAAGGCAATTCCTTGCCTCAAAAAAGCTCTCGTAATCAAGCCGGATGCACCTGAAGTAAATTCTTACCTCGGATTCGCATACTATAAAGGACATCACTACAGGGACAGCCTTCCGTTCCTTAAACGCGCACTCGATGAAAATCCTGAAAACAAGGAAGCACTTTTCTCAATGGCTGATTCCATGCAGGACAGCGGCTACGGTGACAAGGCACTCAAGGTTTTCATGCACCTCAGGCCGGATCCGGAGTTCGGAGCACGTTCATGCCTTGCAGCAGGTTCAATTCACATGAGGATGAATCAGTATGACAAGGCTGCACAGGATTTTGAAATTGGCCTCAGGCATCAGAACATTCCTCAGGATATTTATCTTGAACTCAAATACAAGCTTGGAACAACCTGTTTTGCAACAGACAAGATTGCCGTCGGACTTTCCTGCTTAAAGGACATTCAGGCGCTGAACCCGACATACAAAGACGTTCCGAACCTTCTTTCACGCTATCAGGAACTTAACCAGAACAAAAACCTTCAGACTTACCTGATGTCAAGTTCAAGCGATTTTGTTGCACTGTGCCGCAAGATTTCAATGAGCTACTATCAGAAAGCCGTAACAAAAATTCAGGATATCGCCGTCACACCGGAAAATGTAGAAATTCTTCTTACGGTTGAAACTCCGCGCTGGGAAGATACTGAAGTATTCAGATTCTATAGAACCACAAGTGCAACCGGAGAACTCGCAGTACGCGATTTCCATTCAAAGGTAAGTGACTCAAAGGCTGACCGCGGAATCTGTTTTACGGCAGGACCATATACTGAAGAAGCACGCCGTTATGCAGAAGGCCGTCCGATTGACCTTGTTGCAAAGGAAGGCCTTGTCCGTCTCCTCAAGAAAATCGATATTGTCGGTTAATTTTATTTCCGGATAATTACAAGATTTCTCTCGCGGTCCTCTCCTGAAGAATCATTCTGTGTCAGGAACGGAACATCAAGCTTAAAGACTTCATATTCAGGTACAACAGGAAGCGAAGTCATTTCTTCCGTGATTTTTTCCTGTCTGGCTTTATATGCCGCAAGACATCCGCCGTCTTTGAGAATCCTTAAAAGGACTTTCATCATCTTTTTTTCAAGCGGACGGAAGGCCCTGAATACGCAGATGTCAAAGATTTTCTGTTCAAGCCGTTCAGCCTGGTTTTCGTGGACGGTAACATTCTTAAGTCCAAGTGTCTGTGCACAGTGAGTCAGAAAAGCACAGCGTTTTGTCATCCTTTCAATAAGCGTGAACTTATACTGAGGAAGCGCGCATGAAAGGGGAATTCCCGGAAGGCCGGCACCGGAACCTATATCTGCAAGCGAAAGCATTTCTTCCGTTTTGCCGGAATTTTTAATGAGTTCACAGATTTTAGGGAGGGCTGCAAGACTGTCGAGAATGTGCCTGACTGCAATTTCTTCCCGGTCGTCCGTATTTATCAGGTCGAACTTTGCATTGTATTCCTGAAGAAGCGAAATGTATGTTTCAAGTTTTTTTTCAAGTTCATCCAGAGGTGTCATCCTGATTCCGCTGAATTCACCCCGGTCGAATTTTAACTGAAGAAGTCCTTCGTGAAGTTTCATTTATTCTTCTCCGTTCAGTCCATGCTAAGAAGGATGTTGGTCCTGAAATCCTGATCATCCCTTACAATTTTTACAAGATTGCCTGTACGTGAAGCCTTTAAATTTTTCTGTGAAGCAAGGATGCTTACAGGTGAAGAAGGATTTTTTGTTTCCTGCACGAGTTCAGTTGAAACATTGTAGGTTATGATTCCGCCGGAATTTCCTGTTGCCTTAAAGAGGATGTAAAAAGTTTCAGAAAGGATTTTATTGCCTGACTGGTACTTTCTGTCGGCGGTCAGCATGAACGAGCCGTCGCTTTCTTCCGTAGAAAAATACACCTGCCTGAACGAAGTAAGCAGATCATAGCCGTTCACCCAGAAGCGGAGGATTTTTGCATCCGAAGAAGCTTTATTCGAAGCAGCCGCAGGTTTGGAAGGTGCCTGTACCTGGCTGACAGATTCCTTTATGCTGCTCAGTTCCCTTAAAATCTGCTGAAGCAGAAGCGTATCAGAACCCGTACCTGCTGAAGAAACACTGTTCTTTGAAAGAAGGCTCGAAAAATTACCGAGCAGTCCCATACTGTCGAGTTTTGTAAGGTCCTGAGCCGTTATATTTGCTGCGGTACTTATATTCTGTGTCAGTGCCTGTGATGATGTTGCCTGTGAAGCTGCAGTCGTATTAGTACTGCCGGAAGAAGCTGAAGTGTTGTTCTGCACAGGAGCAGAAGGCTTTTTGACGCCGGAATAAAAATCGCCTGAGCCCGGCGTATAGAATCCGCTTCCGATCTTTGGTGAGGAAACTGACGGATGTGAAGGTGCTTTCGGTGCAGACGGCCGCGTAAGCTGCTGTGAATTCTGTGCGGACTGTGCCCAAACGGCGGCGGCTGACAAAAGCAGAAAAATTTTAAAGGCTTTCAAGGCTTTCCTCTATGAGCTGCAGTCTCTGCTGGAGGGCTGCAATTGTTTTTTCAAGGCGGTTTCTTTCTTTTTCAAGCTTGTTGCGCGGATCTTCTGCTGAATGTTTTTTCATCAGTTCAGAAACAGTATCCGGTGTTTTGCCTGAAAGAAGCTGCTGTTCTGCGCTTGAGCGTTCATCGCTTTTCTTAAGCATTGCGACTTTTTTCATGTTGTCAAAACCAAGCGCAGGATTAACTTCTACGACACCGACCTTTGTAATTTCCCTTGCAGAAGTTCTCGGCAGGCAGAGTACGCGGTCAAGGTAATCTTCATAGCGTATGTTTGCTGCTTCGCACAGTGCATGTGCCTTTGCAAGAAGCTTTCCGAATTCCTGCATGAGCCGGCCGTTTACTTCGATATATTCTTTCTTGATTTTCTGCGTAAGCTCAGCGAGTTCCTGGTTTGAGTCAATGTTAAGGCGGTAGATTCCGAGTTCCTCGGCCTTCTGCAGGAGTTCATGAAACTTAGCCCAGAAAGCCTGCGTATGAACCTTGCCTCCTTTAAGCGGAAGCTTTCCGCCGGTTTCAGCAATTTCCTGCTCTGTCATCAGGTGATGCGTATATTCATGTATTGCAGTGTAAATAAGCTGCATGTCGTCTTTAAAATTTTTGTTGTGAAGCAGGATTTCATGCGTATCAGGTTTATACAGGCCGTTTACGCGCGTACTTTCCTTGCCTGTCATCGTTACCGTAAAATCTATCTCTGTGTCTTCGATTTCAAGAAGTTTCTGTCTGATTGTTTCGTTATCCATAGGTGACTATTCTAATTTAAAACGCCGGTTTGGTCGAGAATAATTGCACATGCAACGGTAGCTGCAGTCTCAGTGCGGAGGATCCTTGTTCCCATAGAGCAGAGGGAAAAACCTGCTTTTTCGAGGGCATCGCGTTCCCTGTCAGTCCAGCCGCGTTCACTTCCGATTGCGGCAACATAAGTCTGTGCTCCCTCTTTCTGAAGGAATTCATGCAGGCTCGATGAAGACCGCCTGTTATCAAGGGCAATCTTTGAAGAAAGATCCCAGGACGCAGAATATTTTTCAAGAAGGGCAAAAAGTGATTTTTCAACTTCAAGTTCAGGAACATGTGTCGAAGCTGCCTGAACCGTTCCGTCGAGGAGCATTTTATATGCACTTCCGTCAGAAACAACGTTCGAATCAAGATAGGATTTTTCTGTAAGTTCAGTTCCGCAGAGAATTATTTTTTTAACTCCAAGACCTGCAACGTCACGAAGAAGGCGCCTGAGCTGAATAGGACGCGGGAATCCAACAATCAGCGTAAGCGGATAGAGGGGCTTACCCTTTCCTTTCGGCGTAAATTCAAAGGCAATCGAGCCGTCGGAAGAGATTTCCTTTATGAGCGCAGTACCGTCCGGCCCTCCGATGATTCCGGCATCAAACGTATCTCCGGTCTTTTTATGAAGGACTTTTATTATATGAAGTGCGCGTTCGTCATTTTTTGGAAGAGGCGACTTTATCTCAGCTGGCGTAAACAGACAGATATTCATAAAAACATTATAGACAAAAATCACGCGCCTGTGAAACCATAAATTCTGCGCTGCCGGTTCACCTTCCTTCCGTTCAGTTTTTTAATAATTTTGTGTTATAATATCCCCTATGAAACAAATTCTTAAAATTATGTCTGCGGCCTGTGTTCTGCCGCTGTGCATGCTCTTTTTGAGCTGCGAAGATCTTCTTAACATCCTTTTTGAAGAAGTTAACGGCCAGTCTTATGATGTAGTCACTGCGACAAAGTCTGTAAGCTGGGATTATTCTTCCTCTTCTGATGCTTACAGAGCCGATGATTCTGTCCTTAACATTAATGTAAGCGGCTCCATCGGCGGCAAGACGCTTTATCTCGTCAAAGCAAATCCAAACGATTACTCAATCAGCCTGAATGATACGCGCATCGTAAAATCTACTGCATCAGGATTCCGTGCAGCTTCTGAAGAAGAAACGGTGACGGATGTTTCTGATCTCATTTCAATTCCCGCAGAATCAGGCAAACGCCATTTCACGCCGCCTCCAGTAGAACTCCCGGAAACTGCTGCCAGAAATGCATCTGCAGACATTTTTTCGGGCTCTTCTACAGTTTCTAAGATTTCAAGAACCGTGGGAACAACGAAAAATATCTACGTAGACGATGATACGGAAATTTCTAAATTTACTCAGAAAACTGCTACTCTCCAGGCTGTCGGAACCTACTGCAACGTCTGGATTGTCAATGACTACTATTCCATCGGCTCTTCATCAGGAAATAGAGTAAATAAATCGGTTGCACAGAGCTTTGCTTCAAAATTTGACGATATGTACAAAATCATCACTAATATTTACGGTGACGAGTCGGATAAACTCATAGATGCTGACTCCAGTACAAGAAGTACAATCTATACAAAGAACATGGACGATTACAGCGATACCGGCACATACGTAAACATCGTAATTTATGATATCGGTAATGACTACAGCAAAAGGGAATCAGAGCAGTGCTGTGTCCTCGGTTATTTTTATGCCAAGGACTATTACTACAGCACAAAAAGCAGTTCAGATATTATCGGCAAGTCAAACAAGGGCAAGTATTTTTACATTGATTCAGCCTATGCCGTAAATGACCTGGACGATACGATTTCGACACTCGCACATGAATTCCAGCACATGATCAACTTCAACCAGAAAAACATTAAGCACAATCTCGCACCGGATACAAATTATAATGAAATGCTGAGCATGCTCTGTGAAGACATGATGCAGAGCCACCTCGGAGTTGCAGACAAAAATTCTCCTAAATCACGCTTTCAGACCTTCAACAGCTATTACTATTTATCCGGGATCCGTGAATACAGGGACGGAAATTATGTATCAGCTTCTTATGCAAATGCCTATGCCTTCGGAGCATGGCTTGCGCGCAATTACGGCGGAGCTGCCCTGATAAAAGAAATTTCAACCAACAGCTATATTGATAATGAATCGATAGTCCGTGCAGTCAGAACCGTCAGCGGAAATAATTACACTTTTGATGATCTTTTCGCCCAGTTCCTTACGGCACTTCTGGACAATTCATCAGCCTATACGATGAAAAAAGACGCTGCACAGACCGTTTCCTATGACGGCTATACTTACCCGATGACTTCAATCAACCTGCTTTCATCAGCTTACAGTCCTGAATCTGAATACATGAGTGAAAACAGAAAGTATGCCGGAAACGGATATCAGTCTAAGGGACCTTTTGTGTTCAGCAACAATTACGGTACATCACTGCGTTCTGAATACGGAATAAGCATCCACGAAATCAAGACATATTCATCAGGAACGACACGGGACACAATCAGCCTGAGCAGCAGCGGCGCAGAAGGCCTCGTGAACTACTTTATCATTAAGTAAAGGCAGGACTCAAACATGAAGAAAAACTTTTTAACTGCATTTCTTTTGCTCTGTACCCTTTCCCTCATTTTCGCATTTTCCCGTGCTCCCGACACTGTAGTCGGACACATAAATTTTTACGGCAATGCTCCGCACGCATATCCCGGTATCGTAACTGTTGAGGGCGAAGTTTTTTCCATCAGGATTGAAGAAGGCGCATCTTTTACCCTTGATGACATTAAGGCCCTTCAGGGACACATGATCCGCTTTGACGGAAAAATTGACAGAAATCCTTCCGGAACCTTTGAAACCTTAAAGGACGGAGTTTTTACGGTCTTTGAATTTGAGGATTTAAGCAAAACCTTGTAATTTTAAAAAAACACTTTAAAATATAAGGTATGGATTTTAAGACTTTAACAGACACTTTTACTCTTTCAAACGGAACTAAGATTCCCTGCGTCGGCTTTGGTACATGGCAGTCAACGGACGGGGAAGAATGCTATAACGCCGTCTATGCAGCCCTCAAAAACGGATACAGGCACATTGATACAGCCGCAGCCTACGAAAACGAAGAATCTGTCGGAAAGGCAATTAATGATTTTATCAGACAGTCAGGCGTCAGCCGTTCAGAAATATTTGTAACAACAAAGCTCTGGAACGATGATCACGGCTACGAAACGACTAAACAGGCTATTGACCGTTCGTTAGCGAAGCTCGGCCTTGATTATGTTGATTTGTACCTGATTCACTGGCCGAATCCGCTTAAATTCCGCGACTGCTGGGAAGAAAAAAATGCCGAAAGCTGGCTTGCAATGGAAGAAGCCTATGCAGAAGGCAAATTAAAGGCAATCGGAATAAGCAATTTCTGTGAGCGACATATCAATGAGCTTATGAAAACGGCAAAAATTGCGCCGATGGTTGAACAGATCAAACTCTGTCCGGGTCAGACACAGAAGGAGCTCGTTGAATTCTGTAAGGCACGTTCAATGGTCGTTGAAGCATACAGTCCTCTCGGTACCGGCGGAATCTTCAGCAACGATGACATGCATGAGCTTTCAATGAAATACGGACGCCCGATAAGCCAGATCTGCCTGAGGTGGAGCCTTCAGAAAGGCTATCTTCCTCTCCCGAAAAGCGTAACTGAAGCACGCATAATCGAAAACGCAAAGATATTTGATTTTGAACTGAGCGATGAGGACTGTGAAAGGATTTCAGGCCTTAAGGATCTTGATATCCGTCAGGCACGCAATCCCGATGATGCTCCGTTCTGATTCCGGTAAAAACTACCTGCTTTCAGTAAACTGCTTTGAAACGGCTGCAAGATGCTCACGGGTAAGGTCTTCCTTGCTCTTAAGCATGGCGGCAGGAACTCCGTAAGCCTTTTCAACAGCTTCATTCGTCAGAACTTCATCCGGAGTACCCAGATCCATATTCCTGTCAGGATAGAACAGAAGGACCGTGTCAGCATATTTTTTTGTCAGGTCAAGCTCGTGCATTGAGATGTAAACCGTAGTTCCTGTTTTGTGCACGAATTCCTTAAGATATTCAAGCGCCTTTTCTTTCTGCCCCTCTTCCATCGCAAAAAGCGGTTCATCCATAAAAACTGCTGCGCTTCCGTAAAGAATTGAAAATGCCAGAAGAACGCGCTGTATTTCTCCCTTGCTCAGCTTTGTCAGTCCGTGGTTCAGGACATTTTTAAGTTCAAAGACATCAATAACTTCTGAAAGAAGATCTTCACCGCTGCGGATGCCTTTTGCCTTTGACCTGTAATTTCCTGCCGCATAGACCTGTGTCAGGAGCTCTGCAACTGAATCTTCACTTTCAAATTCCATGTTCTGATAAATAACGGATGCAAGAAGGTTTTTTTCTTCTCCGCCGAGTGCAAACGGATTTTTCCCAAGGAGTGTAATTTTTCCCGAATCCGGAGGAAGCCTTCCCGATGCAAGCATAAGGAGCGTAGTCTTTCCGCATCCGTTCTGTCCGACAAAGCTTACAAAACCAGACGGCAGGCTTCCGCTGAAATGTTCAAAAACCGGGCGAGGAACAATCTGTTTGCCGTCAGAATCCAGATCTCCTTCAACCGGAGGATATGTAAAAGTTACGTCTTCAAAAGTTAAAAAATCCATGCCGACATTTTACGATTTTTGTTTTTTTTTGTATACTTATGCCTATGAAAGAAAATCAGGAAATGAATCCGCCGGTCGGTGACAAAACTGCCCTCGTTACAATTATCGGACGCCCTTCTGCAGGCAAATCTACTTTTTTGAATACGGCTGCAGGAGAACCGGTCAGCATCGTAAGCGCAATTCCACAGACAACCCGCAATGCAATCAGGGGAATCGTAAACACATCCCTCGGACAGCTCGTTTTCGTAGACACTCCGGGCTATCATGAATCAGACAAAAAAATGAACCTCCGCATGAGGAACATAGTTTCGGACCAGCTTGATAATGCAGATGCAATTCTCTATGTAATTGACTCGACAAGAACCTGCGGTGATGAAGAAAAACAGATTACGCAGCTCCTTAAAGGCCATGAATCAAAAATCGTAGTTGCCGTTAATAAAACCGACGAATCAAGGTCGATTCCGCAGCACGTACGAAAATTCGTTTCAGAACAGCTCCCGGAAATCCCGGCGAAAAGGGTTTTTGAAACATCGGCGAAAGAAGATAAGGGAATAAATGAAGTCCTCCGGGCGCTCTATGACATCGCTCCGGTTGCACCTCACCTTTATCCGGAAGAATACTATACCGACCAGGAAGTCGATTTCAGGATTGCAGAAGTAATCCGCGAACAGGCAATCAACCGTCTTGAAGAAGAAGTTCCTCACTGCATTTACGTTCAGATTGCAGACATGGAAATGCGTTCCCCTACAAAAATGTGGTGCCGTGCGTTCCTGTGCGTTGAAAAAGAAAGCCAGAAAGGAATCGTTATCGGAAAAGGCGCCCAGATGATAAAGACAATCCGTGTTGAAAGCATAAAGGCCCTGCGCAAGATTTTTGACTATAAAATTGACCTCGACCTTCAGGTCAAGGTAGACAAAAACTGGCGTCAGAACGACCTGCGCCTCAACAAGCTTCTGAAGTAAATTTTACGGTGCCTGAATGACTTCGCGCGGTTTTGAACCGTTTGCCGGTCCTACAATTCCGCGTTCTTCCATTTCTTCTACCAGACGCGCTGCCCTGTTGTATCCGATCTTAAGGCGGCGCTGAATGTAACTTGCGCTTGCCTTTCCTGCCTGGATTACTATCTGAAGTGCCTGATCATACAGAGGATCTTCTCCGTCACTGAAAAGTCCAGGATTTGTATCTCCGCCTTCATCTTCATCATCAACGAAAATTTCATCATCGATATAATCCGGCTCACCGTACTGTTTGACATAATCAACGACTTTTTCAACTTCATCGTCTACGACAAGGGTTCCCTGAATGCGTACCGGGAACGGATCCGTTGCAGAAGCATAAAGCATGTCGCCTTTTCCGAGAAGCTTTTCTGCACCGATCTGGTCAATGATGATGTTCGAATCCGTGCGGCTTGCAACCATAAAGGCAATGCGGCTCGGAATGTTTGCCTTGATAAGACCGGTAATTACGTTTACAGACGGACGCTGTGTTGCAAGAACGAGGTGAATTCCGACTGCACGGCTCATAGCAGCAAGGCGCGCTACGTTAGATTCAAGTTCACGGCCGGTTGTAGCCATAAGGTCTGCAAATTCATCAATAATTACGACGATATACGGAAGCTTTTCCGTTGCAATGTGGCGTTCAACAATACGCTTGTTGTAGTTGGAAATGTCACGTACGCCCATTCCGTCGAGGAGGGCATAACGCCTTTCCATTTCACACAGACAGTACTGGAGCGACTGAAGTGCCTTTTTCGGCTCTGTAATTACAGGCGTAAGAAGATGAGGAATGTCGTTGTAAAGCTTGAGTTCAACGACTTTCGGGTCAATAAGAATCATCTTTACCTGCTGCGGTGAACGCTTGTACAGGATCGAAAGGATAAGGCTGTTTACACAGACAGACTTACCTGCACCAGTTGAACCTGCAATCAGGAGGTGAGGTGTTTTTGCAAGGTCGATAAGCTGCGGTTCACCGGAAATATCCTTTCCAAGAATTACAGGAATTGCCATTTTTTCAAAATCAGGATTTTTCTGTTCCATGATTTCGCGGAAGCTTACGATTGCACGCTTTTTGTTCGGGATTTCAATTCCTACGGCGCTCTTTCCAGGGATCGGAGAAACGATACGTACGCTTGTAGCTGCCAGACGGAGGGCAATGTTATCCTGCAGTGAACGGATTTTGTTAATGTTTACGCCCGGTGCCGGAAGAACTTCAAACATCGTTACAACAGGACCTTTCCTGATTCCGGTAACTTCAACTTCGATGTTGAATTCTCTGAGGGTCTGCTTGAGGTCTTCTGCCTTCTGTTTTGTTTCATAGTCTACGACCCAGTATTCGCCGTTTTCATAGGTCATAAGCAGGTCTGTAGGAACCTTATAATTGCTCATACGGAGTTTAGGAGCTTTCTTTTCAGGTTTAGGTTCTTCCTTTACTTCCGGAAGTTCAACGGCTTCTTCGTCATCAGTATTCCCAAAAACGGTCTTTTCAAGTGAAGAATGAATTTTTTCCTGGCCGTTGGTCCTGATGGCATTCCTGATTTCCTGAGGAACTTCATCAAGGTTTATTTCCTCGTCAGAATATTCGCCTTCTTCCGGAATTTCATCATCTTCGTACGGATTTCCGTCAGCATCAACGACAGGTTTTGCAGAAGGATCAAATTCATAGCCGTCATTTACGTTCGTATCTTCAAGAGTAAGTTCCTCATCAAAAATATCATTAGGAAGCTCTTTTGAAATTCCTTCTTCAATTTTTTCATCATCAAATACCGGATTTTCAGCGGCATCCTGATCCATCATCGCAAAGACATCTTCGTTATCATCTTCAGCCGGGCTTTCATTGTCTTCGTCAAAATCAAGTCCGAATACTGACGGATCTATTTCTTCAGAGAAGTTTTTCTCGGTTTCAATTTCCGGATCTTTATTTTCAAATTCATCAACGATTGAAGGAGTTTCACCCGGAACATCATGAATTTCAATTATTTCAGCCTGCTCAGTCGGGCTTTCAGCGTCGTCTTCAACTTCAGGTGCTTCAAAAGATTCTTCCTGCGTTTCAGAATCACTGTCAAAATCAATGTCAGCGCTGTTTATTTCATCTGCGGCATCATCAAAATCATCTTCTTCCGTTGCCGGAGTTTCTTCATCCTGAACAGTCATGTCTTCCGGAACTTCCGGTTCTTCAAACTCTTCTTCCTGAACATCAGTTTCAGCCGGAACTACCGGTTCCTCGAATTCTTCTTCAGAAACGGCAGTTTCTTCAACTATCGGCTCTTCAAATTCTTCATCTGCCGGTTCAGCAGTTTCAGTAATATCTTCTGCCGGCTCTTCTTCATCCTCTGAACGGAGCGTCATCTGCGATTCTTCAATGTCATCAAACACATGGTCAAAAGGATTCGGCTCATTATCTGCTTCAGGAATTTTGTTTTCAAAGTCTCCGGTTGTTTCAGAAAAATCAGCACTCTTAACCGGCTCCTGTGAAACAGGAATTTCAGCCGCGCGGACTTCTGTCTGAACAGGAGAAGCAGCAAAAGTCTTTTCTGTTTCAGCAGGAATTTCTTCCTCTGAAGGTTCATTATAATCTTCTTCTACTGCAAAATGATCCTGAACATCAGGTTCCTCAGACGGAGTTTTTTCGCTGTCAAAGAATTTTCCGATTATCCACAGAAGGACGTATTCAAACAGTACGGCCAGAAGGGCAACTGTCAGCGTTGCAAACAGTTTAAAAGGAATTTCCTGTTCCGGACTTGTTTCAATATATTTCCGGCATATTTTTTCTGCAGCATTAAGCGTAAAAAACGGGAACACTGAGCCCAGGAGCATGGTTCCCTTCCGCGAATTCCAGCTGGAAGCAAAGCTTTCAATTCCGGATACAAGCAGAAAGAGCGGAATCAGTGCCGAGCAGAATCCATAGGTACCGGCAAGAAGTTTTCCGAATCTATAGAAAACTGAAGCGCGAACGCCTGAGGCCGGTCCAAAATCTACGACAGCTGTAAAAAGAGATATAGAAAATAAAGCTGCAAGAATAAACAACGAAATTCCTGCAACAGCCGAAATTTTTACTGGTTTTTTCATCATTTATTTATCGGCCGAAAAAAATCCAATATTTACAAAAAAACAAAAAGAAATTGCTGCTGCCGTTTTTTCTTTAAAACCTGCTTTTTTATATTATAATTTTATATATCCGTTTTCAGGGAGTTTTTATATGAAAAAAATCAGCACATTTCTTATTTCGTTTGTATCATTTTTCCTTTTTTCATGCGGTTCTACCCGGCAGATACCTTCATGGGTAACTCCAGACTGGACAACTGCTTTCCCGAATTCAAGATTCCTTGCACAGCGCGGAGTTGCTGAAAGTGCTGAAACTGCAAAAACAGAGGCCCTCTCACAGCTTTCACAGTACATACGCACAAACGTAAACGCAAATATTACGACTTCCGTAACCCACATGGAAAGAAATAAAAAAGTCACCGACTCTGCACTCATTCAGACGGATGTAGCTATCCAGTCCAATGTCGAACTTTTTGGCGTTGAATATACGGTTCCTTTTCACGTCAAATCAGAGAAGCGCTGGTATTGTGTTGCCTACATAAACCGCGAAAGGGCCTGGACGCAGTATGTCCCGAAAATTGAACTTGCAAAAAATCTTTTCTACAGTTTCTATAATTCTGCCAGGGTTGAAGGCGAACCTTTCTTTATCATGTCTGATTATAAAAACGCCTGGGAACACGGAAAGGAATTCCTTACGACACTCGAATACGGAAGGCTTATTCATCCGGATCGTGAAAGAATGTATGCAGCCGACAGGGCAAAACTCGCTGAAATTCCGGTAAAAATTGATAATGAACGCAGGCAGATTGCCATTCAGCTCAACATTCAGGGTGATTACAACGGAATCATCACAACCGCACTCGAAAATGCATTCAAAAAATCCGGGCTGACTGTCAGCAAAAAAGGAAACTATATGGCTGATGTCGAAATAAAACCAAACAGTGACGGAAAGAGTCCTCTTGCCGTTTACCCGGAAATCGACCTTAAACTTACAGCCAGTTCAGGGCAGACAGTCTACTCATACAAAGACAGGCTTTCAGAAAGAACCGTTGCCTACTCGCTCGAAACTGCACAGAAAAAAGCATATCCGGTCTTCGCCAGACAGATTGAAGAAAATATTTATAATGACTTAAGCAAAACGCGGGCCGAACATTGAAACAGCGCCCGTACAGAATGACATATCCGCCTCCGTTCGTTTATTTTATTGTTTCAATATAGTATAATTCGGGTAATGAATAATTACAAATGTCATTTCTGTACGGTCTGCAACGGAACGGGCTGCATAGCACAGATGCCGGGAATGGGCGGAGTAAACAGGAACATTAATTTCCGCCTCAACTGCGACGGCTGGGAAGTCTGCCGCAAGGAAAATCCGCTTCTGTTCGTTAACTTTCTTGAACGTCCCGTAAACGACAGAATCCCGAAAATTTCCCTTGCTCCGATTACAGGTGCAGTCGAAAACATCGGATTTGACTCAGAAAAAGATTATTACTCGCAGATGTTTTCTGCTGCTCATAATGTCGGACTTGATATCTGCGTCGGCGACGGCTTCCCTGATGAAAAAATCCGCTACGGTACTGAAGCAGTTAAAAAAATCCAGAAATCAGATAAAAATTTTAAGGCAAACTTTTTCATCAAGCCTTTTGAAAATCCAAAAATCCTCGAGCATGCTGAACTTGCTTCTTCCTGCGCAAAAATAATCGGAGTGGACATTGATTCCTACAATATTTCCACTATGAAAAACCTCATAAAGCTCGAAAAAAAATCAGCAGAACAGCTTACGGAAATCAAAAATTACGTCCACTCAAAGGGCATTCAGTTTGCCGTAAAGGGAATCTTTAACCCTGAAGATGCAGAACTGATTGCACAGGTTAAACCGGACATCGCATATATTTCAAATCACGGCGGCCGTGTAGATACGCGCATCGGAAGTACTGCGGAATTCCTCCAGAATTATGCAGATGAACTTAAAAAACACTCTTCTCAGCTGTGGGTAGACGGCGGAATACGAACTGCACTCGATGTTGCAACTGCAATGGCATTCGGAGCAGACAATATTCTTGTAGGACGTCCGTTTGTAAGCGCATTCTGTAAAGGCGGCGAGGAACTCCTGTGTAAAAAGCTCCTTGAACTGAGTCTCCTTCAATATTCACGATAAATTTTAATTATTTGTTATAAATCCGCCCGGCATTTTTTTTGTAATTTCAGCATGTTATAATTAAATTGAGGTACTATCATGAAAAAGAGAGGCTTAACTTTATTCAAGAAGGTATTCAGCGGATACCTCCTTTCCGTGCTGTTTATCGTTGTAATGACCTTTGCCGTAGTCATTAATGCACAGAATTTCCACAACTCAGCAGAAGAAGTTGACGAAGAAATCCTTCCTAATGCGCTAAAGGCAAAGGAAATGCAGATTCACGTCATTCAGGTTCAGCAGTGGCTTACGGATATTTCTGCAACCCGCGGGGCTGAAGGCTACGATGACGGATACACTGAAGCCGAAGAGCACGCAAAGGAATTCTATAGGATTATTGATGAATTTACAGATTTCTACCGTGCAAGAAACAATGATGACCAGATTAATGAACTTGCTTCCCTGAAAGAATCCTTCGACGGCTTCTATGACATGGGCAAAAAGATGGCCGCAGCCTATATACAGGACGGTCCTTCTGAAGGCAACAAGTTCATGGAGGAATTCGACCCGTATGCAGAAAAGGTTTTCGAAAATGTTGACATCTTCGTCGATGACATCTGCGGACTCCTGAGCAGTAACATCATAGCTATTCATGACGGTTCAGAGACAGTAGTATTCATCGGAGAAATCTACGGAACATGTGCTGCAGTCCTGCTCATAATCCTCGGAATCTTTATTTCACTCAGGACAGTTAAACCGATTAAAAAATTCACCGCCATCCTCAAGGATATTTCTGAAGGAGAAGGCGATTTGACAAGGAGAATTGACGTTTCAAGCCGTGATGAAATAGGTGAAATGGCAGGCTACTTTAATGCCACATTCAATAAAATTCATCAGCTTGTACTTACAGTTCAGGCTCAGTCAGAAAAACTCAGCAGCGTAGGAATTGACCTTTCTTCTAACATGACTGAAACGGCCTCTGCAGTTAACCAGATTTCTGCAAATATCAAGAGCATCAAGGGACAGACAGTCAATCAGTCTGCAAGCGTTACCGAAACCAGCAGCACGATGGAACAGATTTCCCTTGGAATTAACCGTCTGAACGAATTAATCAATGAACAGGCTGCCAACATATCTGAATCTTCGTCTTCAATCAATGAACTCATCAAAAACATGGACGATACGACCAGAACCCTCATTCAGAATGCAGAAAACATTACTCGCCTTACAGAAACATCTGAATCAGGAAAAGCAGCCCTCGACAAAATTACAAATGCAATTCAGAGCGTTGCCGAAGAATCACGCGGTCTTCTGGAAATCAGTTCCGTTATTTCAAACATCGCAGGTGAAACGAACCTTCTTGCAATGAATGCCGCAATTGAAGCAGCTCATGCAGGTGATACGGGTAAAGGTTTTGCAGTCGTCGCAGATGAAGTCCGCAAGCTCGCCGAATCTTCAGCAGACCAGACCAAAACAATTGAAGCCGCACTCCAGAAGATTACTGCTTCGATTGATGTAGTAAGCCAGTATTCAAGTGAAGTCGTAGAAAAATTCGTTTCGATTGAAAAAGAAATCGCAACCGTTTCACAGCAGGAACATTCCATCAGGATTACAATGGAAGAGCAGTCTGCCAACAGTAAGAATGTCCTTAATTCAATTACAACACTGAACGACCTGACACAGAAAGTCCAGAAGAGTTCATATGAAATGCTTGAAGGAAGCAGCCAGGTAACTCACGAAGCCAAAAACATGAATGTAATCACACAGGAAATCAGCGGCGGAATGAATGAAATGGCAGCTGGAGCAGATCAGATTACGGAATCAGTAAATACCGTAAATACCCTGGCTGTTGATACAAAGAACAGTATCGATGCCCTGACCGCCGAAGTAAGCAAATTCAAAGTATAAAAAAATGCCAGGTAAAAACCGGCAACGACAAAAAAAAGCCGCTTTCAGAAGAAAACGGCTTTTTTTTATTTCTAGAACTTAGCTTTTCGCAATCGAACTTCTTCAATGTTCTCACTGAACAGTTCGCGGAGGTCGTTCAATCCCAGTGCCATGAGCGCCATTCGGTCGATACCCATACCCCATGCAAGTACCGGAACATCAACTCCCATTGATTTCGTAACTTCTGGACGGAAGATTCCGGCTCCACCAAGCTCAAACCAGCCCAGAACAGGATGCTTGATATGAACTTCGACAGACGGCTCCGTGAACGGGAAGTAGCCCGGTACATATTTAACTTCTGTTGCACCTGCGATTTCCTTTGCAAACATCTCAAGGAAGCCGAGCAGAGTACGAAGGTTTACATCGTCACCAAGAACAATTCCCTCTGTCTGATAGAAGTCACTCAGGTGTGTTGCGTCTACTTTGTCGTAGCGGAAACAGCGGGCAATACCGAAGTATTTTCCCGGAATCTCAGCCTTGTGAAGCTGATGAGCTGAAAGAACCGTTCCCTGCGAGCGGAGAACCAGGCGGCGTGTGAACTCGTGGTCAAAGTTATAGTTCCATCCGCGGCTTCCTGTGTTTCCGCCGTTTTTATGTGTATTTGCTACATTTGAAAGCCACGGCTCTTCGATTTCTTTTGCGTGAGTCGGGTTTTTGATTCGATAAACATCGTGAATATCTCGGGCTGCATGGAACTGTGGCATAAAGAGTGCGTCACCATTCCAGAATTCTGTCTCTACGAGAGGTCCGTCGAACTCCTGGAAACCAAGCGAGCAGAGTTTGTCCTTAACATGCTCAAGGAACTGAACATAAGGATTTGTGCGGCCAGGAATAATTCGTGCCGGAGGAATTGCGATATTGTAACCGCGGAAAGTTCCGTTTTTCCATTCGCCTGAAGCGAGCATTTTCGGAGTAAGTTCTCCGATTTCATTGCCCGTAATTCCGGCTTTTTTGAGAGCTGCAACTACTTCTGCAGAATCTTTTGTAAGTTTATATACAACGGTTTCGCGTTCAATGATTTTGAATGGAGAATCTGCAGCACCGCGTTTTTTTGCATAATTTGAAATTGCAGCCTGCTCATCAGCATTAAGCGAAGCATTGTCAATCTGTCCGTTATCAGCCTTTACTGCACGCTCAAACAGTTCTGATGCGATTTTGATGTTTGCAGGAATGTCTGCACCTGTGTATTCGGCTTTTTTCTCTGCGTTCATCTTGAGGACGCCGGCCTTTGAAAGCTGACCGAAAGCAGAACCTACATCCTTCTGTTCAAGTCCGATTCCTGCAGCAATTTCCGGCAAAAGTTTTGCGCCGTTTTCCTTTACAAAGTTGATGATTCTGAGTTCAGGGATTCCGTCCTTTGCATAAGAGCGGCCCAGGTCAGTGATTTCATAGAATGTGTGTGGTGTCTTGCTTACAACTGAAAGAAGTTCCTTTCCGCCGAGCCAGCTGAATGCCTGGTTTGCGTGGCCTTCCTTGTATTCAAGCTCTTTCTGAAGCTTTTCTGAAGTCAATTCATCTTTTGTCGTGTAATTAAGAAGAACTTTAATTTCAAGCGGGTGAAGATTTTTAATAATGTTCTGCGTGTCCATTTTTTTCTCTTTGTCTGTCACTCTGAACAAAACAAGTCCGGAATGATTTATGTGTTTATTATAAAAAAGTTGAGCCAGCTCTCATGAACTGGCTCGCAATAATTCCTGATTTTTTATCAGCGAGAGAATACCAGGTAAGATGAATAAGTTGCCTTTTTGATATTGGCTTCATCCCTGAAGTATTTTACAGAATCTTTTCTCATATATCTGTAGCTGTAATATCCGTTTTCTTTCTGGAAATCCTTAAGGATAGCCATAACGGTATTCATAGCTTCGCCCTGATCATAGGCAGCCATATTACATGTATAGTAGATATGAACCTCATTTGTCAAAGGTGTGTATTCCAGATATACCTGGCAGCTTGCTTTTGAAGTCGGGTGAAGTTCAGGATACTGATTCTCCGGAACGATTTTTACAGTTTCTTTTGATGGCTCCGGCTTAATGATGTCAAAAGCGTCGCTTGTTTCATCAGCGAAAACTGCGCCCATAAAACAGAATACTGCTGCAACAACAGCTAAAAGTCTTTTCATAGTGTTCCTCCGAAATTCTTTCAGAACGTTTTATATTCTATAATTCTATCCGATTCCATGAAAAAATCAAGTGTAACCTTGTAACGGCCGGCATCTATTCCGATCATCGGGGGTTCACAAAGCAGGAGCCTGCCGTCAATTTCCTTTGGTTTGTTCTTAACCAGCTGACGCCAGTGCTCACGCACCGCATTTTTCATGGCATCCCCACATGCTTTCCGTATTCCGTCGAATCCCTCAGAAAGCCTTGCATATCCTAAACCACGTATTTTAGGGTTAGTTACAGAGTTCCACACTTCAAGATTATACTTCTGGGGTATTGTCCTGTCGTATTCAGCCCAGCAGGAAAGCCTTGATTCCGTGAGCCATGGCTTTGTATAACGGATCTGTTTTTTTTCTTCCTCAGAAAGCTCATTTATCGGTTCAAAGGCAAAATATTCGTCCACGGCGCGGGCCTTGTCATAGGGCGTATATTCAAACGTCCACCCATAGACCATTCCGGAAATAATAAAAGGAGCAATTTTCCGCAGCTGTGCAACCGGAACAAGGTATTTAGAATCTTCTTCTGTTTTACTTGAATCTCCGGTATCAGTATCAAAAAGTCCCGGATATGCATCAAGCTGTGCCCACAGTGAAACCCTTATCGTTGTATCCTGATATGTTTTCTGAGAAAAACCGAATACGCTCAAAAGGCCGCAGAGAAGCGCAGCCACGATTTTTTTCATCTGTTGAACCAGACCTTAAAGGGATTCACGCCCATACGGACAACGATATAAATGAACGCAAAGGCAAAACCGGCAAGATGGGTCATGTGCGAAACATTGTCAAATGAAGTAAACTGACTGAAGAATTCAATTCCTGCATAAATGAGGACAAGAAGCGGTGCCGGAACTGGAATAATTCCCCAGATAAAAATGCGCGAATGCGGGAAAATTACGGCATAAGTCAGCAGGAGACCGTAAATTGCTCCGCTTGCACCAACAAGAACTGAATAATAACTACCGGTTAGATAATAAACCAAAAGAGAGAAGAGTCCTGAAAAAATACCTATAAAGAAATACATCAGCAGGAATTCTTTTGATCCAAGGGCGCGTTCAACCGTCATTCCGAAGAAAAAAAGACCTATCATGTTGAAAAGTATGTGCTGGAAATTCTCGTGCATGAACATGTACGTAAGCGGCTGCCAGAACATGTGCTGTCCGACAAATCCCCATACATTCAGTCCGAAGGTCAAATCAGTGTATGAATATGAAATAAACTGATTTCCATAACCTAAATACCTGAGGCCGGTAAAATTACACAGAAAATAAGCAAGTGCATTTACGGCAATAATTATCAGGGTCGCCTTAAAATATGTGTATCTGAACGGTGTTCTTATAAGTGACTTTAATCTCATTTTTCCAGGGCTACTTCTGCAACGATTTTCTGATCGGCAAACGTTACCCTGTTCCTGCCGTTACGCTTTGAAACATAGAGGGCTTTATCTGCCTGATCAACAATTTCCTTTGGAGATGATATAGGATTTGATTCCGAATTGAAAACGGCAACACCTATTGAAATTGTTACCTTTACGTGCTGGTTTTCATAACAGAAATCAAACTGCTCGACCTTGCTGCGGATTCTGTCGGCAACCGTCATTGCATCTTCACGGTCAGTATTATTCAGGAGAACCGTAAATTCTTCTCCACCGTAGCGGGCGGCAAGATCCTGTTCACGGATACATGACTTGATGATTTTTGCAACGGTTATCAGAACATAGTCTCCGCAGGCATGTCCGTATGTATCATTGAACCTCTTGAAGAAATCAATGTCGAACATTATTACCGAAAGCGGATTGCCCTGTGCAAGTGACGAATCAAGTTTATCTGCAAGAACATTGTAAAAGAAATACTTGAGCTTGAGGTGAGTCATCATATCCGTTGAAGAACGTTCAAGCAGGGCAGCGTTGTTTATTGCAATTGCACCGAGGGATGCAATCGAAAGAATCTGTTCCTTTTCGTATGAACTGTATCCGCTTTCATCATCAAGGGTAATTCTTTCTCCAAACACGAGAATTCCGTCAAGGAGATTTTTCTGAAGAAGCGGAACGATGAGCGACGGCTTGAGGCTTTCTATCATCCTCATGTCGGTTCCCTGCGGAACTTCTGAGAGAAGCTCATCGAGCGTAAATACCTTATTTGAGGAACTTAAGACAGAAACTACCGGATGGTTTACGGGAATCCGGTACTGAACCTGATAATCAAGGTCAATTCCGTTGTAGTTTGAACCGAGGGCAAATTCATCGGCATCGAGAGCTTCAAGAACAAAAAGTCCTGCTCCAAGAACACGGAACTGTCCCATGCACGTATAGAGAATGGATTCTATCAGTGTTGAAAACTCTATTGTTGAACACAGGGAACGCGAAATTTCAAGTAACTGCTGAAGGTCATAAATCTTCTTTTCGTACTGGGCAACTACTGCCTCATACGCATCCCCGTCATTTGCTGATGTCATTCTAATCCCCTCTACTTTTTATCTATCTCCCCGATGATAGCATAATTCTTCATAATTTCAAAGAATGTAGGCCACAGCGGGATTGTCTGTTCCAGAAACTGAGTTGCATCCCTGTTTCGCGAAGATGACAACAAAACCTTTATGTTTACGATAAGATCCGACTTTGATTTTTTTGAATCAACGAGCATCTCTGATACCCTTAAGTACAGATCCCTGAAGCCCGTAACCTGATTCTGAATGATTGCCATGGCCTGTTTGTTTATGTTTTCAACCATGGCAGAAAGTTTGCGTATAAAATCTGCATCTTTATGACTGTCTTCAATGTAGCCTTTTATCAGGGCAACGTCGTTGTCTCCGCCGCGATCAAAAGATTTTTCAAAGGCCTCAAGGTCTCCGGCAAAATCCTTTGCAGTAAATAACCTTGATGAAAAATCTGATTTAAGGGTTGAATTGTTGAAAAACCCTTCAATTACGATGTCTTCCAGAAGCGACTGAACCTGCGGCGTAAAAAACCTCACAATAAAAGTTTTAAGTATCTGCATCGGAGTTATAAGCGAAAATGAATATGACGTGCTCGTACGGAGAATATTGTTTGTTTCTGCGTTGAAACCATGAACTTCTTCAAGAGGTTCTCCGCCAAAAAGTTTCTGCTGTTCAACTGCAACGTTTCTGTCCTTTATTTCCATTTTTACACGGTTTTCATCCGAACTGAACCTTGTCTGCAGAACTGCCGCATATGATTTGCTTGCATCTGAACTGTATGTATTATGCTTAATCTCGAATGAACTGTCTTTTTTCCAGAGTATGATGAATTTGCGTATCAGTTCCGGCTTAAGGAATTTCGTATGAATTGTATTTACCTTTTTCAGCGCATCCAGAATTTTACGGGAAGCCTGCTCATCTTCATAACCGTGCCTGATCTGGCTGATTGCCGTAAGCGCACGGCCGATGGAAGTGTTTACCTTGAAAGTTGCGGTAATGTAATAATAATCCTGGAGCAGGCTTCCTGCCGTTTCAAGAAGAATCTGCTGATATGAAGGCTTATATGAAAAATCCTTTCCGCTGTAGTCAGGATCAAACAGCTGTATCATTTCTACAAAGTCAAAGCAGCACAGGTCATAAAGCTGGCGGATTCCGGCAATCACGGTATCGATCTTCCTGAATTCGTCTGAATCAACTTCCTTAAGTATTTTCCCGAACTCTTTTTTCTGTGCTTCAAGGACCTTGTTCATGGTCAGGTCTGAAGACATTACTTCATTCTTGCGGTTTTCAACGGAAAGTTTTTCAAGAAGTTCCTGTCCCTGCGGAGAAAAACCTGTTTCAAGGAGTGCTTCTTCATATTTTTTGTTATGAAGGGTATCACCCGAGCAGATTGTAGAAGAAAGAAGGGTATACAGTACGCGGGTGTTTTCATACATGATTCTGAAAAGTTCGGCAAAATTCGGCAGGATCATGTTATTTTTATAAATAGCCGGCTCTATCAGCTTAAGTTCAGCTTCGCAGCGCTTGAGTTCCTGTTTTTTTGCGTATTCCGGAGAAGATCCTTTGAAGATGGATTCAAAAAACTCCGTAAGAACTTTTAAAAACCCCATAAAGTATATTTTATATCAAATTCAATTCAAGGTAAAACTCAAATAAAGTGATTTTTTAAATTTTATCAGCAAATATCGAAAGATAATCCTGCCTGGTTCCTGCAGCAACAATCTGTTTTCTGAGTGCAGCTCCGCCGTCCATTCCCTTGCTGTAAGAACAGAATCTTTTGCGCATTTCCCTGCAGGCACTCTCTTCACCGCGGTCTTCAATCAGGAGGTCAAGCTCCTTAAAGCCGTATTCAATCCTCATGCGGTCAGGGATTTCTGAATATTTTCCCGTCTCAAGGAATTCCCTTGTCTTTGTAAATATAAACGGATTTCCCATTGCACCGCGTGCAAACATTACGGCATCGCAGCCTGTCGTTTCAAGCATTCGCGCTGCATCTTCCGGAGAAAAAGCATCTCCGCTTCCAAAAACCGGGATTCTTCCGTCAATGAATTTTACGAGCTCGGCAAGCTTGTTCCAGTCTGCCTTGCCCTCATATCCCTGCTTTTTTGTTCTTGCATGAAGGGTAATTGCAGATGCTCCTGCCTTTAATGCTGCATCTGCGCAGTCAAGGAACGTAATATGCTCGCTGTCCCATCCGGAACGTATTTTTACCGTAACAGGAACCTGTGAACCAACTTCCTCCGTTACGGCATGGACAATCCTGTAAAGCAGGTCAGGGTCTTTTGTAAGCGAACTTCCAGCTCCGCTCTTAATGATTTTCGGAACAGGACAGCCTCCGTTTATGTCGATGCATTCCGCATGAGTTTCATCGAGTACCATCCGTGCCGCTTTCGCCATTGTTTCAGGAACTCCCCCGAAAATCTGAACGGCATATTTTGACTCATTCGGAGCACGGCTCATGATGACTTCAGTTTTTTCTGAACCTCGTGTCAGGGCTTCTGCGCTGACCATTTCAGTGTATGCAAAATCAGCTCCGCATTCCCTGCAGATTGAACGGAAAGCCCTGTCTGAATATCCTGCAACAGGAGCCAGAAAGAGATTTCCGCTTAGTGAGAGTGAGCCGATTTTTACAGGATGATAGAGGTTCAAAATTGTTTAAGCTTCCGGAAGATTGAAAATCCTGCAGCTGTTCTGCCAGAGCTTTACGCTGAGTTCCTCGAGAGGAATTTCAAGCATTTCAGCAAGGAATTTTGCAGTAGACGGAAGGTATGCAGGCATTGTGCGCTTGCGTTCCCTGTATTCAGCCGGAATCATGAAAGGACTTTCCGTTTCAATGAGAATCCTGTCCTGCGGAACATTCAGGACTGTTTCATGAAGGTTGCGTGCATTGCGGTACGTAAGGTTTCCTGCAAAAGAGAAATATACGTTCAGGCCTGCATCGAGACATTTTTTAGCATAAACGGCATCTTCACTGTAGCAGTGGAAAATCGCACCTTTTTCAGGAATACGCTCGCTCAAAACGTCAAAAATATCTTTTCCTGCATCGCGGTTATGAATGATTACCGGAAGGTTATGCTTCTGTGCAAGTTCAAGCTGGGCAATAAAAAGCTCTATCTGAGTATTTTTATCACCAAACTGCTTGTAATAATCCAGGCCGGTTTCTCCGATTGCAACAACATTCGGAAGTGAAACGCTTTCATCGATGATGTTATACCAGTCCTTGCCGGGAGTAGTTACTTCGGCAGGAGCAACACCTACTGCATGATAAATTCCAGGAACAGACTTCAGGGTTGCGTATACTTTCTTAAAGTCATGAAGAGAATTATTTATGCTTACGATGCGTGTTACGCCGGCAAGTTTAGCCTGCTGAATAACGCGCAGCTGTTCTATAGGGTCATCATATATGAGCCCTATATGGGCGTGAGTATCAAAAAATTGCATGGGCTTTTCCTATGTCAGATATGATTAATTATACGATATAAATCTACCGATAAGATTAACATAGGACTGAACTGCTGTCAAATTAAAACGCTGAATATAAGTAAGTTTGACACAAAAACATATAGTATGGTAATATCTTATTCTTAAAGGGAGTTGTGGTTTTGCCAAAATCAAGAAACTACAGAAGAACAAAGAAGTCTCTGATAGCCCGTATGTTCAAGGCTGTCTGCTCGCTGTTTGAATTTGCAGGCCGCGGGCTTCTGCGTTTTTTAAAAATCTGCGACGGCAAGCTTACAATCATGGTCGTCCCGCATTCCAAAGGCAAGGTAATCAATTTCCATACCAACGTATTTGCACTTGCTTTCGGTATTATCCTTCTCACGGGAATCATCGGTTCCTTCATCTACTTCAACAGGCAGGTTGCCGGTTCAAATGCAGAAATAAGCCGCCTCATGAGCGAAAACAGACAGACTCTTGCGAGCCTCGATGAACTCAGGGACGAAAACAATAACCTTCTTCAGACTGCAAAAAGATTCAAGACATCCCTTTCACAGTCACTTTCAATTCTTGGAATCAACTCTTCTTCTACAGTTGCCAAGGCTTCGATGAATGATTCAGACCTTTCATCACTTTTTGACAAGCAGCAGAACGTTACAGGCTCAACAAAAGAAGTTAACGACATCCGCCAGCTCAATTCATATCTTGAAAGCGTAGTTCAGCCGATTGAACAGATCGGAAAGATGCTTGAAAGCCAGGAAACCCTCTTTGCTGACATTCCTAACATCTGGCCTATCAAAGGCGGAATCGGACATATTTCAATGCCTTTCGGACAGACACCGCATCCTATTACAGGACAGTGGTACATTCACAAGGGCCTTGATATTTCAACATGGCGTTCCGGCGACCCTATTGTTGCAACTGCAAACGGTCAAGTCGTTACAGTTACGTTTGATCCGGGCTTCGGAAACTATGTAATCATCAAGCACAAGCACGGTATCTATACGCGTTACTGCCACATGAACTCAGTACGCGTTAAAAAAGGTCAGTATGTTTCTCAGCGCGACGTTATCGGAACCATCGGAAATACAGGTATCGTAACTGGTCCGCACCTTCACTATGAAGTCCATATCGGTTCTGACGTCGTAGATCCTTCAAAATACGTAAACGTAAAACTTACTAAATAAAATGGCATTTGCAATAGAAGACGTAACAATCAACACTATTATCGGTGCAGGCTCTGCCGTTGCGGGTGATATCCGTATAAACGGCGTAATACGTGTTGACGGCGATGTAAACGGTGACATTGAAACTACAAGCAACATAATAATCGGCGACAAGGCACGCATAAGGGGAAACATAAAGGCAGCTTCCGCAATTGTCGGAGGAATCGTCATCGGCGACGTAACTGCACCAAAAGGAATTCACCTCCTTTCAACCTGCGCAATCATCGGTAATGTTACTACAAAAAGCCTTCAGATAGATGAAGATGTTGTCCTTAACGGACACTGCATTTCGCTCAGTGATGAGGAAACCTACGAAAAATCACTTCAGGATTTCCTTATTGAACGTTCAATTAAAAGCAAGGCGATTTAATGGCACTGATTGAGGGAATAAACGGACAGTCATTATATTTTGCCGCCGCCCAGTCAGCAGCTAACAAAGCTGCACAGGATCAGACCGCCAGAAAAAACGAAAAAGCCGCATCCGCAAAAAAATCCAGATTTGCAACAGAGTTTGAAAAAAAACAGCAGGAACAGCAGTTTATAAGCGAGCGTCTGCCTCTTGAAATCCTTGAAATGTCACAGGAAGATGCCGTCGTATTCCTCAAGGATGCCGTAGAATCTTCCGGAGATGAACTCAAAAGGGACCAGAGTCCTGAAAACATGGAAAAATACCGCAGGAACGTAAGCAGCTTCATTAAATACATCGTAAAGAATAATTTTGAAGTAGTATCACAGAAGCGTTTCGGAAGGACACGAAAGGGACGTCCCCTTGATCCGAGGATACAGATCCAGATAATCGACCAGAAACTCAATCAGCTTGCACGGGATGTGCTTTATACGCAGTCAAAAAACCTTGATATTCTGGCCAGAGTTGAAGAACTGAACGGGATGATTATAGACTTGATTGCCGCTTAAAAGTTAAAATGAAATCAAAAGATAAGGAATTATAAATGAGTGATATTTTTGAGCAGGATATAGACCGCGAAGAAGAAAATATAGAAGATCTCGAAGACGATGAATATTCTCAGGACGAAGGCGGTGAGTCTTTCGTTTATCCTGACATTCTGTATAAAGCTGCTCTGGAATATTCCAGGGAAGGCATTTTCTGTACCGTTCCAAAGAATTTTAAGAATAAGGAATTAACGGACGAAGATTATGTCATCGTTCCGACACGCTATGGCAAGGACCTCGCTAAAATCCTCGGAAAAACAGAACATCCGGTAGGAATCAAGCAGTCTGATATAATTACGATTGAACGCAAGGCAAACGAAGAAGACATAGAAAGATTTGCCGAAAACAAGAAAAAAGAGGAAGATGCGTTCCCGGTATTTAAGGAAAAGGTTGCCCTTCACAAACTGGACATGAAACTTGTTGCCGTACATTTCCTTCTCGAAGAACCGAAAGCCCTTTTCTTCTTTTCAAGCGAGAACCGCGTAGACTTCAGGGAACTCGTAAAAGACCTTGTCAGCATATTCAAAATGCGCATTGAACTTCGTCAGATCGGCGTACGTGATGAAAGCAGGATTATCGGTGGTCTCGGCGTCTGCGGAAGGCCTTACTGCTGTTCATGTGTAAGTGACAGGCTGCCTCCTGTTTCAATAAAAATGGCAAAAGAACAGAATCTTTCACTTAATTCAATGAAGATTTCAGGTCAGTGCGGAAGGCTTTTATGCTGCCTGAGCTATGAAAGTAAATGGTATTCTGAAGCCCGCAAGAACCTGCCTCAGGAAGGAATTCACGTTTTCTATGACGGAACGGATTTTAAGATTTCTGACGTAAATCCTATCCGCAGCATGATTAAACTCAGCGGTGAAGACGGACGCCTTCTTGAAATTCCGGCAAAAAGATTCATCCGGGAAAAAGGCCGCTGGCGGATTAACTGATAACTGCCAGAATTTCGTCGCTGTCGGGAGTAACCGGCTGCATGTTGAAATCCGAGTAAAATTCACATTTAGAGAATCCTGCCTCGTTGGAAATCTGCCGGATTTCGCTGCAGGTCAGCGGATATATTTCTGCATCTTCCGTTACATTTGTAAGCCTGCCGTTGCCCGTTTCAAGCACCTGCTCCATATACTTGTGACCTTCGTCATCAGAATAGATTTTGCTGAAAAGGGTTGCCCTTATGCTTTTTTTATCCGGAAGTTCGGTTTCAGCCTGAGAGAATTTATCATAGTTATACAGTTTTATTACAAGCATGCCGTTATCGGTTATAAGCTGCTTGCAGTCAAAGAAAAATTTGCGTATGAGGATTTTGTCTTTAAGGAATGCTATCCTGTTATCAAGAATGGAAATAATGTTGTAGAAGCCCTTGCCCAGGAAATGTGCAATATCAAGCGTACTCATCTGGAAATAACGCAGGAACATAATCTGGCTGCGTCTTTTGCGGGTTGCGCTCTGAATGAGTTCCGGACAAATTTCGATTCCGGTAACGTCATGTCCTTCTTTTGAGAGAGTATGTTCAAGGCTTCCGGTTCCGCAGTAGATGCGCAGAAATTTTACCGGATTCTGATAATTCTTCAGTTCTGCCTCGAAAAAGTTTTTCTGGTCAGCAGTTATGGGGAAAAGTTCCTCATAATACTCAGCAACATTTTGTAATAATTCCATGTTTTAATTATAATCCCGTTTTTTAAACTTTCAATTTTTTATTACAGACAGGAATATGGACCTTCAAATAATGAAATTTCCTGACAAATATGATAAAATATATTGCATGGACACTGTTCGCATTTTACCAGGCAAACCTCTGGATCAGGGTGCCGTTTATACTGACGGCGGCGTAAATTTCTGCTTATTCAGCCGTCATGCATCAGCAGTTTTTCTCGAGCTTTTTAATAATCCAGATGACTCAATGCCGTGGAAAACAGTCGAGCTTAACCCCCAGATTAATAAAACAGGCGATATCTGGCATGTGTTTGTAGCAGGACTCAAGCCGGGATGCCTTTACCTTTACAGGGCAGACGGTCCTTATGACGAAGAAAAAGGATTCCGGTTTGACAAAACAAAATTCCTGTTTGATCCGAGGGCACGCGCATTTACTGACGGTTCAGTTTTTAAAAACATGCTTCCGGGGAAAATCTGTCCTCTTGAAAAAATGCCTAAATGCGTAGTCGTTGACAGCCAGGGCTATGAATGGAACGGTGACAAACCGCTCGGAATACCCCTTAACAATTCGATTATCTATGAAGTTCACCTCAAGGGCTTTACTGCTTCTCCGACATCAGGGTCTAAATATCCGGGAACATACCGCGGAATGATAGAAAAAATTCCATATCTGAAAGAACTTGGAATTACGGCAGTAGAACTTCTTCCCGTTCAGGAATTTGATGAATACGAAAACACAAACGTAAATCCGAAAACCGGAAAGCGGATGATAAATTACTGGGGATACAGCACACTGGGATTTTTCGCTCCAAAGGCGTCCTATTCGTACAGTAAGCAGCCTGGTGACTGCGTAAATGAATTCAAGGATATGGTAAAGGCTTTTCACAAGGCTGGAATAGAAGTAATCCTTGATGTTGTTTTTAATCATACGGCTGAAGGAAATGAACACGGCGTCACGCTGAATTTCCGCGGCCTGGACAATACTGTTTATTATCAGCTCGTTCATGAGCACAAAGAATACTATGTAAATTTCTCGGGCTGCGGGAATACCGTAAACTGTAATCATCCGGTTGTTGCAGATTTTATAATGGACTGTCTGCGCTACTGGGTCAGCGAAATGCATGTTGACGGCTTCCGTTTTGACCTTGCAGCAGTATTATGCCGTGATGAACATGGATTCATTATGGGTGAACCGTATCTGACCCGCAGAATCAGTGAAGATCCTGTCCTGAGGAACATAAAGATTATTGCAGAACCTTGGGACTGCGGCGGAGCATATCAGGTCGGAAATTTTCCGGGCGGAAGATGGTGCGAATGGAATGACAAATTCAGGGACGGAATAAGGCGGTTCATCCGCGGAGATGAAAATTTAAGTACAGAGGCCGCCACAAGGATAAGCGGTTCAAGTGACCTTTATTCCGCAAGCGGCAGAAAACCTTTCAATTCAATTAACTATATTGTCAGCCACGACGGATTCACGCTGAATGACCTTGTAACCTACAACTCAAAGCATAACGAACAGAACGGTGAAGACAACCGCGACGGTACCGACAATAACCTGAGCTACAACTACGGATTTGAAGGACCAAGCCTGAATCCTAAAATCGAAAAAATGCGCCGCAAACAGATAAAGAATTTCTTTGTTGCCCTCCTGCTGAGTCAGGGAACGCCGATGATGGTTGCAGGCGATGAAGTTCAGCGGACACAGTTCGGAAACAATAATCCTTACTGTCAGGACAATGAAATTACGCATTTTGACTGGAACGACGTTAAAAAACACAAGGATTTGTACAGTTTCGTTAAAAACCTCATTGCCCTGCGCAAAAATCACCGGGTTTTCAACAGAACGAATTTCTTCACCGGAGAAAAAACCGATATTTCACCTGCAGACATTACCTGGTTTAATTTCGACGGACTCAGCCCGGACTGGACAAAACTGAACCGTTTCCTTGCATTCAGGCTCGGAGGCGGAGCAGGAAATGAATCCCTTGAAGAAGACAATGATTTTTACATTGCATTTAATACGGACATTCACGACAAAACCCTGACACTGCCGATTCCAACAATTGGAACAAAATGGTACAGGGTCGCAGATACTTCAATTGATGATGAAACCTGCATCCTGACGCCGGGCAATGAAGAAACATTGAATTCCCAGGATAAATATGTACTTGTAGCAAACAGCACCGTAGTACTTATGAGCAGATAAATTTGAGCAGAAACCAGCCATGACAAAAAGTGAATTATTCAGCCTTCAGAACGGGAGCGACATACGCGGAACTGCATGTGACGGAATTCCCGGTGAAAAAGTTAACCTGACTCCTCAGACCGCCTTCAGGATTGCCCGTGCCTTTGTGCAGTGGCTTTCAATCAAGCTTAAGAAAAATCCCGATGAACTTACCGTCGGAATCGGACGGGACAGCAGGATCACGGGCCCTTCGCTTTTAAACGCTGCTGCAGCCGGTATGTCTCAGGCCGGTGCAAAAGTAATTGACTGCGGAATGGCAACGACTCCGGCAATGTTCATGTCATGTGTCTTCTGTGAAACTTTTTTTGACGGAAGCGTAATGATTACTGCAAGCCACCTGCCGTTTAACCGCAACGGAATTAAATTCTTTGACCATGACGGCGGACTTGATCATGAAGACATAACAATAATCCTTGATATAACAGAGAACGAAGAAAACCTGATCTGTCAGGAAAAAACTGACTTTGAAAAATTCGATCTTGTTTCCCTTTATGCTACGTTCCTGAAACAAAAAATCTGTGACGGACTTGGAAAAAACGAATCCGAAAAACCCCTTAAAAACCTTAAGATTGCCGTAGACTGCGGAAACGGGGCAGGCGGTTTTTTTGCGGAAAAAATTCTTGTTCCTCTTGGTGCCGACACGTCAGGAAGCTGCTTTCTCGAACCTGACGGAATGTTTCCGAATCACATACCCAATCCGGAAAATCCGGCTGCAATAAAATCAATCAGGGACGCAGTTATTAATTCTGGAGCAGACCTTGGCCTTATCTTTGATACTGACGTTGACCGCATGAGTGCAGTCTTTTCCAATGGTGAAGAAGTAAACCGCGACGCCATTATTGCCCTTATAAGCAGCATCCTTGCAGAGGAAAATCCAGGATCAACAATTGTTACTGACAGCGTTACGAGCGACAGGCTTACGGATTTTCTTGAAAATCACCTTGGACTTAAGCACCTCAGGTTCGTCCGCGGCTATAAAAACGTCATAAATAAGCAGAAAGAACTGAATGAGCAGGGAATTAACTGCCCGCTTGCAATGGAAACAAGCGGTCACGGCGCCCTGAAGGAAAACTATTATCTTGATGACGGCGCATATCTTGCCGTCAAACTCATAATCGCCCTGTCTAAGGCAGAGCAGTCCGGTAAAAAGCTCGAATCATATATTGCAGGGTTTAAAAAAGGACTTCTCGGAGAAGAAAAAGAATTCCGCCTTAAAATTACCGCAGAAGATTTTGCCTCAGCAGGAAAAGAAATACTGAAAAGTATCCGTAAAACTGCCGCAGAAAAGGGATATATTCTTCCCGTAACTTACGAAGGCGTAAGGATTTCTTTCAAAAATGAAGATTTAAGGGGCTGGATTCTGTTCAGGATGAGCCTGCACGATCCGGTTATGCCTGTAAACGTTGAAGGGGAAAGAGCGGGGGACTGCAGAAAACTTACGGAAATAGTAAAAAGCCTTGTAAGTCCTTCCCCAGTCCTCGATATAAGCTGCCTGAAATAAAAACTACTGTTTCTGTCCCAGATTTGTAATTGCACTGATAACAGTATTTGTATCGTCAGTCAGGCGAGCAGCGGCGCTTTCAACAGCCTTTGTTCCTTCCTTCATCTGTGCAAGGTTGTTGAGGAGCATTTTATTGCCTTCGCTCTGTTCTTCCATTGCATTCTTGACTTCAAGCTCCTGGTTCTTAACCCTGCCTGAAAGCGATACAACGGAATCAAATTCCGACTGTACGGTTCCGGCCTTGTTGTAGGTCGTATCAACCATCTGCTTGATCTTTTTGAGGACTTCACCGATCTGCTTAGCCTGGCTTCCGGAATCTTCTGCAAGCTTACGGATTTCATCGGCAACGACACTGAATCCGGCACCGAATTCTCCGGCATGAGCAGCTTCAATTGCAGCGTTCATGGCCAGCATGTTTGTCTGGCTTGAAATCTGTGCAATTACGTGGCTCATTTCAACGAGGTTCTGTGATTCTTTTTCAATGTCACCGACAAGATTCGTTACTTCAGAAAGATTTGCACGTCCGACGTTGGTTGCAGATTCAAGTTCGTTTACGATTTCAAAGTTCTTTTCGATGATACCATTTATCGAAGAAATGTTTCCAACCATTTCCTCTATTGCAGAAGATGAAGTTTCCATGTTCTGCGCCATTACGCCCGTAACTTCATTGAGCGAATTTACGTTGCCTTTTGTTCCGTTGAGGAGTGTAAGGCTTTCCTGCGTAATTTCCCTAATGGCAGCTACGAGTTTTTCAGTATGGTCTTCATTTGCCTTTTTGAGTACGTAGTGATGACAGTTCTGTGGCTTGTTGAGGCCGTTGAAGATTGCAACTGCCATCTGTTCGCATGAAACGTAACCGCAGGCACCACAGTCATACATATCGCTCTTTTCGTATTTTCCCATTGTGGCAAGGATTTCTTTGAGCTGGGCTGCATCAGGAGTTTTAATTGTTGACCTGAGGACGGCGCTTCTGTCCGTGTACTGTCTTTCGTAAATCTTTGGCTGCCAGAATTCATCGACAGTCTTTGAAAGCTTTTTGAGGGCCTTCTTTTTTGTATTTCCGTCAACGGTATCCCACTTCTTCCTGCGCTCTGCGGCACGGCGTTCTACGAGGCCTTCGATTTCATCGATGGACATTTTGTGATCAACTGTACCTGAACCACGGTTACAGCCTTTTTCGCAGTTAAGGCAGTCAACGAGCTTGTAACACGGCTGAATGCCCTTTGCCATTCCTTTATCAAGGTGAGAAAGATATTCAAAAATTGTCGGATTGCCTTCGATTTTGCGTGTGTGGGATTCGATTCCAGGAACAAAACGGCCTGCAGTGCGCATAAGTCCGCCCGGAATTGAATAAAGTGTACCGCGCTCAGCGAGCGGATTATCGTATTCAACCTTAGGGAATTTTGAAAGGTCGATGTTATGTTCTTCAAAATACTTTGAAATGTTTTTCATCGTTACATTGAAGTCACCACGACCGTTTTCATCAAATTCACGGCGCT
>DGTU01000131.1 GCA_002394465.1 Treponema sp. UBA4328 | reverse complement strand
GGTGAACCCTGTTCTGGTCATCAATCGAAATAAATTCCATATCGCCGCCGTCAGCCTGAAGCTGCGGACGGAACATATCAAGTGCCTCAAGGACAGTTGCTTCAAATTCTTTCTTTTCCATAGTTTTCCTCTCTGTCGTTTATTTTCTTTATACAATATAACATAATTTCCGCTGGATTTTCCACATTGTTTTTTTCATCTGTTTTGATTAAAGTTGACTTATGGATTTTTTTGAACTGAATGCTTTTCTTGAGCTTTCAAAAACGCTTCATTTTGCAAAAACTTCTCAGATTGTAAACCTGAGTCCGAGTGCCTTAAGCCGCCTCATCTCACGCCTGGAAGAAGAAACCGGTTCAATCCTTCTCGACCGCAATAACCGTGGAGTCGCGATGACGGAAGCAGGAGAAAAATTTGCACTTTTTGCAAAAAAATGCCTCGAAGAAAAAGAAGACCTTCTTGCAGGATATAAAAACAGCGGAGATAAAATTTCAGGAACGCTCAGAGTCTATGCTTCAGTTACGGCATGCTACTCGATTATGCCGCCTTTCCTTAAACGCCTTTCAGAAAACTATCCCGACATTCATCTTTCAATAGAAACAGGTGACCCGGCTGCAGCTGTAAATGCAATCAGGGAAAACCGTGCCGACATAGCCGTAGCTGCAATACCTGACGGGGGGATCCAGGGCATGGAATGTATTCCCGTCCGCCGTACACCTCTGGTCTTTGCCGCAAGCGTATCCGGTCCGTTTGAAAACGTTACCGGAAGCCCTCAGGACATCGTAAGTTCCGTTCCGCTCATTCTGCCAAAAACAGGACTTGCACGCGAAAGGTTTGAATCATGGATTTCTTCAAGAAACGTCCGCCCGGTAATTGCAGCTGAAACTGAAGGAAACGAAGCAATCATGGCCCTTGTTCAGCTTGGAATTGGAATCGGCCTTGTTCCGCATATCGTCCTCACGATGGGACCGTATACACAGGGCTTTACGAACCATGCCGCAGGAAATGCGCTCGGCTACTATGAAGTCGGCTTTATCCAGAAAATTCAGTACGGCGGAAGCGAATCCTACAAAAAAATGCGTGATGTCGTAAACAAAGTCCTTCACGAAGATACAAAAAATTTATGATTTGTGATAAAATGCTTTCATAATTTTTATACGGATAATCCAAGGAGAAACAAATGGATATCAGATATTCAACCGGTAAAATCCCGTTCAGGACAATGACAACAGAAGAGCTCCGCAAAGAGTTCCTTATTTCAAACATCTTTATCAAAAATGATGTAAGCGCAGTTTACAGCCACATCGACCGCATCGTTACCCTCGGTGCAATGCCTGTAGACAAAAAAATTAAGCTCGACAAGAACATCGATGCAATGAAAGATTTTGGCGTAGACTATTTCCTTCAGAGACGTGAACTTGGAATGATCAACATCGGAGGCGACGGAATCGTTGTTGCTGACGGCGTAACTTATGAAGTAAAGCACTATGATGCTCTTTACCTAGGAGCAGGCACAAAAGACGTTACCCTTGAATCAAAAGATTCAAAAAATCCGGCTAAATTCTACATGAACTCAACTCCGGCTCACTGCACATATCCTTCAAGAATCATCACTTACGAGCAGGCAAATCACGTTCACATGGGAACTGCTGAAGAAATCAACGACCGCACAATCAACCAGTACATCCATCCGGATATCCTTGAAACCTGCCAGCTTTCAATGGGAATGACACACCTTGAATCAGGCAGCGCATGGAACACAATGCCGGCTCACACTCACGAACGCCGCATGGAAGTTTACTTCTACTTTGACTTCCCGGAAGACGACATCGTATTCCACATCATGGGCGAACCTCAGGAAACACGCCACATCGTTCTTCATCCGGAAGAAGCCGTAATCAACCCGTCGTGGTCAATCCACTCAGGCTTCGGAACAAGGAACTACACCTTCATCTGGAGCATGGGCGGCGAAAACCGGACATACACTGATCAGGACTGGATTGAGAAAAAGGATTTGAGATAACAGACCTTATGCCGGATATGTTTTACATGTCCGGCTTTTTTTTATTCCCCAAACACATTAAAAATGCTATCATTCGTTATCTGAAAGTACCGCAATGACGCGGCCAGTGAGGAATCAATAATGAATGTACCTGAAATTTTCGGAAGCATGGTCTTTAATGAAACCGAAATGAAAAACCGTCTCTCAAAGGAGAATTTCAATTCACTTAAAAAGACAATGACGGAAGGTTCCCCTCTTGAACTTGGGGTTGCAAATGAAGTTGCCAGCGCAATGAAAGACTGGGCCATCGAAAAAGGTGCAACACATTATTCACACTGGTTTCAGCCGCTTACGGGAATTACTGCAGAAAAACACGACAGTTTCCTGACGCCTGCTGATGAAGGAAAAATCATAATGTCCTTCAGCGGAAAAGAACTCATCAAGGGTGAGCCGGACGCATCTTCCTTCCCTAACGGAGGCTACCGCTCAACCTTTGAAGCCCGCGGATACACCGTATGGGATCCGACTTCCTATCCTTTTGTAAAAGATCATACCCTCTGTATTCCAACTGCATTCTGCTCATACACTGGCGAAGCGCTGGACAAAAAAACTCCGCTTCTTCGTTCAATGGAAAGCCTCAACGAACAGTCACTGCGCATCCTCAAGCTCTTCGGGAACAATGCAAGGCACGTAACGACTACGATGGGACCTGAGCAGGAATATTTCCTTGTTGACGAAAAACTCTATTCAAAACGCAGGGACCTCAAGATGACGGGCAGAACCCTGTTCGGAGCAAGACCGGTTAAAGGCCAGGAAATGGATGACCAGTACTTTGCAGCAATCAAACCCCGCGTCATCAAATACATGGAAGAGCTCAACGAAGAACTCTGGAAGCTCGGAATCTATGCCAAAACAGAACACAACGAAGCCGCTCCTGCACAGCACGAAATGGCTCCGATTTTTACAACTTCAAACCTTGCAGCAGACCAGAACCAGCTTACGATGGAAATAATGAAAAAGGTTGCCCGCAGGCACGGTCTTATCTGCCTCCTGCACGAAAAACCTTTTGAAGGCGTAAACGGAAGCGGCAAGCACAACAACTGGTCAATTGCAACCGACAGCGGAGAAAACCTCTTCTCTCCGGGAAAAACTCCGATGGAAAATGCCCAGTTCCTTCTTTTCCTTACAGCCGTAATCAAGGCAGTAGACGACCATCAGGATCTTCTCAGGGCAATTGTAGCTTCAGCAGGAAACGACCACCGTCTCGGCGCAAACGAAGCACCTCCTGCAATCATGTCAATTTATGTCGGCGATGAACTTCAGGCAATTCTTGAAGCAATCAGGGAAGGAAAGTCTTATTCCGGAAATGAAAGCAAAAAAATGTCCGTCGGTGTTGACGTTCTTCCTCCGATTCCAAAGGATTCAACCGACAGAAACAGAACTTCTCCGTTTGCCTTTAC
>DGTU01000135.1 GCA_002394465.1 Treponema sp. UBA4328 | reverse complement strand
ATAAGGCTTTGAAATGACCATAGTCCAGTTCAGCAGCGGCATCGGATAAAAATAATACTCTCCGTCGTCAGTTGAATGCATTACAGGCTGCTGTACCTGAATGTCAGTTTTTTCAAGTTCCGGAAGTCTTGCCTGAAGCTGAACCTTGTCAATAATGTCATCGTATGTTCTTGATACGGTGATTTCTCCTGAAGAATTGTAGATATAAAGGGTAATGTCATCAGGAATTCCGCGGAAAACTTCGGCAAAAAGTCCGTCCAGCGGCACGCCCGTTCCAAGCATTCCGATCGGAGTCTTTTCTTCATCACGTACAACTGCATTGATCCAGAGCATTGTTGCCTTGAGTTCCGCATTGTAGTTGATGTTAAAATTGTAGACCGTCGTTTCATAGAGGGTCATTTTGTACCAGTAATTTTCTTCCAGAGAAGGATCTACCGTATACGCATACTGCATTCCGCTGTAAAATTTTTTATCAAAATCAGAAACCCAGAAAATTGAATCTCCGGTAAGCGATGACCTGTAACTTTCAAATTCGGCCATTGCATTGGCAGCATTCGAAGAAGATGAAGGATTTTTCATGTAGCGGACTATTACCGGCGAACGTGCCATCTGAGTAACGAGTGAAAGCTGGCTTCCGAGGTCTGCTTCAAACCTGAGGGTCTTGAGTTCAGCCATATCCGAAAGATATGCATCAGCCTCAGAATTAAAAACGCTTCTCGAACCGAAAGTAATGAGGAGAATTGAAATAAGCAGGACTGCACCTGCAAAAGAAAGTGAAAATACCTTTGTTTTTGTCGTATACGTTAATTTCTTGAAAAACACCATAGTAAAATTATCATTTCAAAGTATAAAAAAATCAAGAAAATTAACAGAATATGACGCCGAAAACTCCGCCCGCGAGAACTACGAAAACCGGATGCAGTTTAGTCTTAAAAAGGACTAAAAGACACATCAGGAAAAAGGCCGCCTTAGGTGCACTTATGAGTATGTTTGCAGTCCACGTAGAAATATCCGTTGCAGCAAACTGTGGAAGAGTAAAGACAAGTGCAAGGAGTATTACCCTCGCGGCAGCAACGGCAACTACCCCGCTCACTGCAGGCCTCAGGGTCGAAAAAGCCGCCTGAACGCCTTTCTTATCCGCAAATTTTCCGAAGAACCTGGCAATAAGTATGATGATTATAAGCGAAGGCAGAACCTCGCCGAGGGTAGCAAAAAAGCCTCCTAAAGGACCGTAAAGTTCCGTTCCGATGTAGGTTGCTACGTTTATGCCTATAGGACCCGGAGTAGATTCAGAAATTGCAACCATGTTAAAGAATTTGTCGTCATCAAGAAGATGAAACTGGTCTACCAGAGTCTGCTGAAGGATTGTGATTGAAACCTGGCCGCCGCCGATTGTAATCAGGCCGATATAGAAAAAAAGCCCGATGAGGCACATAAGTCCCGTGCCCGACTGATTCTGAATGTGCTGCGTAATAAACTCAGTCATTGTCCTGCCCTCCTTTTGAAAAATCTCCCCTGAATGCAGCAAGAAGGACTCCTAGCAGGGCACTTCCGAGAATAATGTAAATCGTGCTTACCTTAAAATAAAAAATCAGCACAAATGAAATTACGAGAAGAAGGAATCCAAGTATGTTTTTGACGGCTTTTCTGGAAAAATTATAAACCGCATTCGTAAGGATTGCCGCAACGGCTACGTTTATTCCCGTAAGGGCTTTCTGAACCCATTCAATATCCGCAAAATTGGATACAAAAACGGCGATGAGCGTAATTATTATGATTGACGGACAGACCATACCGAAGGTACTTACGCAGGCACCGGCAATTCCTGCCTTTTTGTGTCCGACAAAAGTTGCAACATTGACGGCAATGATTCCGGGCGTACTCTGCCCTATTGCAAACCAGTCCATCAGTTCTTCGCTTGTTGTCCAGCCGCGTTTTTCTGTAAGTTCCCTCTCAAGGATCGGAAGCATTGCAATTCCGCCGCCGAAAGTACAGATACCGATTTTAAAAAGCGTCACAAATAATTCAAAAAGAATCTTCATAGATTTATTCACCCCGGCGGCTGTAGAGCATGTTCATTGTGGAAAGCCACTCAGATTTTTCACGGGCGAGTTCGCCGTAGAGCATGTCTTCCCTCATACGCCATGCCCAGTTTGAAGTATCAGAGCCCGGTGTATTCATCCTGCAGTCAGAACCGAATCCGAATATATCCTGCATCGGAATAACCGCATACGAAGCAACTGAAGAAAGACATGAAGCAACGAGACTGCGGCAGAGTTCACCTGAACTTCTGAGCGAATAAGCTTCACCAGGATCGACCCTGCGGCCCTTTACATAGGATGCAGCAAGGCACAGGCACTCTTCGTTCATTGCATTTAAGCTTCCCTGAGTCGTATCATTGTCATGGGTTCCGGTATATGAAACGCAGTTTACGTCAGAATAATTGTGCGGAAGGAAGGCATTTTTAAGGGCTCCGCGCGAAGCTTCAGCCGTATCAAATCCGAACTGAATTATTTTCATTCCCGGAAGACCGGTCTTTTCACGAAGAAGCCTTACGCTGTCAGTAATTTCTCCGAGGTCTTCTGCAATCAGGGGAAGGTCACCGAGTTCTTTTTTGATCTGATTAAACAGTGCAATTCCAGGGCCTTTAAGCCATTTTCCGTTAACAGCATTTTCAGAGCCGTATTTTACTGACCAGTAAGAATCAAATCCCCTGAAGTGATCAATACGTACGCAGTCAACGAGTTTTAAAAGGCTCCTGATTCTGTCAATCCACCACGAAAAACCCTCTTCCTTAAGGGTCTTCCAGTCATAAAGCGGATTTCCCCACAGCTGTCCCGTCGGACTGAAATAATCCGGAGGAACACCTGCAACGCACAGGGGCTTTCCTTTTTTATCAAGCTGAAAATATTTACGGTTTGCCCAGACATCTGCACTGTCAGGACTTACAAAAATAGGAATGTCACCGATGATTTTTACGTTTTTTGAAAGCGCATATTCATGAAGTTCCTGCCACTGCATGAAGGCAATAAACTGGATTATTTTATATGTCTTTATTTCTTCCTTATGCTTTGCATTCCATTCTTCAACGGCAGTTTTGTCATGAAGACGAAGTTTTTCAGGCCAGGCCTCATTCCACATTCCCTTTTCATCGTAATGAGACTTGATGCTCATAAAGGAAGCATAATCATCAAGCCAGAACGCATTTTCCTCACAGAACGAAGCGATCTGTTTTTTAACGGAAGCGCCGCCTTTTTTTTCTATTTTGAGCGCAATTTTTTTGAGCGCTGCAGATTTCCACCAGACGACAGAACCAAAATCAACGTTTCCGTCATATTTTATGTAATCAGGAACCTGTACGTCTTCAGCATCCGCAAGATTATCTTCAGCAAGCTGGTCAAAATCAATCAGGAGAGGATTAAGTGCAAAGGCAGAAAAAGACTGATACGGCGAATCACCGTAACCAGTCGGACCGAGCGGAAGAACCTGCCACAAAGACACTCCGCTTACAGAAAGCCAGTCAATAAAATCACGTGCAGTTTTTCCGATTGTACCGATACCTGCAGAACACGGCAGGGATGTCGGATGAAGTAAGATTCCAGATTTACGTTCGAGTTTCATAGGTGGAATTTTATCACACCACTTTAAAAATTCCAACCTGAGCGCATGCGAATATTATTCCGAACAGCGTAAAGGCACTCATGATGCTTGTCCATACAACCAGCTGCCCCGCAAGTTCATCATCGTTGTTCATTTCTGTTGCCATCGGAACGGAACTGACTGCCACCGGAGTACCGAAAAGTGCGATAAGGGCCGGAAATTCAAGTTCACGGAAACCGCAGGCATAGGCCGCAGCCAGTGTAAGTACAGGAACGATGAGTACTCGCGCAAGGGTTCCTGCGATTATGAGTTTTTTGAGGCGCGAAATTGCACTGAATGTAAAGTTTCCGCCGAGCGCAATCAGGGCGACCGGAGTTGCACAGGAACCAATCATTTCAACAGCCCTGTACAGGAAAGGAAGGTTATTTTTGACCGTAAAAACGGGTATTTGAGTTCCGTCAGGGGTATCCGTCACGGGAATAAAATATCTTACTGCAAGAAATACAAAGCCTGAAGCACAGCCGATGATAAGCGGATTCGTTACTATTTTTTTAAGCACCGGAAGAACGGAAAATTTCTTTCCTTCTTCGTTCATGTACATAGTAAGCGAAATGACTGCAAGGACATTAAACAGCGGAATAAAGAGCGATGCCAGAATTGAAGCAACAGCAACGGCATCCCTGTCACCGTTCATCAGGCTGATTACAAGTGAAAGTCCGATGATCGCATTGTTTGAACGGTATGCAGCCTGAACCATAACGCCCTTCTGCCTTTTGTCCTTCATCGTAATTGCACACATAACCGCCGCAATGACAAAGGTTATCATTATGGCAGCAAAACAGAAAAGGCATATCGGACCAAATTCAAAAATATCAGAAAGATTGTCTACATTGTAAACATTATAAAAAAGCATTACCGGTAAACAGCAGCGGAAACTAAGCTTGTTGAGCATCCTGAAAAAATCTTCGTTGAATACTTTTAAAACCTTGAGAAGGTATCCGGTAAGGATCGCAAGCACGACCGGAAGAACCGCATTGCATGTAAAAAATAATTTTGCAGCCATAAAATAATTCCTGAAAATCAGCGCGGAAATATAACCTTGAACGAAAGCGAAACGATAAGTCCGTCAACTCCCCTGCCGTCAATTATGCTTCCGAAAGGAAAATAAACATGACTTTCCGCACCCATCTGCCATTTTCCGCTGGTATAAGTATAGGAAAGTGCAATCTGCGGATACAGGAAGTTTGCCCCGCTCCAGAACCAGTCCCCTATTGAATTGACGTCATCTCCTGCAGTCGAACCAGCCGTACCTCCTGCATCATTTTCATCTACGCCTGCAGACAGAAGTGCAAACCTTGCAAATATTCCAAGTCCGCCGCCGTACTGAAAAGTATGCATCTTACCTATTGAATGCATGACATTAAGGTCGAGCATGAAATTCAGTGAAGTAGCCGTTCTGTTTTCGATTTCGGCAGGACGCGCATTTTCTCCGTCCCACAGGTAATAATTCGTTGAAAAGACAAGATGCGGCTGAAAATTGAGCATTTTATCTTCAAAAAAATTCATTCCGAACCCGAAGGAAAAATTAATCGGACTCGGAGCACTCTTTGCCGTACTGTCAGTATTAAGCATGAACTGAGGCCCGATCGTAAGATAATATGAATAGTTTTTTTCCTTAGTTTCTTCCTGCTGTGCAAAAAGAGAAAATGAGGACAGAAGAATTATCAGCGTAACCAGGCATTTTTTCATATCTCAAAAACGGCATCAGCCCTTGAGGGCAGGCAGTTCATTGTAAAAGATATTGGCAAGATCAACAACCAGGAATCCGCTTCGTCCTGTCTTGTAGAAATCGCTTTCTTCCCAGCTGACAATCATAAAGCCGCCGGATACGCAGAATGAACTGTAAATGTAATTCTTAGGCAGTTTCGGCAGGCGGAATGCAACGTTTTTTCCGCGGTTGAGGATTGAGCGGTTTGAAAGTGCGCCGTTAAAATATGACGTACCGTCTGCAAATATACAGCAGATCCACCTGTCGCTTATAATTGCATTTGCAGAAGTTGTTCCGCTTCCCGTAATGTTCTCATAGAAGCGCGGACTCACTCCTCCTGCATCCTTTACCGTAACAGAGAAATTAAAGTCTTCCGGAATTGATTTTAAAAGTTCACGAAGCCTTAGCGGTGACTTTGAATATTTTTCCATCGTATTTGCATACCTGAAGGTACTTTCGTTACTGTCTTCAAGCCTTACCTTGCCGCCGGATGTCGTCGGTAGAAGTGAACTCAGGACAGCACTCGGTTTCCATTCAATATAGCGGAATTCACTGCGGTTATTTTCGGTCTTTTTGATTGAAGCAAGCCATGAAGAACCGTCAAAATAATTGCCCGTAACTTCCTCACCGGAAGCAAGCGAAAGATCTCCGTAGGTTACTGCAGGATAAAGCATTTTATTTGCATCTGAGATTCTTATAAGGTATGGTCTGTCACCGTTTTCTGTCTTTTTTCCCGCATCTTCATTAAAAAATGAATTTCTCGTAAGGCTGAAGTATGCAGTATTGTCACTGAAAACAAGGCCGCCCGCAGTAGAATCTGCAAAAAGATTTTTGTCACGGATTAAAACAGGTTCCCCTTTTCCGCTGAAAAGAAGGATTCCGAGCCTGTTGACGACCATAAATCCCTGGGAATCAAGGCTTGTATTTGCATCAGAAATTCTCAGCGTTTCCGTCCAGGGCTTGAGCGAGCTTATCCCCGATTTCTGCGGAAGCGATACGGCTTCAAATCCGTCAGAGGTAAAATAATACCATCTGTGATCCTTTGCATAGTGTTCAATTTCGATGACTTCTTCTTCCTGAACATTCTTCTGTCCGCATGAGAAAAAGAAGAGAACTGCCGGTACCAGTGAAATAAAAAATAAACGTTTCATCAGTAAAATTGTCGGCAGAATAAAAGTGCGTGTTTAGGGAAGAATATTTTATTTGAAGAGCTTTATCTGTTTCTGGCACAGGGAATCGCAGATTTCATTATACTCAACTCCTGCATGTCCCTTGACCCACTTCCATTCTACATCAAGCGCGGAATTAAGCTTGTCCAGCTGCTGCCACAGTTCCTGGTTTACGACTGGCTTTTTTGAAGCAGTTTTCCAGCCGTTAACCTTCCACTTTGAAATCCATGAAGTTATGCCGTTTTTGACATACTGGCTGTCGATGTTTACTTCTATTTTGCGCGACTTAAAGCGAGGAGTATTATAGATAACGGAAAGCGCATTGATTGCTGCCGTGAGTTCCATCTGATTGTTCGTCGTAGACCTGCTTCCGCCCGAAAGCTCCCGTGCATCATCTCCGTCAATTACAACGCAGGCCCATCCGCCCGGTCCGGGATTTCCCGAACATCCGCCGTCCGTATAAACAACAATTTTTTCCATACCGCCCTATTCTAACATACAAACCAAATAAAACTCTACACATCCGGTGTGTCTCCAGCAGAAACCGTAGAAAATCCGGACCGGCACATGCGTAGATTTAATTTAAAAATATGCATACGCAGATAATATATGTATAGACGGGTCCCAGCGACGAAAAAAAGAAAAGTGGTGCTCCCGGCTACAGGCCCCGCCATACAATTGTTGCCGGGTCCTCCCTTTCCTTTTTTTCTGCGTCCCGTTACCGTTTTATGCTTATTATCTGCTTATGCATATTTTTACATTTAATTTTTTATGTAATGTGCTGGTCCGGATTTTTTTCGGTGGCGGTTTATATTTTCCTTGTTTTGTGTTATATTTTATATATAGAAAAAAGTCTGAGGTTAAAATGAAATTTTTTGATTCACAGCGGAAGCGCCCGAAAGACAACAGAGGCCTTATGGGGTCACTGGTATTTTTTGTTATCGGAATTATCGGGATGACGCTCAGCTGCATATCAGTCTTTAATGAAAACAAGGAAGTACACTGCTACACGCAGAACGGAAACACAGAAGAACGCACAGAAATATTCATCGAAGCAGAAATTCAGAAAAACGAAAACGGTGAACTCAAGCTCTGGCAGGAGGAATCACAGTACTGGGGCGCCGTCTATGAATTCTATGTATACAATGACACCCTTCACAATTTCTATGATTACACGCTTGAACTTACGGTTCCGGAAGGCTGCTATATTGATGGGGATCCGTGGAACGGAAAATTTGAACAGGAAGGAACCACGATAAAGATTACCCCGCTTGCAGATTTTATGACTGATCACATTCTCCCGGACGACAAGGTAAAATTCGGTTTTGTTTTCTACACGCCTCCGGAAGTTACCCCGGAAACCTTCCTGGAAGAAAACATTACTTACGAAATCTCAGGACGATACTCACGCAAGCCGTTTGATTCTCCGCTCGTAATATTCTTCATTGTCTGGACAATCTGCGGAATCCTTGCCTGCATGGCTTTTTCATTCAGCTACAGGAGTATTGCATTCGAAGGCAAAAAAGCAGAAGAAAAAATCGACAAATACATCAAGCTCTGCGCAAACTTTATCGACGTACGCGACGAATACACGAAACGCCACTCTTCTCACGTTGCAGAATATTCAAGACTGATAGCACAGAAACTCGGCTTCAGTGAACAGGAACAGAAAAACATCTATTACGTCGGAATGCTTCATGATGTCGGCAAGGTTATGATTTCGCGTGAAATTCTCTGCAAGCCGTCTGCCCTGACAAAATCTGAATGGAATGAAATGAAAAAGCATACCACCTACGGAGCTGAAGTTCTCCAGGATTTCAATGACATTTCGAACATCCGCGCCGGCGTCCTCTATCATCACGAACGCTATGACGGCAAGGGCTATATGTTCGGACTTTCCGGTGAAGACATTCCGCTTGTAGCAAGAATCATATGCGTTGCAGACAGTTACGATGCAATGGCAACTGACCGCGCATACAGGGCACACCTTCCAGATGAAGTCATAATTTCAGAACTTGAAAAGAATTCAGGAACTCAGTTTGACCCTAAGATTGCAGAAATCGCAATTGAGCTCATAAAGGACGGGGCCTTTAACATCAGCTAGATGCAGGACTATTTCCACAGTGAAATGTCAAACGAAGCTTCCACCCTGTCCTCGGATACGTCATCAAGCAGGCTGAAAAAATCTATTCCGGTTCTCTTTTCAACTTCATCAACACTCACGGCATAATTCCAGAATTCATCCCTGTGCTTTTCGTTTGAAATTATAAATCCGATTGCTTCAATGTTTCCGTTAATCCGTGACAGGATTACCTTATAATAATACTGCGGAATTGAAACCCTGCTTTTTCCGATCGATTCATATTTATCAGCACTTTTTTCAAGGACCGGACCGCTTACGACATAGACAGTCCCGAACTTTTCAGCCCATACGCGTACCTGATGTTCAAGATACTGCCATATTTCCCGGTTAAATGCAGGAAACTGCGGCGACATGTTGCTCATATAAAAAGTTTCGCTTACGGCTTCCTTAGAAAATTCACGGTCAGCTGCCGGCGTCAGGTGTCCCCTGTCAAATCCGGAACGCCTGTAATCAGCAAGAGTTGCAGAACCTGTACTTATCATCGGATCTTCCCTGAAATCATCAGTGCGCTCAACCCGGTTTTTAAGCTGATCCCTTGTAAGGCTGTAGCAGGACCATTCTGCCTGCTCATAATCTTCCCTGTAACAGACTGAATAATAATTGAAATTCCTTATTTCATGTCCTTTTTTATGTTCGCGGGCTGCACATAGGGGAACTTCAACTCCCTCAGGAATTGTTCCGGCTGCAGTTTCATTCTGTCTGGCTTCAGGATTCTGCCGTACTGAAATGCAGTTAAAAAGGGCTGCTGCGGCAAGTACAATGACCGTAAGAATTACAAGCGTTCTGAAAGACTTTGAGCTGTTATTTTTTCTTCGTGACATAATATGATTGTAGCAGAATAATTCTTTCTTTAAAAGTACGCATAAATCTGCTATAGTTCCTGCATGAGGAAATTCAAGGTAGTAAGTCCCTACGAACCGTCAGGAGACCAGGGACAGGCAATTCAAAAACTTTCTGAAGGCTTTCTGCGCGGAGACCGTTACCAGACCCTCAAGGGCGTCACGGGAAGCGGAAAGACTTTCACTATGGCCAAAATCATCGAAGCCGTACAGCGGCCTACCCTCATCATAAGCCACAACAAAACCCTGTCTGCACAGCTCTACCGCGAATTCAAGTCGTTTTTTCCGGATAATGCCGTAGAATATTTTGTTTCCTACTATGACTATTATCAGCCTGAGGCTTATGTGCCCTCAACTGATACCTATATAGAGAAAGATTCCGACATCAATGATGAGATAGAGAAGCTCAGGCACTCCGCCACTGCCGCTCTTGCAGAAAGAAGAGACGTTATCATCGTCGCTTCCGTTTCCTGCATCTATGGTCTCGGATCGCCTTTTGACTATGTGAATCAGATGCT
>DGTU01000133.1 GCA_002394465.1 Treponema sp. UBA4328 | reverse complement strand
TCATAACGCTGCCAGTTGCGGGCACGGTTAGAACCTTCACCCCAGTATTCCTTAACATAGTTGCCGTTGATAACAAGCTTGTTTGAAGGAGATTCGTCAAAGCGGGCGAAGTAGCGGCCCAGCATTACAAAGTCTGCACCCATTGCAAGTGCAAGGGTTACATGGTAGTCATGAACGATACCACCGTCAGAACATACAGGAACATAAATTCCGGTCTTCTTATAGTATTCGTCACGAGCCTTTGCAACTTCGATTGTTGCAGTTGCCTGTCCGCGTCCGATTCCTTTCTGTTCACGTGTGATACAGATTGAACCGCCGCCGATACCGATTTTTACGAAGTCTGCGCCTGCTTCAGCGAGGAAGTTAAAGCCTTCAGCATCAACAACGTTTCCTGCACCTACCTTGATTCCAGGGAAGGCCTTGTGGAGGTCCTTAAGTGCGCGTGCCTGCCATTCAGAGAAACCTTCAGATGAATCGAGGACGAATACATCGGCACCTGCTTCGAGAAGTTTCGGAACACGATCCATGTAATCGCGTGTATTGATTCCGGCTCCAACGATATAGCGCTGTTTTGAATCAAGCAGTTCAAGAGGATGAGCTGCATGTGTAGAATAGTCCTTTCTGAATACGAGGCTTACAAGGTTTCCGTTTTTATCAACAATCGGAAGCTGGTTTACTTTCTTTTCCCAGATAATTTCATTTGCTTCTGAAAGGGAAATTCCGTCCTTTCCTGTAACAAGATCCTTGAGGCTTGTCATATACTCGCTGACCTTTGAATTAGGAGCGCAGTGTGAAATCCTGAAATCCTTTGAAGTTATGATTCCTACGAGCTTGCCGTTTGCAGTTCCGTCTTCAGTAACGGCAACAGTTGAATGACCTGTCCTTTCGCTCAGTGCAACAACTTCTTCAAGAGTCTGCTCAGGGCGGATATTTGAATCAGAAGTTACAAAACCTGCCTTATATGCCTTTACGCGGGCAACCATTGCTGCCTGATTTTCAATTGTCTGGCTTCCGAAGATAAAGCTGATTCCGCCTTCCTTTGCAAGTGCAATTGCAAGCTTGTCATCAGAAACAGCCTGCATGACGGCAGAAACCATTGGAATATTCATTGTGAGGGGACATTCTTCGCCCTTCTTTTTATTGTATTTTACTACCGGTGTTTTTAACGAAACCTTATCCGGAGTACATTCTGCGGAAGAATAGCCCGGAACTAAAAGATACTCACCAAATGTGTGTGACGGTTCTTCAAAATAATAAGCCATAAAATCAACCTCGTAATATTAATGTAATTGTACGATTATAGCAAAAAAGAAGACGTTTTGTGAATATGCATAATTAGAAGCAGGACAAAGACATTAAAATAAATGTATTTGTTCTGCTTCTAATTTTCTCAGTCGTCGAGTACGGTGAGTTTGTAGGTATAGCCGCGGAGATGATTCTGTATTGTTACGTTTTTTTCGCTGACATGAATTTCTTCGATGAGTTTGTCTTTTTTGAGGACTTTACGCGTCTGAACGCCCTCGTTTTCCGAATATTCAAAGTTCAGCGAATAATTTGCGTAGTGATTTTTAAGGATTTCAGGATCTGCATAGGCATTCTGAAGATCGAGGATTATGTATTCGCACTTGAGGTTCTTAGGAAAGAGCGAAGATTCCATTTTTGCAGTCTGGCCGTCATAGCTGATCGAGCCCATTTCAATTCCGAATTCATTCAGAAGAAGGACTTCGATTCCTTCAGGACCGGCCTCGAGGTAGAGCATAGCTGCAAATGACTGGTCACCGAAAGAACCTTCAAAATACTGATACTGTTCAATTTCATTCTTTATTGCAGCCGGTTCAAGAATATCAACGCGGTTAAGGTTCGTTACGAAAACCTTGTTGAACTGAGGCTTTCCTCCGGTTGAAAGACAGCCGGTAAGCAGGCAGATACCCAAAAATATAAATAAACTGCGGATAATCCTGTTTTTCATAATTCTTCCCTTAGAGAACTGCACAGATGAATGCCGTTATAAGTCCGCTGAAAATCGAAAGTCCGAGAACATGAACCGGAATAAACGAACTCATCATGAGCGCACCGAAACTGATCGCCGTTGTAAGGAACGAAATCAGTATCGAAACGCTTTCAATCCTGTCATCCTTGTTTTCAAGCTTGTAAATTACATAATCAAGTCCAAGGCCGAATACAAGAATTACACCCGTGATGCAGAAGAATTCTATCTTGAGTCCCGAAAGTACAAAGACTGAAGTAATTACGAGAATACTCAGAACCGGAATCGAAAGAATCTTGAGCGTATATTTCCAGTTATAGAAAATCTTCATTACGACTGCGATGATACAGAAAGCAATTCCGAACATCAGCAGGATGATTTTTGTAATTTCATCAAGTCCTTCGCTGATATCCTTAATCTTGTTTTCAAAGTAGAGGTTATCGTCTTTTGAAGCAAGTTCAATATACGGCTCATCGCTTTTAATGCGGCTCGGAAGGATTACCGAATAATATTTTCCATCGACATTTCCGACCCAGATGAGGTCAAGGATTGAACGAAGACTCTCCGGAAGTTCATCATCAGGACTGATGAAATTTTCCGCTGCATCCTTAATTGAATTCTTAAAGTTGGCAAGGCAGTCCGGATCAAAGTCAAAATATTCCTGGAGATATTCATACTGTTCCTTTGCAAACGGAATGAGGTTAGCACAGGCCTCGGCAGATTCCTTCTGTTTTTTCATCGAAGGAATAAAGCGTGCCGTACAGATATATTTGTCTTCCTTCGGAAGATAAGGCATCAGGGCCTCTTCTTTCTGGAGGACTTCCTCTGCAGTTTCTCCGCTTACGACAAGCCAGTTTGAAGGCTGATAGTTGATGACCCTGTAGGCAAGGAAGGTATCGTCTTTAAGGCGGCCTTCAAGCTTATAAAGTCCGTTGAGGTCATTTTCTATTTTTACTCCGTCACGGTGAGTAAACAGGATTACTGATGTAATGCACAGAATGACGGATGCCGTAACTATGCTCACAACCTTACGGTGTCTGATCTGATATGTAAGCTTTGTAAGTCCTGCAAGATGACGTTTTTCTGCCGGCGGGAACTTAAACTTTGTGAACAGACCGTTTACGGTGAGGAATGAACTCATGATTCCTGTGAAAGAGAAAACTGCCATCTGCTTGAGCATCAGGAACGGTGCAAACAGAAGGAGACCGAAACAGATTTCCGTTGAAACGAGTGAAAGTATGAGGCCTGCAAACAGGTGGGCGCGGACTTCTTCCGGAGTCTTAAGCTGCGGAGAGCCCTTCCAGTTTACGAAATAATGCACGCTGTAATCGATACATGAACCGATCAGCGAAGTTCCGAAAACAAGCGCTATCATGTGAATCTGTCCGAATATCAGGTGAGTCGAACAGAAGGCAATTCCGAGGGAACAGATGATGCTGCATACGCTCGCAAAAATCGGGAGCGGACTGCGGAACACAAACAGAAGTATGAGTACGACAGCCAGAAGTGAGACTATTGAAATGTTTGAGATTTCCTTCGTTGCATTTGAAGAAGAAGCATACGAATGGAAAGGAGTTCCGTAGTAAACAAAATAGACGCCGTCTTTTTCAAGAGGCTCACAGACTGAATAAATCAGCGGAACTGCATTCGTATCGCTTGCAAGGGCTGCACCTTCCTGAGAAAGAAGCGCCCTTATCATTACATACCATTTTCCGTCTACATTTGTTGCAAGAACACCGTCCTTCGGAGACAGGGCAGTTCCCGAGTCAGAAATAACTGAAACATAATTCCTCAGGTTTACTTCATCAAGAAGGAAGGGGTCTTCTTCAAGCGACGAAACGTCTGAAAGCATTTCAAAAACAGAAGCAAGCGAATTCTGCGCAAGAACTTCAGTCTTTGCCTTTGAAGAAAGAATTGCCTTTGTTTCATCATCAAGAAGGTTGAAACGCCATTTTGATATAAATTCCTTTGTATCCCAGAATGAAGAAGTATCAGCATGAATCATCAGGGTATCAAACTTTGACTTATGCTGTGAAAGCTTGTCATAAACCTGCTCTGCAACCTTTTTTGCAGTATCAAAATCATCGTGCTGTACAAGAATGAAAACACTGTTGTTTGAGGTGCTGGAAATTGCTTTTTCGGCAATTTTAGCGGCTTCGCTGTGAGATGAACTCGGAAGCATATTTGTGTAGTCAGCGTCAAAATTGATTCCGTGCGTAAAAATGAGCGAAATTAAAAATGCCGCAAAAATACCTGCGTGATAAATTCCCCAGAGTTTTGAGAAATTTATCTTATTTGAAAAGCGCTTTTTCAACATCAGAGAGTTCCTTCTTGTAGTTCTGATCCTTCAGCGTATACTTTGTAGATTCGGTATCGCTCTGAGCGATGGTCATTGAATCAAGCGATGCTTCATTTCCTGTAAGTTTGCCGCCTATTTCAACTCTTTTAAGGGCAGAGGCAATCGTAGCATCCTTCGGTGTAAGTGCCATATTCCAGATGCCTTTATCAGCCGTAAATGAATCGATTTTAAAAACTGCTTCGAGTTCAGTCCTGGTTCCGCTGAAAAGTGAAGAAACAGTATTTGCAACTGAACGGAATACTTCGTTTGCAGAGCCGTCAATTACTGTCTTTGAGCCGTCAGCCTTTACCTGGATGAGGGAAGTCTGCGTTATTGTCATTGAAGATTTAAACGGTTTGAGTGTCTGCCAGACAATTCCGTCCCTGCAGAAAACATATGAGCCTGATGACTTTAAAGGCTTCTTGAGCTTAGCGCTGTATTTTTCCTGAATGAAATTTCCTGTAGTAACATTTCTTGAGGTCAGGGAAGTCAAAACTGAATCAACCGTTGCTCCTTCAGCAGCAAGCGGGAGAAAAACTGCCATCATAAGGCAGACAGAAATAAGAATCTTTTTCATAGTTTTTAAAGTATCACAAAACATTATGAATAAGCAACAACCTGCAGCGTCAAAATTAAAACGAAATGTTATATAAATAATGTCTTAAAAATCTAAAATTCGTGCGTTTTTTTATACAATCCGGATATCATAATATATTCAAAGGGTTTATCGCATGATGAATCAATAAAAAATAAGGAGGACATTATATGTCTTTGGCAGCTTTAATTCTCGGAATCGTTGGTCTCGTTGGTGACTGGTTCCTCGGCTGGCTCGGAATTATTCCACCAGTACTCGCAGTAATCTTCGGTATTCTTGGACGCAAAAGCGGAAAGAACCGCGGTATGGCAACTGCAGGTATGGTAATGGGTATCATCGCCCTTGCCCTCTGGGTTATCGTTATCGTTCTTATCGGTATCGTATTTGCAGCAGGCAGCAGTGCTGTTAACAGTGCTATGGGCAGCTTAAGCTTCTAATATTTAAGTTAGCTGCAAAAAAAGAACTGTCCTTCCGGACAGTTCTTTTTTTTTATTCCCTCAGTGACTTTTACTGGAACTTAGGCGTGAATCCCAGGATTTTTTCTGTCGAGCTGTAGTTAGCCTTGAACTCGGCATCCGTCATCTGCGGGCGGTTTTCCTTTGTAACGCCTTCTCCCTTAGACTTGTATTCACGGAAGAAACACTTTGCAGCAGTATTCGTGCTGTCCCAGTTTTCCCACGGCTCTTTATTAATCATGTTGTCAAAAGTACATTCAATGTATACGGTCTTTCCGGTCTGGCTCTCACTTGTAGCAGAACCTCCGACCCATGTACCGCGTCCGATTGAAATCTTCTTGGCTGCTTCAACATATCCCTTTGTTCCGGAAATTTTGCAGTTGCGGAATACATAACCGTTTGCAAATTTTGCAGTTGATTTATAGCCTGTATCAGCAGCAGCGGCAGCAACAATTTTTCCTCCGCTCAGGTTGTCGATTGTGTAGATCTTGCAGTTATCGAACAGTGCTGTAGCACCACCGCATACGTAGTCAACGTCACCTTCAATGTAGCAGTTTTCGGCATAGATGCGGCCTGAACGCCAGTAAAGGGTATCCTGCTGACCGAGGAAGATACAGTTCTTGAGGTAACACTTGTCTACACCCTTGAGTGCAAGTGCAATTGAACGCTTTTCAGAGCTTCCCCACATTTTGTTCCATTCAGCACCCTTGTTATAGAAAGTTATGTTTGCAGCATTGAACCAGCAGTTTGCAGCAGGCGATTCCGGAATTGAAACTTTTTCTCCGACTGCATCTGCTCCCTTAGGAAGGAGGTTTACTTCAACAAGAAGGTTTCCGTCAATTCCGCCAGTATCTGCTTCAAATCCGTAGATTATCGTAGAGGTCGGGTCTGTTCCGATGAGTCCGATTCCGTTCTTTGTAATCTTGAGTTTTTCATAGTAAAGTCCCGGCATAACCTTGATATAGCTTCCCTCAGGAACGGCAGCAATTGCTTCGCCGATAGTCTTGTAAGCACCGTTTGCACCCGTTGAATCTACGGTTGCAGCAAATTTTACGTCCGGGAGTTCCGGCTTGTCGGTAACAACTTCAGATTTTGCACGGCTGAAAGGCATTCTCGTAAGCTTGAACTTTCCGCCTGTAATTGCAGAATAATCATAGAACGGATCAGCCTTTGAATTGACTTCTTCCTTAGTAATGTTGATGTAAGCAGGTTTTTTTGCAGGTCTCTTTGATGGTGGAGGAGGATCCTTGATATCCGGATTCGTAACAAGGTCAGCCTTGAGCTTTGCTCCCATTTCTTCGAGGCTCATTCCGCTTACGTCATCATCGATTACTGCAAGGAAATATGCATAGCGTCCGAATCCGTTTGTAAGTCCATCATTGTCACCGAATTCAAGGTAGTTTCCGCAGCCGATCATCTGATCCCAGTCGAGCTTAGTCGTATCAACATCAGGAATCATTTTTTCAGCCCAGTCTTTGCGCTCCTTACACTTGTCAGAATGAATGAGTTTTCCGTCAATGTAGCATTTTGCAGTCATTTCTGACGGCTTGTCAGTATTTTCAAATACAAGGCGGTAATCATGCCACTGGTCAACGAAATCTCCGAGGCCCCCTGGAACACGAAGGCGGCTCATGTCAAACACACCCTTTACCTGGTTTGAAGAATTGTGCCTCAAAAGGGTCTGCCATGCTCCGTTCTGAACATAAGCATAGAAAATTCCGTACGGTGTCGTTCCTGCATCAGGATCAAATGAACCTTTTGCCTTGAAAATAAGGCTTACCCTCTTTTCCTTTCCTGAAAGCGGAAGAACGATTGCATCTTCCTTTCCGTCGAGCGTCTGGAATTTAAGGCACTTTTTGCCGTTGATGTTTGAATCAATCAGCGAAAGATGCTCTTCATAGGAATTCGAAACTTCCCAGCCGGCCTTGTTAAGGTCTTTAAGAACGTTCTTTGAATTATTTTTGCCAGGAAGATACAGAACCCAGCCCTTTGCAGGCTTAAGTCCGTGCTTCACTTTGGCAGCAGCAGGAAGAACACATGCAAGTGCAAGAAAAGCAGCACATGCCTTCATAAAAGTTTTTTTCATAAGGTTTTCTCCTTTTTTTTTATGATTTGTACATTATAAACTGAAAAACTGAAACAGGCAAAAAAAATGACTGACAGTATCTGTCAACTATTTTTTCTAAAAATGAGATTTTATTTCTTCAAGAACGCGGAGATCTTCAGCAGCAATTTCAAGCGTAGAAACAAGTTCAGCCTTTCCGTCAAGGTAATCGACTGCATTCTGAATCATGTTTGCAAAGTATCTTGTTTTTGACGGGCGCTTTATTTTCTGAGGCACAAGCGAATAAAAGCCGGTGTAAAGCTTTGATTCTTCCCTTTTATAAAAGTCAAAAAAACCGTTTCCGATGCAGATTTTGCCGAGTGTTCCGAGTATTTCTACTCCGAATTCAAAATACTTGCTCCGCCCGCTCATTGAAATTACGATTTCAGGAATTTTTTCTCCCTTATAGTTCGCAGTAAAGTTACGGACAATATTTTTTTCATCCCTGTATATGCCTGTTACATCAGGATCCTGAAGTTTTTCTCCCGTAAGGAAATTTACTATGTCGACAAGATGAGTTCCGTCGTGAAGCAGGCTGTAGGTTCCGTCCTTTTCGAATTCTTCGCCGTAAACCCTCAGTCCGCTGTAAAGCCATCCTGAAACTTTCTGGATGTCCCCGATTTCACTCATAAGGGATTTTGCCATATTGTAATCAAGTGCAAAGCGCCTTTCATGATTAACGAGGACTGCAACCTTATTCTTTTCTGCAGCTTCCCTGATTTTTGATGCTTCTTCCGAATTGAGGGCTACAGGCTTTTCTAGAATCACGAGACGCGGCTTCTGTTCTATCGCCTTTACGCATTCTGTCAGGTGAGCATCTTCATTTACGGCAACCGTAATTATGTCAGGCCGGACGACGTTTTCATAAAGTTCATCACTTGAATTAAAGGCAAGCGCCATTGATCCGTGACGGCGGGCATATTTTTTCCAGGCAGCAAGATTTTCTTCGTTAGTATCGCAGGCTCCGATAAGGTTTATCCTTTTATTTCCCAAAAGTGCCATAGTGTGGCTTGCAGGCTGTTCGCGTTTTTTATCGAAGCCCAGAGTAAATCCTATTCTCCCGGTGCCGGCAATTACTGCCGTAAATCTTTTCTGCCTCATTTTCTACCGTGAAGTCTGAAGCTTACGGGTCTTATTAAACCTTGCAACGGCTTCTTCAATAAGAAGGTTTGTAAGTGCCGTAAAATCAAGTCCGAAAGCAGCGCACATTTTCGGGAACATGCTGATCTGCGTAAAGCCCGGCATCGTATTTATTTCGTTGAGATAAAGCTTATCCGTATCCTTATCAATAAAGAAATCTACCCTGCTCAAGCCGGCAAGATCGAGGGCTGCAAAGGCTTTTTTTGCAAGCGTACGTACTTCTTCAAGACGCTCTTCAGGAAGCTTTGCAGGAATCAGAAGGTCAGCACCGTCAGGATCATTGTATTTTGCGTCATAATCATAGAAATCGTGCTTAGGAGCAATTTCACCCGGACCGTAAGCCGTAAGTTTTTCTGCAGCAACAGAACCGTCGTCAATCGTCGGGTTTCCGGTAACTGAACATTCGATTTCACGGGCATTTACAGCCTTTTCAATCAGAATCTTGTCATCCCAGTTAAAGGCTTCAATGATTGCGCCGTTAAGATGCTGAAGATCCTTTGCAAGGGAAGCACCGTCGGAACTTCCTGCGGCACACGGTTTTACAAAAAGAGGGAATCCGAGTTTAGTCTGTGCTTCTTCAAGGAGTTCATCATATCTCTTCCAGTCAGCAAGATCAGAGCGGCGCATGCAGATTCCAGGAACTACAGGAATTCCGGCATGTTCCAGAACGACCTTTGTCTTTTCCTTGTCCATGGTTTCTGCACTTCCGAGTGTCGTACAGCCGACATAAGGTACATCGACAAGTTCAAAAAGTCCCTGAATCGTTCCGTCTTCTCCGAAAGGGCCGTGAAGTACAGGAAAAATTACGTCCGTAGAAGTAATTCTGTCACCGATGCGGAAAGTCTTTTTAGTTCCGCCGCCGGGAATTACGCTTACTTCCTGAGATTCATCTTCAATGATTTTAAATGCAGCCTTTGAGTCTGCCCTGATTCTGTCAAGTTCACCCTGAGGCTGAAGGAACCATCTTCCGTCCTTTGTAATCGCTATAAGCTGAACCGTATTTTTTGAATCAATATTGCGTGCAACTGCTGCTGCCGAAACAAGAGAAATCTCATGTTCGCCGGATTTTCCGCCGTAAATAACCGTAACTGTCATTTTTCCCGTCCAAAACTGTATTATTCCCAAAATTATAATGATTTTTAAAAATCAAATCTATCAGCGTTAAAATCAAAAATATGCGTACACAGAAAGACAACCCATAAAAACGGGTCCCAGCGACAGTACCCGCTTTCCGGGTTATTGAATTATCTGGATGTAAAAAAATAAGGTTGATTAATTTTGCATACTTTCATTGTTTAATAATTGCAGAATTCAAAATATGCGGAAACAGATGATTAACAATACGGGGCAACGGGACGCAGAAAAAAAGAAAAGGGAGGACCCGCCCACTTGTGATGTAATAGCCTGTACGGCGGGAGCACCACTTTTCTTTTTTTCGTCGCTGGGGCCCGTTTTTTTTGAATTTATGGTCTGTGTACGCATATTTTTTCTGCTAGAAATAGAAACCATGCTATAATTAATCAGCATTAATTTTTAACATTCAATAAGGAGCGTTTTATGACATTCGGAATTATTATGACCGCCATCCTGATTGCGCTCGGTGTGGCAAGCCTCGCCTACATGATTTACGTAATCGTCCGCCCGAACAACAAATCCATTTCACACACAATGCGTGATGATGACGAAAAATACGAATAACAGTACAATAAGACATCTTTAATTCACGCTAACACAGGAGATATTCTCACATGCTCAAAAAAATCTTTACGGTCGTAATTTCATTCTTCGCTATCTTCAGCGTTTTTGCAGATGAGGCAGAAGCTTCTTCCGCAACGGATACACTTGCAAGCGTCGGCAAGGGCGCACTCGAGGAACTTAATCATGTAATCCACATCAGTGAATTCGCAAAATACATAACCCTCGACAACATAATCAAAGTTACGACAAGCGTAATCGCAATAATCATCTTCTGGCTCATCTACCGACTTATCCGCCACCTTGTAAAAAGAGGTGCTTCAAAGAAATTTGAACCGAAAACCGTAAAAATCATTTCAAGGGCAATTGCCTACTGTTTCTACGTAATAATCGTCGTTTACATCCTCGGTCTTTTCGGAATCGAACTTACAGCCGTATGGGGAGCAGCAGGAGTTGCCGGTGTTGCAATAGGATTTGCCGCCCAGACAACTGTCAGCAACTTTATCTCAGGCATTTTCATCGTAACCGAAAAGACAATGAAAATCGGAGACTTCATCGAAGTTGACGGAGTTTCAGGAACAGTCGATAAGGTCGGACTCCTTTCAATCAAGGTACACACGGTAGACAACCAGCTCATCCGCATTCCGAGTTCGGCAATCATCAACACAAAACTCAAGAACTATTCAACCTACGATTACCGCCGCTATGTTTTTGACGTAAGCGTTGACTATTCGACAGACCTCGACAAAGCCGTAGAAGTTCTCGGCACAGTTCCTTCAAAATGCAGCCTCGTTGTTACTGACAATCCTGATTACCCGCCGAAAGTTCTTCTCACGGACTGCCGCGACTCAGGAATCGGAATGAACCTCATCGTCTGGTGCAAAAGGGCCGATTTCTTCGACATGAAAACTGAAGTCTGCCTCAATGTAGTTAAAGCCTTTAACGAAAACGGAATCAACATTCCATACAACCGCATTGACGTTTCAGTACTTACGGACAAAACAATTCCGTCACTGTCATTTAAATCTTAGTAGGGGAAAAGCCTTTCCCCTGCGGGGCACGCTGTTGCCCCGACACCCCTTTCTGCGGGAGAGCCCGCAACGCCCCATATTTTATGACCCAAAAACTTTTTACAAGAAAAGACCTCTCCCGGCTAATACTGCCGCTCATACTCGAGCAGTTTCTTGCAATGACAATCGGCGCATGCGATACAGTCATGGTTTCTTCAACCGGTGAAGCAGGAGTTTCCGGAGTTTCACTTATCGACCAGCTCACGCAGCTCTTCATCCAGCTCTTTGCTGCCTTTGCAACCGGAGGAGCCGTAGTCGTAAGCCAGTACCTCGGACACAAGACAGAAGATCAGGCCCGCATTGCAGCCCGCCAGCTTTTAAATATCTCAGTTTTTGCCGCGCTCATCATCATCGCCGTCTGCCTCCCGTTCCGCCATTCAATCCTGAACCTTATCTACGGAAATGCCGGCGAAGAAATAATGAAGAATGCCCTTGTTTATTTCGTGTGGGTTCTGCTTTCATTTCCGTTTCTTGCAGTCTACAATTCCTGTGCTGCCCTCTACCGTTCAATGGGGAACAGCAGGATTTCGCTCAAGGTCAGTCTTGTAATGAACCTCGTCAACATCGCAGGAAACGCAGCCTTAATCTACGGAGCAGGAATCGGAGTTGCCGGAGCCGGAATTGCCACGCTCGTCAGCCGTTTCATTGCCTCGGCAATAATGGTTTATCTTCTCAGCCGCAAAGCCGCAAAGATTTCCGGTAAAATTTATCTTGAAAAGCTCTGGAAAATAGAAATCCGTCCTTCAATGATCGGAAGGATTCTGAAAGTTGCCGTTCCGAACGGAATCGAAAATTCCGTATTCCATATCGGAAAGATTCTCGTCTATTCCTTCATGACGGATTTCGGACAGGCAGCAATCGCAGCAAATGCAATCAGCAATACGATTGCAAGTTTCTCAAACATTCCGTCACAGTCAATCGGACTTGCAAGCGTAACGGTTGTCGGACAGTGCATAGGCGCAGACGAAAAACAGCAGGCAAAAGCCTACGGCCGCAAGCTGATGAAAGAAGCCTGCATAGGAATGCTTATCGTCGTTTCAGTCATTTTCTTTACGGTTCCGTACCTCGTATATGCATTCAATCTTTCTGACGAAGCCAGAACCCTCGCTGCAGGAGTCGTAAGAACCTGCATGGTAGCCAACATCTTCTTCTGGCCGCTTTCATTTACCCTTCCGAACATCCTCAGGGCAGCGGGCGATGCAAAATTTACGATGATTGTTTCAAACATCAGCATGTGGCTTTTCCGCGTACTTTCAAGTTACCTGATTTCAAACTGGATTCTTACACATTTCCCGGAAGAAAAATCCCTTGCCCTCTACGGAATCTGGATAGGAATGTACATTGACTGGGTTTTCCGCGGAGCGTGCTTCGTTGTCCGTTTCCACAGAAACAGCTGGCTTGAGAAAAAAGTAATATAAGGGCTATTTTAAGGTACGCCAGTCGGCACCGTTTTTTCCGCAGAAGACTTTTACACGGCATTTCTGTTTTCCGCAGTTCTGGGTAAAAAATTCAATGTCAGTGCCGTATTCGCTCATAATGTCATCCGGATGATAATGCATTGAAAATTCAGATTCAGTTCCGTCGTATGTACAGCGTCCCAGGGCTGAATGCATCCTGATTAAGTCTCCGGCAGCCGGCAGAAAACGGTCAAGGTGCTTTTCACGGAATTTTTTTTCTACATAGGCAAGCTGCAGTTCTTCAATCTGAACTGAATTTTTCTCTGCAGACCACTCACGGAACGAACCTGAAGAATGATTATTCGCTTCCGACCATTTCATAAAGCCTTTTAGAAATTCATCTGCACGTTCATGCAGGACATATAATACGGAATTGAACCATGCTACAGCGCGTCCCTTCGTATAAAAAAGGTTTGTCGCATCTGCAAGTTTTTCTGCCATTGCGAGGTCTTTTTCACTGAATTTCGGCGTACGGATTACATGATAAGGCGGAGTTTTTTCCCATTCCATTCCGAATCCGGCAGCAGCATCATGCAGGTCAGTTCCCGGAAGGACGCTCAGACAAAAAAGTTCAAGATTATTCGGATACAGGCTAAGCGCAAAATTAATGCTTTCGCAGAAGCCCCTGTAAGTATCTCCCGGAAGACCGTAAATCAGGTCGAAGCCGAAGGTTACGCCTTCCTCATTCAGATATCCGATGTTCTTAGTAAATTTCTTTTTATCGAGAGTACGGTGAACATTTTTCAGTACCTCAGGATCCGCACTCTGCAAACCTATCTGAAGGCAGCAGGGAATCCTTGAAAAGGCATGCGCAAGTTCCCTGTCTATAAACTCGGCACGGGCTTCAAAATAAAAAAACATTCCCGGAGCTTTTTTTTCTATAATTTTGAGCATTTTAATTGCCCGTTCTTTGCTCGCATTGTAAGTCGGATCAAGCACGAATACCTGGGAAATATTTTTTGCCGCAAAAAGTTCTATTTCCTTTTCAAGCCGTTCCATCGGGAAATAGGCGATTTTTTTCTCACCCTTTGATTCATAGCAGTAAGAGCATTTAAAAGGACAGCCGCGGGCAAGCTCCCAGAGGGCACCGCAGTATCTGGCAGGATCGAGCGTACCGTCAAGATAAGGAGAAGCCGTTACGTCCGGCGGAAGCGGACATGCACGGACAATTTCTCCTTTCAGATCAGAACCTTTTGAATATACCCCCTGAACATTTACTTCCTTTCCTGAAGAAACCGCTTCAAGCAGTTCCACCATCGCACGCTCACCCTGCCCCGCAATCATAAAGTCAAAGCTGCAGAAGGAAAGCGGATCTGCCGTAACTTCCGGCCCGCCGGCAATACATACACATTCAGGCAGGAGTTTTTTAAGCTCAATGCAGGTTTTCTCAAGAATCACGCGGTTCCATACATAGACGGAAAAACAGACAAAATCAGGCTTTTTCTGAGCAAGCCGCCCTGCAAGGAGAGCCGAAACTGCATACTCACCGCCGTTCTGTCTGGCGAGGACGATTTCCTGTTCTTCAAGAGAAAAGTCCAGCAGATCAACGGAAAAAATGTCTTTTGTGCGTGAATCAGCTTTGATGGCGCTGGCAATGCAGGCAGCACCAAGCGGAAGTCCCTGAGGAGAAGTTTCAACTAAAAGAGTCGTGCAGATCAGTTTCTTCATAGAAAAGAATCCCCGCACTCAAGGCGGGGAACAGTTTACTTGTTTTTGTTTATGATTTTTTCTTCGTATTTACCGGTCGCAATGTCGATGAAGCGGACGAAAAGCGAAACCTTGTTCTCTTCGTTGAGGCTCGACCATATCATGTCTGCAAACTCATCGATAGAACCTTTGATTTCTACTTTCTCAGGTTCACCCTCAAAGCTCGGGAGCGGATTTCCATTTCCCATGTATGTGTGGATAAAGTGACCTTCGCCCTTCTGAGGATTGTCGTAAGTGTATGTAAAGCGCAGGCAGTTGTCGCCGTTTCCGCTGTCGCTCTTGAGAATTGAAATTGCGTAATCGTATTTTCCGCCTTCAACATCCAGGAGAGAAGAAATGCGCGGCGTAAAGTTCGGAGCATCATGCTCGTATTTGCGGACGCGGAGAGACTGTTCGAAAGTTTCACCCTTTTTGAGGCCTTCAAAAATCGTATCAGTCTGGTCACCGTTTGTAACGATTGTCTTTGAACCGAGCTGACGTACTGCAGCATAAATGATAAGGCTCGGATCTCCTGCAATCAGGGATTCGTCAAAAGCTTTTGTGCGTACGACTTCAGTTCCGTCTTCAGTTTCAGTAACGAAAACACGGTTACGGCTTCCGGCACTGCGTCCCATTGTCCAGTAAGCAGATACGGCATATTTTCCGTCAGCAGAGAGTCCCGCAACGATGCCGCGTCCAGGATATTCATTAGATTTCAAGATTTCGTCAAGTTTGTTGATTTTCATATTTAACTCCGGAACCACATACTACAACAGATACAGAAAAAATTATAGTAGCCTTGATTTTTGTGGCGGATAAAAATTTTTCTGCTATACTGTTTTTATGCAAAAGTTATATTCTGATTCCCGGCTCTTAGACGCCTCAAGCCGTGCCTCTTACGGTCTTACCGAAGAAATTATGATGGAGAACGCTGCCTGCGCCCTGGAACAGTACATCAACAGTTACTCAAAAACTTCTGTCCCTGTCAAAAACGTAGTTATCCTCTGCGGTGACGGAAACAACGGTGCCGACGGATATGCACTTTCAAGACGCCTGCGCTTCAATTACGTAGTTACCGTAATCCAGTGTGCTGAACCTTCTTCCCAGCTGTGCAGGATTCAGGCTGACCGTGCAGAAAAATGCGGAGTAATGATCAGCGACATAAACCATAATAACTTTCAAACGCTGAACGAAGCCCATATCATCATCGACTGTATTTTCGGAAGCGGCTTCCACGGAGAGATGGAAGAAAACATCCAGACACTCATAAATGACATAAATACAATGGACTGCTACAAGATTGCCTGTGACGTTCCGAGCGGAATTGACAGTAACGGCTGCGGCGGTGAAACTGCTTTCTCTGCAGACCTCACGGTAACGATGGGATCCCTCAAGCTCTGCCTGTATTCAGACCACGCAAAGGATTTCTGCGGCAGAATCGTATGTGCAAACCTCGGAGTAAGCCGCCGTCTTTATGAAAACTCAAGCAGCAAGGTTACTCCTGCCGCCTTCCTTCTCGAAGAATCAGACATGAACCTTCCGCACAGGACAAAACAATGCGTAAACAAGGGAACTTTCGGCCATGCAGTGTTTGCAGCCGGTGAAAAACCAGGTGCTGCAGTAATCGCCGCTTCAGCCGCCCTCAGGTTCGGAGCAGGCCTTGTATCCGTAATAACTGATGATAAAATCAATGTTCCGCCCGAACTTCTGATTTCCAACAGCATTCCTCAGAAATACAGTTCCATCTGCTTCGGAATGGGTCTTGGAATTAAAACTCAGAGAAGCGCCTCATGGTTTGACCTCGCACTGAGTAATCCTGAAATCCCGTGCATTGCAGATGCAGACGTTTTCTATGATGAAAGGATTCTTGAACTTCTTGAAACACGCGCAAAAAATACGGTACTCACCCCTCATCCGAAAGAATTTGCATCACTGCTTAAGCTCTGCGGACTCGGAGATTATCAGGTACGTGAAACGGCATGCGGAAGGCCTTCCCTTATGGAAGATTTCTGCCGCAAATACCCGGGATGCGTACTTCTTGTAAAGGGTGCAAACGAAATGACCGGTACTTTCGACGGAAAAGAATTCAAACTGTTCGTAAACCCGTACGGAATGCCGTGCCTCGCAAAGGCCGGAAGCGGTGATGTTCTTTCGGGAATGACTGCTGCCCTGCTCGCCCAGAAATATTCACCACTCGAAGCTGCACTGACGGCATCTCTGGCACATTCCTTCGCTTCCCGCAAAATAGAATGCGACTATTCAATGACGCCGGATGACCTCATTAAAGCCGCAGGGAGCCTCTGATTATTCTGCTAGCGGAGTTTTCCCTGCTCTATAAAATTGAGGTGTGCCTTCTGTCTGGCAGAAAGTCTTGTTGACTGTTTTTTTGACGGTTTGTTATCAGGCCTTGCAAAAGACGTCTTTTCTTCAAGCCAGACAGGCTTTAAAGGTTTGTGGTCTCCGCGTTTAACGTATCCGGTCCACTCAGGATTTTCCGGGACTTCAAACTTCATGTGTTCACCGGTAAACGGATGATCAAATTCAAGCGTCCTTGCATGCAGGCAAAGCCGTCCGAAATGATCCGTCCGTGCCCTGTAATTTTCATCGCCTGCAAGAACATATCCTTTCGATGCAAGATGGGCACGAATCTGATTTTTTCTTCCGGTATCAAGGCTCAGTTCAAAGAGCGTGTGGGTAGCTCCCCTTTCAAGAATCCTGTAATGAGTCCTTGCCGTTACGGTCTTAAACTTTCTTGCACTGCCGGTTCCTTCGATGTGGCGTTCATAAACTGAATCTTTTTCGCCTTTATGCTTCGGAACATCTCCTTCTTTCGGAACAAAACCCAGGTTGTGGGAATTAAAGGCCAGTTCGTCATCAATAATTCCTTCTGCCGGAAGAACGCATTTTTTGTCACGGGGATTTTCTGCCACTGCATGATAAAGGCGTTCCGTTACCATCTTATGCCAGGTATCCATTATGACTTTCTGCGCATTTTCCGAGAGTGCAAACATCATTACGCCTGAAGTGTCGCGGTCAAGCCTGTGAACGACAAAAGGCCTGTGTTTGGAATTGAATGAACCGTTTCTGCGCATTATGTCAGCGAGAAGGCTTTCAGCTGTCTTAGCCCTGCTTCCCGGATAAGGTACGCTTAAGAGACCTGAAGGTTTATTGATGACGCAGATATAGTCATCTTCATAGAGGATTTTAATTTTTTCATGACCGAAATTTGATTTCGTCTGTGATTTTTTAACAGTATTTGCAGTTGCCATTTTCTAGTAGTGCGGAGGTTTTCTGTTTGGAATGTAAATGTTTTCCGACAGATCCTGAATTTTCCCCGAGAGAATTTTATTCTCAGCACGAAGGACTTCAATTATCTTCTGCTGGGAAACAACTTCATCCTGAAGCTTTGAAATAAAATCGTCCATGTAAGCAATCTTCGTTTCAAGTTCGACGAATCTTTCTTCCACCGTATTGTCCATAACGGGAAATTATAATGAATTTCTCAAAAATAATATACTTAAAATCCGTTTTATCGTATAATGAGCCAGTTTTAAAAGTCGTACTATATTTGATGATAACGAGGATACTTTGGACGAATCTGTTAAGCACATTATAGAGGGCCGAAAAACTTTTTTTATAGCACCGGACGTTTCCCTTCTCCCTGAAACCTACCTTGAAGATTACATGAACCGCGGCTACGAGACCTACATCATAAATGATGACCGTTCCTGCCCGCTGAAAACAAAAGTCGAAATCATAATCGAAACCTTCAGGGATTCAATTCTTTTTTTCTGCATCAATTCAGTTATCGAAGGAATCGACTGGCCTTCCTACATTAAATACCTTCAGGACAAATACGGTGAAACGATTCTCATCGGCGTCCTTCATACAAAATGCGCTACGGAAAAAGAACAGGCCAATCTTGAAAAATACTATCTCTTTAACCTGGGAATCAAATGCGGATGCATCACGATCGAATACCAGAAGGCAAGGAACTTTTCACTGATTGAAAAAGTAATGTTTGCAAACCAGGCCTGCGGAAGACGAAAAAACGTACGTGCGCTCTGCGATTCAACCAGCAGAATGACCTTTACGCTTCACAAGCCCCAGCAGCGCAGTGCGTATTCACAGCAGAGCTCAAAAGAAATCATGATAAACGGCAAAATTCTTGATGTAAGTGCGAGCCATTTTACCTGTACCCTTCCTCCGGAAGTTTCCCTCCCGAGCGGATTAAAAATTCACAAGATTCTGGTCAACATAAACGGAATGCATTTTACGACAGACGCAGTACTTCTTGCACAGAGAACGCTTTCAGAAACAAAGGTTTTTGTATTCGGCTTTTTTGCAAGGGACGGAAAGCCTGGACTTGATGCGGACGTTCAGCCGCGGGTACTTCAGAAAATCTATCAGATGGTCAGCGACAAGGTTAAGGCACTTCTGAGGACTAAGTTCGACGAAGCAAAAAACAATGCCCAGTTTACGCGCAGATAAGCCCTGACGAAAAAAGCATAAAAAACTTTAAATTCTCACATTCCATGATAAAATTACAGATGGAATGAAAAGTGCGAGACACCCGAAAGAATCCTCAAGCCTCCGCTTTAAGTTTTCTATTCTTTTTATTATTTTTGCAGTCATCGCCATTGTAACCAGCGGAATAGAAACCTACACAAGCCAGGCTGAAGAATATGAAGAACAGTGCCTCCAGAATATCCGCAATATCGGTGATTATCTCGAAAGCATAATTCAGGAAGCCGGGGAAGAATTCGTATGGTACCAGAACTACTATATGAATCATTACAAAGAACTGAATATTCCCTACGGTTTTTCCGAATACCTGAATGCACAGCGCCGCTATGAAAACATGCTCGTAAAATACGGAATATCCATACAATCAGATACAAGAAAAATCAATCCGTCCGAACTGCCGGCAGAAGTTCAGGAAGCCTACTGCATTTACCTCCACGAATACTATCTGCTGACCTTTGAAAACGCGAGAAAGGCTTTCGGCCTCCCGTATACATATTACCTTGTTCCGCGCGAAGAAATTTTCCACATGGTCTATATGATTGACGGAGAAAGAACTGAAAAAAATGACGCCGGAGAAAAAGTAAAGACAGGAGAAGGGAATGGCTTCCTCTATCTGGGCGATGAATATTACGATGATCCCCTCCAGTATAAAATTCAGTGGGACTCATGGCTGACAGGTCAGAAGCAGGATGCCTTCCAGATGTGGGACAATGAATGGGGACAAACCTACGCTTATTACACTCCGCTTATCATCAACGGAACTAAATACGGACTCATCGGAACTGAGCTTGAGGTTAAGGATGTCATCAAGCCTATCCTCAAGAACACTTTTGACCAGATTCTAAAGATCAGCATCATTCTCATAGTCTGCATTATCCTCGTAATAGGTTTCATAAATCACTTCTATATTTCCAAGATCAAGAATCTTGAATCAAACGTAAGGAAATTTACCGAAGAAAAAAATCCTGAACTTGCAGAAAAAATACGTTCTGAAATCAGGGGAAATGATGAAATTTCATCCCTTGCACATCAGTTTGCATCCATGATTGTAGAACTAAAAAAATACATGATTACCCTGCTTTCAACTTCAAATGAGCTCAAGACAACCCGCGAACACGCAAAGGAAATGCATATTCTTGCACACAAGGATGCCCTCACCGGAGTAAGGAACAAAAACGCATACGACAGGGAAGTCCGCCGACTTGAATTGCAGCTTGCAGAAGGGAAAAAAGAATTCGGCATCGCAATGATTGACCTAAACTTCCTCAAGCAGATAAACGACACTTACGGCCACGAATACGGAAACGAATCAATCCGTAAGCTCTGTCATATAATCTGCCACACCTATTCACATTCCCCTGTATTCAGGATTGGCGGCGATGAATTCGTAGTTATACTTGAAAATGATGATTATAAAGAGGCAGCAGCCCTCGCAGAAAAATTCAACGGAACTCTTGATGAACTCAAATCCGACGATAAGCTTGAACCGTGGGAAAAAGTATCTGCCGCACTCGGCTGTGCAATGTTTGATTCAAAAACCGACACAACAGTTTCAAACGTATTCAACCGCGCCGACAAGGCAATGTACGCCCGCAAAAAAGCAATGAAAGGCGTCCGCGAAGTATAGCACTTGATTTTTTTTCTCTTTTCTCTTATTCTATTCAAACTTGTCGGATTTACCGGAGAAAGGAGGTGAAAATAGTATGGCAACAATCGTAGTTGATGATTCAGAGAACCTTGAAAAAGCAATCAAACGTTTTAAGCG
>DGTU01000026.1 GCA_002394465.1 Treponema sp. UBA4328 | reverse complement strand
GAATAGCGGCCGCCGATGTAGTCATCCATGTAGAATGCTTCGAGATAGTCCGGGTTGTGTGCGAGAGGTGAAGTTTCAGAAGTGACTGCAATCATGTGTTTAGACGGATTGAGACCTGCTTTTTTGAGGGCATCCTTTACGAAAGATTCGTTTGTGAGAGTCTCAAGAGTTGTTCCTGATTTAGAAACCAGGATGAAGATTGAGTGAGCCAGATCTGTTGATTTGAGAACTGCCGTTGCATCGTCAGGGTCAACATTTGAGATGAATTTTGCTTCCATTTTGAATGTTCCTGCAGCTTTTGCCCAGTTTTCGAGGGCGAGGTACATTGCGCGAGGGCCCAAATCAGAACCACCAATACCAATCTGAACGACTGTGGTGAATTTTTCGCCGTTGGCGTTTACGATTGCGCCAGAATGAACTTTCCCGGCGAATTCAGCGATTCGTTTCTGCTCTTTGACATAGAAATCCCGTTTGTTTGTTCCGTCTGCCATTACATTTTTTCCGAGCTGACCACGGCAGAGATGATGAAGAACCATTCGTTTTTCGCCCGTGTTGATTACTTCACCATTGTAAGTTGCGGCGAATTTCTCTGTGAGCTGGGCTTCTTTTGCGAGTTCTGCGAGAACTGAGAGAACTTTTTCGTCAACCTGCTTAGCAGCGTAGTTGTAGGTGAGGCCTGCGCCCATCGGAACTGAGTATTTTTTTACGCGGTCAGCTGCGTTTGCGCCGGAAAGAGCTGATTTTACGCTTACGGCGCCTTTGAGAGACTGAAGTTTTTTGTAAGAAGAAAGTTTGTCGAGGTTTTCCCAAGTGATAGTCATTTTTTCCACCTTCGTTTAAAAATAAGTTATTTTCATCATATCATTATTTTTTAAAACATGGTACAATTTTCTTTATGAGTACAAATAACAGAAATTCATTTTCATCTTCATTTGGTTTTGTTCTGGCCGCTGCAGGAAGTGCGGTTGGCCTTGGTAACATCTGGCGTTTCCCGTATCTTGCTGCAAAAGATGGCGGCGGACTGTTTCTTGTCGTATACCTTATTCTTGCGGTAACATTCGGCTTTGCGCTTCTGACTACGGAAGTTGCAATCGGACGCAAAACAAAGCAGAGTCCGCTTACAGCCTATAAAACGCTTCACGGCGGCTGGGGCTGGCTCGGAAAAATTGCCTGCATAATTCCTATGATGATCATGCCTTATTACTGTGTTATCGGTGGATGGGTTATGAAATATGCAGTTGCTTTCATTACAGGAAACGGCATTGCTGCTGCAGGTGACGGCTATTTTACTGATTTTATTACGGCTCCGGTTGCACCTGTCGTATTTACGTTTATTTTCATGTTCCTTTCATGCTTCATCGTTTTCCGCGGTGTCAAAAAAGGAATTGAAGCCCTTTCAAAAATCCTCATGCCTGTTCTCGTCGTTCTCATCGTAGGAATCGCCGTATTCTCACTTACGATGACTCATGCAGATGAAACAGGATCTGTACGTACCGGAATGGACGGACTTAAGATTTTCCTGATTCCGAACCTTGAAGGACTTACGTTCAGCAAATTCATGGTAGTTCTTATGGATGCAATGGGACAGCTTTTCTACAGCCTCAGCGTTGCCATGGGAATCATGATTGCCTACGGTTCTTATGTCCGTGATGATGATAAACTCGTCAAGTCAATCAACAGAATTGAAATATTTGATACTGCCGTTGCAATCATTGCCGGTGTCATGATTATTCCGACTGTATTCATGTTCATGGGACAGGAAGGTCTCGACAGTTCAGGTCCGGGGCTTGTATTCGTTGCAATTCCAAAGATTTTCCAGCAGATGGGCGTTGCCGGCAATATTATCGGTGCTGTCTTCTTTATGATGGTATTCTTTGCTGCCCTTACAAGTGCAATTTCAATTCTCGAAGCTGTAGTTTCAAGCTTTATCGACGAATTTAAAATTTCAAGAAAATCAGCAGTCGTTTTTGAAGGCATTATTGCATTTGTTCTTGCAGTTCTCGTCTGTCTCGGATATAACGCACTTTACTTCGAAGCACCGCTCCCGAACGGTTCAAAGGCTCAGATACTTGATATAATGGATTATGTAAGCAACAACATCCTTATGCCGGTTGTTTCAATCGGAACCTGTATCCTTATCGGCTGGGTTATGAAACCGAAGACAATCATCGAAGAAGTTACTAAGAACGGAGAGATTTTCAGCAGAAAATATCTTTATATCTTTATGATTAAGTTTATGGCTCCGCTCCTGCTTGTAGTACTTTTCCTCAAGAGTCTTGGAATTCTGGATTTGTAAAAAAATGTGCATTTCGTTAGAATGTGCATACTATGATTAAAAGAAATTCTGGATTTGCAAATTTAACGGCAGGTTATCTCTTCCCTGAGATCGCCCGCCGTCGTCGTGAGTATTCTGCTTCTCATCCTGAAGCTAAGATTATTTCACTTGGTATCGGAAATACTACTGAACCTCTGTCAAAACATATTGCAGGTGCAATGAGCGATTACTGCCTTGCACTTGCTACTCCAGAGGGCTATTCCGGTTATGGCGATGAACAGGGAAATTCTGCCCTTCGTGAAAGAATCGCTGAAGTCTTCTATAAAGGTATGGCAGATGCCGGTGAAGTATTTATTTCTGACGGTGCAAAATGTGATATTGCCCGCATTCAGACACTTTTTGGTTCTGACGTAAAAATTGCGGTTCAGGATCCTGCCTATCCTGTTTATGTAGACGGTTCTGTTGTCGTAAAAGCTGCCGGTAAAAATACCGGAGCAGGGTACAAGGGAATTACATACCTCCCGTGTACTGAAGAAAACAGCTTCTTCCCTGAACTTTCAAAAATCAAGAAAAATACCCTTATTTATTTCTGTTCGCCTAACAATCCTACCGGTGCAACTGCAACAAGGGAACAGCTGAAAAAGCTCGTTGATTTTGCAAATGCAAACGGATGCATCATTATCTATGATGCTGCTTACTGCGAGTTTATCCGTGATAAAAACCTTCCGAAGACAATCTATGAAATCGAAGGTGCAAGAAAGTGTGCCATCGAAGTTAATTCATTTTCAAAGCCTGCAGGATTTACAGGCGTACGTCTCGGGTGGTCAATCGTTCCGAATGAACTTAAATTTGCTGACGGTTCGAGTGTCAACAAAGACTGGAACCGCGTCATGACAACCCTGTTTAACGGAGCTTCTAATATCGCCCAGGCTGGTGGTCTTGCAGCCCTTGATGAGCAGGGACTTAAGGATATGAAGGCGCAGGTTGACTATTATCTTGAGAATGGAAAGCTTATCAAGCAGACACTCGACGGAGAAAACTTCAAGGCTCTCGGCGTAAAGGCTTATTTTACTGGAAACGGTCCTTATGTATGGGCTAAATTCCCTGGAAAAACCAGCTGGGAAGTATTCGATGAAATCCTCGACAAATGTCATGTCGTAACGACTCCGGGTTCAGGCTTTGGTCCTGCCGGTGAAAGTTTTGTACGCTTCAGTTCATTCGGTCACAGAAGTGACATCGAAGAAGCCTGTGCAAGACTTTCAAAATTTACTTTCTGATAATCTGAATATCCGGTTTAAAAAAATAAAGCGGCGGTGCCCGGGATTTCTTCTCAGGTATCCGCCGCTTTTTTGTTTATGTAATGCATTACAGTATGGATTTGTATCCGACGTTAAGCTTGAGTGCTTTTTTCCAGTTGTTATCCTTGAATTCCGTAAGGTCTGCCTGGAGCATGAGTTTAATGTCTCCGCTTAAGAGCGGCATTGAAACGAATGGAGAAATTTTTATGCTGTAATCACTGTCAACGAAGAAACTCTTCGGATTCTGGCAGTCCCAGAGTGTCTTATCCTTTATTACGTAGGTAAGGTGGTATCCGAAGCTGTAGTTTGTATTCTTTATATAAAGCTTGTCAGTGAAGACTGAAATGTTAAGTCCTGTTGCTTTGAGCGGGTTACCGGCATCATCCAGTGCGCTGATGAACATCATGGTTTCTACAGATTCAGCTGGAAGACTGAATACTGAGAAATTTGCATGGAACTGATCCGTGCAGATTCTCGGTTCGAGTATGAGGTATATGTCATCTGCTCCGAAATCGTTTTCTTCATCTCCGGCCCTGACTGCATAATCTTTAAATCCTGTCTGACCGTAAACTGAGAATGAATATCTGTCTCCGAGGAGCATATCGACTCCAGTGTGCAGGTAAAGCGTATCAATTACGAGGATTACATCCTTTCCGTTTGACTTATCTGACATCGGAGCTCCGATTCCGACGCTGAAATCGAGGGTGAGAAGGTTGAGGACGGTTGCAAAGCGCCAGTCAAGGTTAAGCTGTTTGTCACGCTTTTCGTTTTCCTTGTTCATGTAAATGTAAAGTCCGGATGCAACCGGGACTGAATCAAAATGAAGTACGTATGATCCTCCGGCACCGTAGAAAGGGTAGACGGAAGGTCCGCGCAGTCCGAGCCAGTTTTCGGTTATAAGTGAAGAAATAGGCTTGATTCCGAACTGTCTCTGAAGGAATACATCGCTTCCGATAGGTTCAAATGTACCGCAGAACAGGCTTATGTACTGCGTATTTCCGAGGAAAGGTTTTATGTATGTTGCTGAGAGTTCATCTATATAGAATTCTGATTCTTTTTTGTCAAACATGCTTGTGGCAAAAAGATCTTCCGTCTGGATTGAAAATTCTCCGCGGATAAAGAAATTTTCACTTAATGCCAGCTGTCCTGAGAAAAAGGTGTCGAGCATGAGTCTTGGCGTAAAATCGTCTTCTGCAGGATCTGAATCAAAATCTCCTTTAATTCCTGCGTAACCTGTAAAAGTTGTTTCTGCAGTAAGCGGCATGCAGATTAAAAGAAAAAATGCCGCAGTGAGTAAGAGCCTGCTGATTAAATTATCTGATTGTCTCATAATAAAACCTCCGGATTTTTAAAAGCCTGTAAAAACCCGTTTCATTATCGGCATGATTCCTGCATACCTTTAGCTAAAAATCAGGGCACTCATTTTCATGCAATTTTTTTTATTTGTTATCCTTGACTTTCAAAACAATCGGGTTAAAATATAAAGTATGAGTGATTTTCTTGATGCTAATAATGAAGAACTGTTGAAAGACTTCTTTTCTGAAGCCGAACAGATGGTTGACAACCTTGAAAGCAATATACTCGCAATCGAAAATGATCCGTCAAATCACGACGCCATAGACGAAATTTTCCGTGCAGCTCATACATTGAAAGGCAATTCTGCTACCGTAGAAATGTCTGAAATCACGGAATTTGCACATACAATGGAAGACCTCCTTGATGAAGTTCGTTCTGACAGGGTTAAGGTTACCGAAGATATAGTTGATGTACTCCTTCATGCCCTGGATGTTATAAAGGCAATGCTCGATTCCCGGGCAAACGGCTCAATTTATTCTGAACCGGTTATTGAAGAAACTGCAGAGAAAATCAAGACATTTATTCCTGCTAACGGCGGAAAAGATAAAAAAACGGCTGCTCCTAAAGCGGCTCCTGCACCGGCAGCTGCACCTGCTCCGGCTCCAAAACCTGCTGCTGCAGCTTCAGGTCCTGTTTCAGTTGATCTTTCTGAATATGAACTCCTTGAACTTAAACAGGGATGTTCAGGCGGTCAGAAACTCTGGTCGGTTGCAGTTGTTTTTGATGAAACAAATCCTATGAACAGTGTAGGCGGTATTCAGGTTTTTGCTGCACTGAAAGCCGTCGGAACCGTATTAAAGACTACTCCTGATTTTGATGCCCTTTATGAAGATGAATTTCATAAAGACGTTACATACTATATTGCTACTACAAGTACCGGAGATCAGCTTGAGGACTGTGCGTTCCTTGATGACGTTACGCTGAGTACCGATGCAAAGTGTCTTGATGATGCCGTTGCAAAGGATTCTGCACCGTCTGCTTTCCCGGCTCCTGCTCCTGCTGCTCCGAAACCAGAAGCTGTTTCTGCACCGGCTGCACAGGCTCCTGCTCCCGAAGCACCAAAACCTGCTGAAGCAGCACAGGAACCTGCAAAAGAAAAGGCTGCTGCAAAGGCAACTCCTGCAGTTAATCACGGACAGCAGAGTTCTATCCTTCGTGTAGATTCAAAGCGAATTGACTACCTGCTCAACCTTGTTTCTGAAACAGTAATTACGAAGGCTTCATTTAACCAGAGTGCAACTCATCTCTCTGATATGCTCATTCAGTTCCAGACCCTTGATTCATCATTCAAGGAAAAAATCAGGAGAATGTTTGAACAACTTCCTCAGTATCTCGAGGAAATCCAGAACGGCGTATCAGTTAAAGACATAAAAGCAAACATCCTTCAGGAGTTCGGTGACATGCCTCAGTACTTTGATGCATTCGAAACCAACTTCAAGGATTTGAATTCTAAATTCCATTCGTCTACCCAGAACCTCGGCCGTATTGCAGGGGAACTTCAGGAAGGCGTAATGAAAATCCGAATGGTCCCTATCAGTCAGATTTTCGACCGTTTCCCTCGTGTTGTACGCGATCTTCAGAAAGATCTCGGCAAGAAAGTTACGCTGCAGATTGAAGGTGAAGATACAGAACTTGACAAGACAGTTATTGACGACCTTATGGATCCGATCATGCACTGTGTACGTAACTCTGTTGATCACGGTATTGAATCACCTGATGTACGAAAGGCTAACGGAAAGGACGAAACGGGAACTGTACTTCTCAAGGCTGCAAATGAAGGTAACATGATTATCATCGATGTTGTTGATGATGGTGCTGGAATTGATGCTGAAAAAGTACGTAACAAGGCTATTGAAAAAGGCCTTATTCATCCGAATAAAATACTTAACGAGCAGGAAGCTGCAAACCTTATATTCCTTCCGGGATTCTCAACGGCTGCAAAGATTACAAACGTTTCAGGCCGTGGTGTAGGTCTTGATGTAGTAAAAACAATGATTGACAAACTTAACGGTACGGTCAACGTTACTACAGAGAAGGGCAAGGGATCTAAGTTCAGTATCAGACTTCCGCTTACCCTGGCTATTATTCAGGGACTTCTTGTTAAGGTCGGCAAGGAAGTTTACTCAATTCCGATTGCTTCCGTTATTGAAAGCCACCGTATCATGAAGGCAGATATCAATACTATTGATAATCATGAAGTTCTTAACGTCCGCAATGAAGTAATTTCAGTACTTCGTTTGAGCAGGCTGTTTAATATTAAGACTTCTGATGACGGTGATTACTGCTTTGTCGTAATCGTCGGTTCTCAGGATAAGAAAATCGGTATTATGGTTGACTCTCTGATTGGAGAGGAAGACGTCGTAATCAAACCTTTGCGCGATCAGTTTACACAGTCTCCGGGAATCGCAGGTGCATCTATCCTCGGTGACGGATCTGTTTCTCTGATTATTGATGTAAGTCAGCTGCTTGATCTTGGTGTTCGGCAGGAAGTTGAAGCCCGCCAGGAAAGCGGATTTTTGAATGTGGAGTAGTGAATTATGGGTACAGCAGTTCAGGAAAATCCGGTAAATATTAATCAAGTTCTCGCTGATAACCTTGCGCAGGTTCAGGTTCAGCTGCAGAATGCGGAAGAAAAAGAAAGACTGTCATTAATTGACTATAAGATGGTTACTTTCTCGCTTGCGGGAAAAGATTATGCCATTGATATCATGAAAGTAAAGGAAATTGCAAAGGCAGGACGCTTTACATATGTTCCTAATACTCTTCCGTTCGTACTCGGTGTATATAACCTCCGCGGTGATATTATTCCGATTATTGACCTCAGGCTTTTCTTTAATATTGAAATAGAAGAACGTGCTCCTGACGCGCTGGAGAATATGCTTATTCTTTCAGTCGGCGAGCAGGTTTTCGGTATTGTAGTTGATGAAATCGATAAGGTTGTCGGTATTCAGAAATCTACAATCAATCCTCCTCATCCTCTTTTTGGTGACATAAACATCAAGTATATTCAGGGTGTTGCAGAGGTAGCAAACAGGCTTTATATCCTTCTTGATGTTGATAAAATCTTCAATTCAAAGGCAACTGAAGCTGAAAAAGAAGAAAAAGCAAACCAGATGATGGCAAGGGCTGCTGCCGTAGCTCCAAAAATGTCATCAGTTAAATCTGTTGCTGCTCCTAAGGCACAGCAGGTTTCTGACGTTGACTTTGCTTTCGTCGGAAATGCACTTGAATCAATGAAGAAGTTTACCGTAACTCCGGTAAATACTGACTGGGCAAAAACACGCTTCGGTGAATGGGTTAAGGCACGCGGAAAGGATAAGTCTCAGCTTCAGAATGCTGAAGAGGCAGAGGAATTCCTTAAGCCGTTCTTCTCTCCATGCAGCAATGACTGGTGGACAAAGGATTATGCTGATTCAGTTTACAAGGCTCTTCCTGATAACAGTGCAAAGCAGATTGTCGTATGGAATCCTGGATGCGGCAAGGGTATGGAAACATATTCACTTGCGTGTCTCCTTAAGAGAAGGTATCCGGAGGCAAAAATCCGTATTTACGCACACGACATTGATCTGCTGAATGTTTCTAATGCACCGCTTATGTCAGTTCCTGCAAACGTTGCAAATGACTGGTATGCACCATATGTAACGAAAAAAGCTAACGGTGATTTCACGTTTACGTCTGACGTAAAGGACAGCATAATGTTTGAATATCATGACTGTGCAAATACAAATGCCCTGCCGGTCTGTGATATAATTTTTGCTCGTGATCTTGTATCTTTCCTGTCTCAGACTGGTCAGGAAAAGATTGTTGAGGATTTTACTGAAAAACTTAAGGGTAACGGTATTGTTATTCTTGGTCAGAATGAATCCCTCGAAAAGAACAGTAAATGGGTACCGAAAAAAGCCGGTACGATTATGACATTTGGAAAACAATAGAGGTAGGAGATAAAGAATGAGAGTTGAATACATTAATCCGTTCGTTGAAACTTCGTATCAAGTTCTTAAAGAAGTTCTGGGTGGAGCTGATGTTACACGTGGTGACCTGTACTTAAAGTCAACTGCAATGCCTGTTATGGGTGTAGCTGCTTTGGTAGGTCTTGCCGGTGATGTTGAGGGTCGTGTTCTTTTTGACATGACATTTGA
>DGTU01000057.1 GCA_002394465.1 Treponema sp. UBA4328 | reverse complement strand
GACGTCGTATCCGAGTTTTTTGAGTGCGTTACACTGTTCCCTCAGGGCCGGATGCTCGATTCCGCTTATGATGATCCTGCCTTTTTCACTTCTGTTCAGGACTGAAAGGAGTGGAATGTGATCGCTTTCCGTTCCGCCTGAAGTAAAATAGACTTCTTCCGGTCTGACTCCAAGTGCATTTGCTGCCAGTTTGCGGGCGTTTTCAAAAGCTTTTCTTGCTTCCTGTCCCTGCGAATGAACGGCTGAAGGATTTGCATAATATTCCATGGAAAGCGCGAGGGATTTTTCAAGTATTTCTTTATCTGCCGGGCTTGTTGCTGCCCAGTCAAAATATTTTGAGTAATCCATTTTATTTCAAGACCTTAAGAATTTCTTCTTCATTTACTTCGGTTATTACTGTTTCTTCGATATCTTCCTGAAGAACGAACCTGACTCTTCCTGAAGAGTTTTTCTTGTCTTTCTTCATGGCATTGTAGAGGTCTGAAGCGATTTTTGCCGTGTCACCGGAATATTTTTTGTCCATGACCGGATGAACTGCTGCTGTTTCCCAGCCGAATTTTAAGAGAATATCCTTTACCTGTGAAACATATCCGCTTGTACAGAGTCCGAGGTTTTTTGCCAAGTCTGCAGCCCGTCCCATTCCCCAAGCTACTGCATCACCGTGGCTTACGGTTCCAAGACCTGCCATTGTTTCAAGTGCATGTGCGAAGGTGTGTCCGAGGTTAAGCTGCATCCTTATATTTTTTTCCGTCAGATCCTGCTCAACGACCTTTGCCTTGGCACTGACGCAGATTTTGACCATTTCGTTTACGAATGAAGGTTCGCGGGTTTCCAGTACTTCCGGATTTGCATTCAGCTTTTCGAAAAGCTGCTTTGAATACAGAAGTGCTGTTTTTACGACTTCAGCCATTCCGCTCCTGAATTCTGCTGCCGGGAGTGTCTGTACGAACTGCGGACAGATGTGGATTTTCTGAGCCGGGAAAAATGTTCCGATCATGTTCTTGTAGCTGTCAAAATCGCAGCCGGTCTTGCCTCCGACCGAAGCATCGACCATTGAAAGAAGCGTCGTCGGTACGAGTTCACAGCTGGCGCCGCGCTTGAAAATTGATGCTGCAAAAGCCGTCATATCCGTAATGACACCGCCGCCGATTCCGACGAATACTGCTGAACGCTGTGCATTGCTGTCGAGGGCTGCCTTTATGACTGCGAGAACGCTTTCGATTGTCTTGTACGGTTCTCCGCTTCCGAGAATTATAAGTACGTCGCGTCCGCGGTTTCCGGTAAATCCAGGTTCAATCTGCGGGTGTGAGTAGTCTTTCCCGCGGAAAAAATCAATGAAAGGCTTCATGAAACTGAGGGAAGCAACATTTGTATCCGTTACAAAAATTCTCTGCGGAAGTGATTCCTTGTCCTGTGAGTAAAAAATTGAATTTAAATCCGGGCTGCCGTCATAGAAACGGATGAAAGTCCTGTCTGTTCCAGGATGAACCGGCGGATAAACTATGTCTTTTTCTTCGAATGTCATAAAAGTTCCTCAAACGTTTGTGTATTCTAGTATTTTTTGCCCATTTTCTCAAACTCTGCGATTACTTTTTTGACCCGCGTTATTTCACGGTTCAGGGTCTTTTCGTAATCAAGGTCTCCGGTTGCGATACGTTCCCTTTCGTCTTCCCAGTACTGTATGTCCGTCAGGTACAGGAACTTAAATGAACCGGTATTGGCTTTTTCAGCCCAGAGTTTTGCTTCCTGCCAGTACATGCGGCAGGTCTGATAGCAGCTTAAGGTTTTCTGAAGTTCTTCGACATAAACTTCACTCCACGGTGCGTCGTAGAAATGTGCTACCTTCTTGTCATAAATCCGTCCGAGCCTCAGGTACTGTTCGATGATTTTAAGGTTTACGTGCATCATGAAAAGATACCGGTATTTTTCCCAGTCTTTCTCGGTTTCAATCCTGCTCATGGCATAAAGGGGATTGCAGAAATCTGCCTTGACTGCCTTTTCGAGCCAGTAAATGTTTTCCATGCAGTCATCCGGGTACTGCTGGTAATGTACGTGATAGAGCTTGTAATAGTCCTCTTTGTATTTGACCATGTACGAAAATGCCGGCGTGAGCCCGTAAAATACAAGGAGAACGGAAAAAACTGTACGTAAAAAAATCTTTTTCATCTCTTTGTATTTCGGCAGATTTCGAGGGCAGTTTAATAATGATTTTCAGAATCTCATGAGAATATCAGCTGTTTACCGCCGGCAGTGCAGATGCAATTTCGCCTGCGATCTCGTCAACGGAACGTGCTGCATCCAGACGTATTATTTTCATGCCTGTATTCATTTTTTCGTAGCGGTCTATTACAGCCCTGTAGCGTTCAGCAGTTGCTTTCTGGAAGTCCAGCTTTTCATAAATCTCAGTTTCGCCGCGGGAGAGAACCCGTTTAAGCGAAATTTCAGGATCGATGTCGAAGAAAAATAAAATTTCAGGAAGGGGGAAATCTTCGTTCAGCTTCTGAGGCAGTTCTTCTCCGCAGGTTACGCTCTGATAAGTAAGGCTTGAAAACAGGTATCTGTCAGAAACGACAAATTTTCCGTCAGTGCATTTATGGACGATTCCGCAGTCATCTGAAGAATTCCCGTAGAGGTGTTCGTTCCTGTCTGCAGCAAATAAAAATGCCGTAGTCCGCGGATCAAGGCTTACTTCGCCGCTGAGAATCTGCCTCAAAAATTTTCCTGAAGGAGAGAGTGAAGGTTCTGCCGTAAAGACAAATCTGTCTGCGTCCGGGCGCTTCCTGAGGAGATTTATCTGTGTTGTAGTTCCGGCTCCGTCGATGCCTTCAAAAACAAAAAAATTCTTCAAAATCATTTTTTTTCAACCTGTTTTTTGCTTAAATAGAAATTAATTTTTACCGAAAATCTATTTATAGTCTAGTAATAAAGAACTAAAATATAGCCCGGATTTTCCACTTTTTCACATGAAGATTAAGTTTCTTAAAACAGGAATAGTAAGTACGGTTTTTCTCATCCTGACGCTGCTCATACTGCTCATACTGCGTCCTGTATATCTGCGCATAACCGAAAAACTTGATCTGCTCGCACAGGAATATACTGAACTCCTGAATGAAACTACCGGACTTAAAATCAGCTACGAGTCTCTTTCTCCGTCAATTTTTACGGGAATCAACATCCGCGGAATCAACATTCATGATGCTGAAACTGGAGCAAGGCTTCTTCAGATAAAAAAAATCAATGCTTCATACAGCTTTTCTGAACTTCTTTCGGCAAATCCTGTCTATGCGCTAAAAACCGTAACGATTGACGGCGTAACCGTAGAGTATGAAAAAGAGATTCCTGCATATCAGAAACTTTTGACGCTGCTGCAGAGCCGGAAAAAAACTTCCGAAAAGAAGACACTTTCCCTTGAAGACCTGGAACTTGAGATACCGTTCCGTGTCGTTATAAAAAACATAGCGCTCCACTATTTTGATGCGTCGAGTGACCTTCTTGTCAGTATAAGTTCCGCGTCATTCGGAGAGCAGTTTAAGAGCCGGGGACTTCAGGTAAAGACTTCCGGACAGATAAACCTGAGGACAGACATGCTTAAAACCGACGGACACCGCAGCCTGATAGCCTGCGGTTTTTCCGTTTCCGGGAACCTTCTCAATTTTCTTGAAGGAAGCTCTGCAAACGTAAGGTTCTCTCCTGTTTCGAATGCCGATTACACGATTACGCGCCTTGATACGCTTTTTAACTACTCTGAATCACAGCTGCATGTGCGTTCCGTCAGGAGCCTTTTGCCTTACAGCCTTAACTGTGACTTTGATCCGGCCTCAAAAAACTTTAATCTTGATTTTTCTGCGGAAAAACTTGCTCCGTGGCAGTTTATAAGGGTCAAAAATCATGCAGGCCTGTATTCAAAGCTTGAGGATTCTTTCCTGACCTGCAGTGCAAAAGTTTTCCGCAGTGAAACAGGCCTTGATTACGGATTCAGCGGAAAATTTGAACTCGGAGACAATCTGTTCGGAACGCCTGTCGTATTTGACTGCAGTCTTGACGGTGACGAAAGAACCGTTAATGTGCGTAAATTTTCTGCATCCGGAGAGGCACTTTCCCTCGACAGTGAACTTGTCTATGACATAGCCTTAAAGCAGCCTTCAGGTGTCATTACGCTTGAAAAACTCATCCTGAAAAACGGCGGCATGATTTCGACGGAACTTTATGTGGACCCGCTTCAGAAAGGATTCATGTGCTTCTCCCCGCAGGTATTCTTTGACAGCAGGACTTTAACGGCACTTCAGCTTGTAGTCATTCCTGAGAAAAATTCAGTTGACTTTACTTTTGACGTAGACGATTACTCCCATACTGAATACAGAAACAACGGACACATAAACATCGAAGGAAGTTATTTCGGTGAAAAGCAGAAGGAATTCCAGGCATCCGTAAAGATTTCTGATATTTTTGCTGACAGCGCACTTTTAAGCGGTGCATTTTTCATGAGCGGCGAACAGAAAGAAAAACTGTCCGGTGCTGCAAAATCCCTCGAGCCTTACATCCTGAGTTCCGAACTGTTTTTCTCTACGGATTTTAATGACTATACTTTTGTCGCTCCTCTGTGCTTCTTCTCAAATTCGCGGAAGGACAGGGAAATCCTTGTATTCGGCTTTAACGGCTCAAAGGAAACCCTGCAGCTCAGCCAGTTTGACCTGCAGTTCGGAAATACTTCTGCAAGCGCATCGGCTTCAATGGAACTCAGCGACGGCTTCCGCGATTTCTCATTTACAGGAGACCTGACGCTTAATTCCCTCCCGTACAGATTTGCAGGAAGTTTTTCAAATCAGTGGCTCGCAGTTTCCGGAGACTATAACCTTAACGTTTCAATGAGCTTTGACAGGGATAAGCTCGGTTCACTTTCGTTTGACTCACTTCCGCTTGCATTCGGAAAAAACATATTCTCGTTTTCAAGCGACATGAATTTTTATCTCGGCGGAAAAGACGATTTTTCTGTCGTAATCAATACTTTTGCCATGGAAGAAGCATCCGGAAACATTGCATTCCGGCCTAAGGTTGTCATAAGCGGAAGCGCAAGCAAATACGGACTTATTTTTGATACGATTTCATATTCTGATACTTCATCAGTACAGCAGGGCAGCGGAAGCATTCTCTGGAACCTGAACGATAAAATATTTGATTCAATCCACGGTGAAATAAATACTTCAAGTCCTCTTTCTCCTGAGAAGATTGACTTCCTTGTTGACTTTACGAATCCGTCGCAGCTTCCTCTGTCAGTTGAAACCCTTAAAAATGATTTCTACCTTTCTGCAAGTGCTGCTGTTGCTGCAATGCCTATGTCAAGGTTTTCGCCGGATCAGGGAAGTGACGATATCTGTACGGCGGACCTTTCCGTAAGCGGAACGCTGGCAAACCCGATGATTACTGCGAACCTGCAGAAATTCCAGATGACAATTCACGGTTATCCTCTTTCTGCCAGCGGCGCATGTATTTATGACGATACCGGCCTTAACATAAATGATTTTGAGGTAATGTATTCAGGTTTCGGCGTAAAGAAACTGAATGCTGTCTTTGATCCTGCCAAATTTAACGGCCGTGCTGATGCACTTTTTACCGGAAAATACATGCGCAAGGATTTCGGACTGCCTGTTTCGATAACGATGGACGGTTATTCTACGGATCCGAAGAAAAGGGTTCCGGACATCTTTAACGTTCTGCTTCATTCAGACGTTTCAGGAGAACTCTTTCCGACGGCATTCCCGCTTGACATTTCGCTTACAAAAATTCCGGGGCGCGCTGACATCATTATAAATGACGGAAGGACTGCTGTTGCCACAATGTATGACGACGGAAGAATCAGTGCAAATTCCGGAAAAAATCCTGTAGTTGCATTCAACCTCGAAGGAACTGTAATAGGCCGTGACATGAACCTGAACCTGAGCGGCCTTAGTGCGGATCTTGCACAGTTTTCAAAATACATTAACCTCGTCTTCATGGACTTCAAGCAGGGAGCCCTCAAGGGAGCCCTCAAAATCTCAGGACTTACGACTGACCCCGAAATTACGGGTGCCCTTACCATTGAAAAACCGGTGCTGACAGTTCCGGTCCTCTCTGACAAGGAAATCCGTACCGACAGGCTTCTGATTACGGCAGGAAACGGTTCAATCAGCGTGCCTCAGACCCTCGTATACTGCGGAAAAGGCCAGTGTGATATTGACTGCCGCGTAGAACTGGACAGAATTACGCTGAACACGGTTGAAGCAAACATAAAGACGCGCAGCAAAAAGCCGGTTCCGGCCGACATGTCATTCCCGATGATCCACGTAAAGGGAAATGCCGGACTTGACCTTAATCTCCTTTATGTTCCGGGACTCATGACCGTGCGCGGAAACGTTACTGCAGAAAATGCAACCGTTGAAGTCATTGCAACTGCACTTCAGACAACACTGTCGGACAGCGGTTCGGTAAAATTCATTCCGGTTAAGGGTGAAAAACAGAAACTGTTTGACGTAGATGCTGAGCTTAACCTTTATGTAGGACAGAAAGTTCAGTTCCAGTTTAATCCTCTGCTGAGGGCAGTCGTTGCTCCTGATACACCTCTGAGCCTTTACATAGATTCTGCCCGCGAAGAGTTCGGCATGAAAGGAAACCTTACGCTCAGGGGCGGTGAAGCGGTATGGCTTAACAGAAACTTTTATCTCAAGGAAGGACTTGTCCGTTTTAACGAGACCAAGGGAAAAATAGATCCGCGTATTACGATCAGGGCTGAAACAAGGGAACGCGACGTAAACGGCAACAGGATTACGATTATTATGAGCGCAAACAATCAGCCGCTGAGCATCTTTAATCCGGTCATAACCTCAAGTCCGGCACGCTCTGAACGGGAAATCATGGAGCTTCTGGGACAGGTAGTTTCGGCAGATGCAGAAAATGCAAGGGATGTCGTTATTTCCGGCGGTGACTATATCGTTCAGGCTACCGTAATACGTTCTATAGAGAATACATTGCGTGAATTAGGCAATTTTGATATATTTTCGATACGTACAAATGTTCTGCAGAATGCGGTCAGGCAGACAATGGAGCAGAATTCGAACAATCAGCAGATTACTTTCGGTAACTTTTTTGATAATTCGACTGTTTATATTGGTAAGTATTTTGGAAGTTCAATGTACTTTGACGCACTTATGCACTGGACTTACGATGAGACAAAAAAATCAGATGATTCGGGCGTGAACGGAATTGTATTTCAGCCGGAATTCGGATTTGAGATGGCTTCACCATACGTAAACATCCGTCTTGGACTTGCTCCAGACATCGAAGCAATGAAAAAAAGTATGTGGATTCCGTCAACGTCTGTAACTTTATCTTGGAAATATTCTTTTTAATTTTAAAAAGATGGGAGATTTATTATGAGTCTTAAGCGTTCATGCTTAGTTCTGGCTTTCATTTCAATTTTTGCACTTTGCGGCATGAATGTATATGCGCAGGATTCTGCTTCAACGGAAAATACTGAGTGGAATTACTACGGCAGAAAAATCAGAAGCATTAAATTCAAGGGACTTAAAACCGTTGCAGAAAAGGATGTTGACGGAATTACGTCTTCATTTATCGGTCATCCTTTCAGTGATGAACTCTTTTCTGATCTTTGTGACAGAATTTATGCACTTGATATGTTTGATGACCTTGAACCGCAGGCTGTTCCGGGGGATTCAAAAAAAAGTACCGTTACAATTGTCTTTACCGTAAAGGAAAAACCTGTTGTACGCAAAATTACCGTTACGGGCAATAAAAAAATCCGTACTGCAGAAATTAAGGATACGGTTTCGGTAAAGGAAAAAGAAATTTATGTTGCAAAAAAACTCCTTATTTCAGAACGTGCCGTAAGGGACCTGTATCTCGAAAAGGGATTTACGAACGTCAGGGTTTCTTCAACTACAAAATCTGATGACAAGGGAATAGAAGTAATTTTCAAGGTTGATGAAGGCCGCTCTACCGTCATAAAGAACATTGAATTCCGGGGCAATAAAAATGTTTCTTCAAAAACGCTCCGCGGAAAACTTCAGCTCAAGGAAGCAGGATTCTTCAATAAAGGTGCATTCCAGGAATCAATGCTTGAAGCTGACAAACAGGCAATCCTTGCATATTACAAAAACAACGGCTATATCGATGCTGACATAATTGACGTTACAAGGGAAATAAATGTAAACGAAAAGAAAGAGCTTGATGAGATGACAATCGTATTTGTCGTCAATGAAGGTTCTGTATATACATTCGGCGGAATCAGGTTTATCGGAAACACAATCTTCTCTGATGAAAAACTTAATTCACTTATGAAAATCCAGCCGGGAAAAACTTTCAGCCAGGTAAAATTCCAGGAAAGCGTAATGGCAATAGCCAACCTCTACTATGAAAACGGCTATACTTCAAACCGCTTCAATCCTATAGAAAACAAGGATAGTGAAAGCAAGGTAATTTCATATACATTCCAGATCGGTGAAAGCGTAAGAAGCCACGTTGAAAGCATTACGATTAAGGGCAATACGCGTACGAAGGAACATGTAATCCGCCGTGAGATTCCGATTGAATCAGGCGACATTTTCTCAAAGGAAAAAATTACTACATCTCTCCGCAACCTGTACAACCTTCAGTATTTCTCAAGCGTTGTTCCTGATGTTCTCGGAGGCTCTGAAGAGAACCTCGTTAATCTTGTATTTGCCGTAGAAGAACAGTCAACGACTTCAATTGAATTCGGTGTTACGTTCAGCGGTGTATCTGACCCGGATGACCTTCCTTTTGCACTCTTCGTTAAATGGCAGGATTCAAATCTCCGCGGTCTCGGTAAAACTGTCGGCATTTCCTCTTCGATTTCAACAAGTGAACAGTCGATCAGCCTGAATTACGGTGAAAACTGGCTCTGGGATCAGCCGATTTATACCTCGATAAGCATGGGATTTTCACATTCAACACTGAATACCCTTTATCTTGAATATGACGGACTTACAAACTCTATTGATGATGATTCTTATTACCTCGACTACGACCAGTGGAAATGGACACTTGGATTCTCCCTCGGACGCAGATGGACGCCTAACTGGGCAATTCTTTCGCTTGCAGCCGGCGTTTCAAGCAGCCTTATCAACAACGAGTATGATGATGACCTGAGGATTCCGGTTGATTCAAGTGTCAGTGAATATGCAAATACATGGGGATGGTCAAATGCACTCTGGACATCATTCTCAATTGATGACCGTGACGTAAATTATGATCCTTCAACAGGCTGGTTCGGATATCAGCGGTTTACATGGTACGGACTTACACCGCTTGAAACCGAATTCTTCCTTAAGACAGATACCAAGCTTGAAAAGTATTTTACTCTCGTTGACTGGGCTGTCAGTGAAAGCTATACGTTCCACCTTGTTCTTGCAGGCTATACGGGGCTTACGATGGAATTCCCTGTACCTGGAACAGGAATCGGACGTACAAGCAGGCTTTATATCGACGGTATGTTTAACGGACGCGGATGGACAAACATTTACAACAAATACCGTGGCAAGGCTTTGTGGAGCAGCAATATTGAACTCAGGCTTCCTGTAGTTCCCGGCGTTCTTGCATTCGACTGGTTCGGTGATGCCGCTGTAGTCTGTGAGACTCCGTCTGAACTGAAAAGCCTTTCCGTTGAAGATTTCTTCTTCAGTACAGGTCCTGGAATCCGCTTCTGTATTCCGCAGTTCCCGCTCCGCCTTCTGTTTGCAAATACCTTCAAGATTGAAGACGGAAGCGTAAAATGGGATAATAACTGGAAATTCGTCCTTTCATTCAACGTGACAAACAAGTAAAGAAAAATTAGAATAGAGAAGTGATTTTTTTACTTCAGGGGAAATATTATGAAGAAACTGAGTTTAATTCTTTTGAGTGTATTTTTTGCATGTACAGGTGTTTTTGCCCAGACACAGAATATTACGCGCTTCGGTGTAATTGATACATCAAAGGTGTATTCTGCATATTTCAGGGAATCTTCTTCAATGAAGAATTATGATTCAAAGAAGTCTGAATTTCAGAATGAAATAAACAAGCGTGTAGATAAAATCCAGAAACTTCGTGATCAGAAAGTTGAATATGAAAAGAACGGAAATAAGTCTCAGGCACTCCGTCTTGAAGCTGAAATTACAAAAGAGACTGATTATCTGACTGAATATACCAATGCTAAAAACGTTGAACTTGAATCCATCAAAAAATCACTTCAGAATTCAGATTCGTTCTATAAGAAACTTTATTCTGTCCTTGCATCTGTTGCCGAAACTGAAGGCCTCTGTATGATAATGTCGCTTCAGCAGGCAAACGGTGTCCTCTGGTATTCTTCTTCCGTTGACATTACGGACAAAGTAATTCAGAAACTTGGATTGAGCCTGTAATGCCCCGCAGCCGAGACAAAATAGTCGCAGGACATAAAACTGAGCGTGAGGAATCAACTGAACTCACGCCTCTGATGGTTCAGTATCAGACAATTAAAGACCAGCACAGGGATGAAGTTTTATTCTTCAGGCTCGGAGATTTCTATGAAATGTTTAATTCCGATGCCGTTGAAGTCAGCAGGCTTTTGAACCTTACGCTTACGCACAGGGCATCACAGCCTATGTGCGGAATCCCGTTTCATGCTGCAAAAATCTATATTGCACGTCTTCTCCGTTTTGGAAAAAAAATTGCCATCTGTGAGCAGATAGGTGAACCTGCAAAAAAAGGCCTCACAGAACGCAAAGTAATTGAAATAATTACCCCGGGAACTGCCGTTGAAAGTGAATATCTTGACGGCGGAAACAATAACTTTCTTGCAAGCCTTAGTGTTACAAAGGGTATGGCAGGATTTGCGTACATCGATGTATCTACATCTGACTTTTTTGCAACCAGCTGGCCTGTCGAAACCATGCGGGATAATTTTGCAAAGGAACTTGGACGCTGCTCACCGCGGGAACTGCTTCTGCCGGATTCACTCCGTGATGACAGAATAATACAGGAAGCCGTTTCCATGCAGGAAGGAATGTCTGTTTCATATTATCCGCAGTGGAATTTTGATGCGGGTCTCTCATACAAACGCCTTTTGAATCAGTTTAAAACGGTTAACCTTAAGTCTTTCTCGCTTACTGAAACTTCTCCGGAAGTTGCTCCGGCAGGATTTATTCTTGATTATCTTGCAAAAACCGCAACGGCTGAAGTTCCGCATGTGAGCGAAATTAAAGTTTACAGGGATTCGCAGTATGTGATTATGGATGATTCTTCACGCCGTAATCTTGAAATTCTTTCTAATCTTCGTGACGGCTCATCAAAGTTCTCTCTTTTTGAAACTGTCAGCCACACAAAAACTGCAATGGGAAACAGACTTCTCCGTTCGTGGCTTGTATATCCTCTGACTGATTCTGCACAGATTGCATCGAGACAGAAACATGTTGAGCTTTTTGTAAAAGACAGAAACCTGCTTGATTATGTACACGAAAACCTTGGAAATGTTCTGGACGTTGAAAGACTTTCTGCCCGTGTTGCAATGCAGAAGGCTCATGCTAAAGACCTTCAGGCATTAAGGGCAAGTCTTGAGGACTGGATAAATGTCCGCGACAGAATTAATCCGCATGGTTTTTCCAAACTTGACGCTGCACCGGCACAGAAAATAATTGAGCTGATAAAAAAATCAATTCTCGATGATCCTGCGACAAGCCTTACCGAAGGAAGAATTATCAGGGACGGATGGTCTGAGCAGCTTGATCACTACCGCGGAATACAGGAAAATTTTACCCGCATACTTGAAGATTACATTGAGCAGGAACGTCAGGCAACCGGAATCCAGAACCTCAGGATAAAAAACAACAATAATGCCGGTTATTATATAGAAGTAACAAAAGGAAAACTCCAGAGCGTACCTGAACATTTTATAATGCGCCGTTCCCTCCTTAATGCTGAAAGGTATACTACGCAGAAGCTTCAGGAACTTGAACATGAGCTAAATGATGCTGCATCTAAAATTATGGAATGTGAGAGGGATTTATTTGTTGCGGTCAGGAATGAAATTGCACAGTCTGTTCCGTATCTCATGCAGACTTCACGCGAAATTGCATATACGGATGTAACTGCAAGTTTTGCCTTTGCGGCAATCCTTCACGGCTGGACAAAGCCTCTGATAGATGACAGCGGAGAATTTAAGGTTGTTAACGGACGTCACCCGGTTGTTGAACTGCATATTCCCAAGGGTGAATTCGTTCCGAATGATCTTGAACTGAGTGCAGGAGGGGAGTCCATTCCGTCATTTGCACTTATAACTGGTCCGAATATGGCAGGTAAGAGTACTTTCTTAAGGCAGAATGCCCTTATTGCACTTCTTGCCCAGACCGGTTCATTTGTCCCTGCTGATGAAGCACACATCGGAATAGTTGACAGGATTTTCTGCCGTGTCGGTGCGAGTGATAATCTTGCACGCGGCGAATCAACGTTCCTTGTAGAAATGACTGAAACTGCAAATATTCTCCGTTCAGCAACGCAGAAATCCCTCGTAATAATGGATGAAGTCGGCCGCGGAACCTCCACTGAAGACGGCCTTTCCATTGCCTGGGCAGTAAGTGAATATCTGCTGAACACCGTAAAATGCAAGACACTCTTTGCGACACATTATTATGAACTTACAAGAATGGATCACCCGGATCTTAAGCTTCTGTGCATGGCTGTTGATGAGCGCGGGGACACTGTCGTTTTCCTCCGTAAAGTTAAAGACGGTGCCAGTGAAAATTCCTATGGTATCCATGTCGCTAAACTCGCCGGAATCCCTGAAACTGTCATAATGCGCGCCGGGGAAATTCTTTCATCCCTTCAGAATAAGGCTTCATCGGACAGTGACGGTCCTGTAATTGAAACATCCCGTGTCCCTGCCGCACAGAAAATAAAGCCGTCGGTTTCAATGCCGGGACTTTTTTCTGATGAAGAACTTGTCCTTGATGAAATCCTTTCATGCGAACCTGATAACCTGACACCTATGCAGGCTCTTGAAAAAATATCCCGCTGGAAAAAATCCCTGAGCGGACTGTAATTTTTTTTTCTCAAAAAAGGTAGTTTTCGATTTTTCTCTGCTATATATATAAGTGATGAGTTTTTTGTCACTGATCCGGCTTCTTCATGTAAGCAGGAAACCGTTTGCTGTTTTTCTCTATATGGTATTTTTTTTGCGGCGGATATTTTCCGTGTTTATGCCGGGAAATGAATGTCTTTGCTGCGGAAAAAAATGCGGAATGCTTATTCTGTGTGAAAAGTGTTTCAAATCATTTATGAACTATGATTCATTTCTGCATGGGAAAAAACGGAGATGCGCTGGTTGTGGCAGGAGGCTTTTGAGTGAAACCAGTCTGTGTTCAAAATGTACGGCTGACAGGGTTGTTGTCAGTGCAGAAAGGGTATATCCGCTGCATGATTATGCGCTCTGGAAAAAAGACGTTCTTTTTGCATGGAAAACGGATGAAGTTCGTGTGATGTCACCGTTTTTTGCGAAAATGATCTCAGATGCTGTTCGTGAACTGGAAACGGTTTCGGGTATGGCGATGCCTGTTGTTCCTGTGCCACCACGTCCCGGGAAGATAAGAAAAGCTGGATGGGATCAGATTGAAGAGTTGTGTTATTACCTG
>DGTU01000143.1 GCA_002394465.1 Treponema sp. UBA4328 | reverse complement strand
TGTACAATCCCTTTCATTTCTCGTTACCGCAAAGAAAAGCATGACAACTTGAACGAAGTCCAGGTCACAGACTGCGACCACCTGTTCAAATCATATAAAAATCTTGAAGAACGCCGCCTCGAAATCGTACGGGGCATTTTCGCACAGGGCAAACTCACAGAAAGCCTTTACAATGCCGCAATGAACGCAAAAACACTCACAGAGCTTGAGGATTTGTGGGCACCATTCAAAAAGAAGAAGAAGACCCGTGGTATGGTCGCTGCCGAAAAGGGCCTGGAGCCACTGGCAGATTTCATTGTCGCAGAGAACGACGATGCTGCAGTTGAAGCTGAAGCCGAAAAATACATCAAAACAGACAACGAAGACCCGGCACTCAATGTTGAGAGCGCAAAAGACGCAATCGCAGGTGCAGAGGACATCATCGCTGAGCGCACTTCACAGGACACAGACAACCGCTCAGATGTTCACGACCTCTACATGTCTTCCGGCTCAATCCAGACAAAGGGTATCGTTCCGGAAGGACAGGACGCAACTGTCGCTGAGAACACATCAACTTACAAAATGTACTGGGATTACTCAGAGCCGCTTAATCAGGTTAAGCCGCACCGCATTCTTGCAATCAACCGTGCTGAACGCGAAGGTGCCTTGAGCGTTACAATCGATGTTCCAGTTGATGATGCAGTCGCATTGCTCCAGAAAAAGGTAAAAATCTCAAATAAATATCACAAGGAAGCCATTGAGGACGGTCTGGTTCGCCTTCTTTCACCGGCTGTTGTCCGAGAAATCCGCAGTGATGAGACCGACGAAGCTGATGACCACGGAATCGAGCTTTTCTCAGAAAACCTCAAGAATCTCCTGATGACTCAGCCGATCAAGGGAAGCCGTGTTCTCGGAATCGACCCTGGTATCCGTACCGGTACAAAATGTGCCGCTCTCGACGAAACTGGCAAATATCTCGGCTACTTCAAGATTTTCCAGGTTCAGAATCCGGGAGAAGCATATACCCTCCTCAACGAAGCAATCGACAAGTACGACATTCAGGTAGTTGCAGTCGGTAACGGAACAGGAAGCCCTGAAGTTCAGGCCCTCGTTTCAAAGGTTATCAGCGAAAACTATTCTGACAGCGACGTTAAATACACAGTCGTTGACGAATCAGGTGCATCTGTTTACTCAGCAAGCCCTGTCGCAACAGAAGAATTCCCGGAGCTTGACCTTACAATCCGCGGTGCAATTTCAATGGGCCGCCGTCTGCAGGATCCTCTCGCAGAACTCGTAAAAATCGATCCTAAGGCAATCGGTGTCGGTCTCTATCAGCACGACGTAAACCAGAAAAAGCTCGCAGAACAGCTTGATGAAGTCGTCGGCTCTGTAGTTAACCAGGTCGGCGTAAACCTTAACACAGCAAGCTACATGCTCTTGAAATACGTTTCCGGAATCAACATGAGCACGGCAAAGAAAATCGTTGCTTACCGCGACCAGAACGGCAAAATCAAGAGCCGTGAAGAACTTAAAGGCGTTCCGGGGCTTGGTCCTAAGGCATTCGAGCAGTGTGCAGGCTTCCTTAAAATTGCAGAAAGCTCTGATCCGCTTGATAATACATGGGTTCATCCTGAAAACTATGACGTTGCACGCGAAGTTCTTTCTTATGTACAGGAGAAAAAACAGGTTCCGGGCGACGTTAAGAAAGCCCTCATCGAAAAATACAACATTGGTGAAACAACTCTGAACGACATCATCGACGAACTTGGAAAGCCGAACCGTGACCCTCGTGACGGATATCCTGCACCGATCATGCAGAAAGGCGTAGTTAAGTTTGAAGACCTGACAGTCGGCATGAAAGTAACAGGCAAAATCAAGAACGTAGTAGACTTCGGTGCCTTCGTTGACATTGGTCTGCACGAGACCGCCCTTATTCATATTTCTGAACTGAGCGACACTTATGTTTCTGACCCGATGGATGTAATCAAAGTAGGTGACGTAAAGGAATTTACAATCATCGCGCTTGACAAAGACCGCATGAGAATCAGCCTCTCGCTCAAGAGCGACGCACACACCCGCCTCGGTCAGACAAACGAAGGAAAGAAACCTTCTTCTGACGGAAAGAAAAAGGTTGTAGTCGTAAAGAAAGCCGGAGCGGCAGGCGACAAAAAGCCGGCCTTTGCAAACGACCGCCCGCGCAACGGTGGCAACCGTAACTTCGGTTCGGACGATGGATTCTCTTATAATCCATTTGCAGCTCTTTTGAAAAAGTAAAACTTAGACGCAGATTCACACAGATTCACGCAGATGTACACAGATGAAAAAATCCGCGTTTATCTGCGTAAATCTGCGTCTAAAGAATCAGGTTATTTTCCCCTTCTCGTTTTTGTTCTAAACCGTGTTATAATTAAGACATGGAGTTAAGGGAAAAATCAATCAGAATTACAGGTTTCTTAATGTTTCTGGCTGCAGTCTTCCTCGCGGCATTATGCTTCACAGGCGGCAGCAGTCAGCTTAAACCGATTTTGTCTTCCAGTGATGACATAACGCTTCTGAGTGACTGGGAACTCACTGACCGGAAAGTGGTTCCTGCTGAGGGAGCAATTGCAATCAGGCGTCTTTTTCATCCTGAAGATTTTATCGACAGCCGGTTTAAAAACATCTTATTCAGGACACAGGACCTTGATGTCTGCATTCAGATAGACGGAGAAGATTTCCACCGGTGCGATACTGCTTCAAACTCTTCCAAGGGAACTGAAAGCGGAAACATGATTCACAGCATTGAGATTCCGTGTGCAATAGATAAGCCGTATGAACTTTACATGGAATTTTATCCTTCGTTTAAGGCTCCTGAAGGAACGGAAGAGTTTTTTGCCCTTGCACCCAAGAACGTAATTACGCCTAAGATTTTCTTCGGAACAAAGGACCGCATCGTAATGAAGGCAGTCAGGGAAATCCTTCCGAAGACGATACTTAGTCTTGTCATAATTGCCTGCGGTCTCGGCGGAATCATCCTGAGCATAGCTGTCCGCCTCTACAAAAAGCGTACGGTACGTACTTTCTACTATTTTTCGGTATTTACGTTTACAATCGGAATTGAGTTCCTTATAGAAGGCGGATTCTTTGACTTTTTCATGGAAAACACCTTCTTCATGTATTTCATGTCGTCGCTCATAATTGCCATGCTTCCGTTCCCGTTCATGAACTTCAGTCATTACATGAAAACGATTCCGATGAACGAAGGCGTTTCAAGGTTCTTCCGGGGCCTTGCGGTATTCAACGGATTTATAGTCTGTGCAGGCGCTTTTATTCCATATATACCCTTCAGTTTTATCCGTAAATACGTAATCGCAGTCTACATAATCCAGCAGTTTTTCGTCATAACGGTGGTCCTCGGAGAGGGCTTTACATTCAGCAAGAAACTTCCGCTGAGCATAATGGCGCTTACGGTTGTCTGTGCTGCACTTATAACGGACCTTATTTTCACCCTTGCACCTCCGGGAAGCATGGATCTGTTCAGGTTTACCCGGCCGTGTTACCTGGCTTATATCGTAATCGTATGGTTTACCATTGCTGAAAACTATTACAGTTCCTTCATGCTCGAAAAACGTAAGGATATGTACGCTGAGTTTATCAGCCGGGATCCCCTTACAAAGGTGCAGTCACATGTCGTTTTCTGGAAGTCGCGGGAAAAATTCTACGAAATGGCTTCCGGCGGAAAAAAACTTCTCCTTGTACTGTTCAGGGTCGAAAATTTCATCCATGTTGCAGAAGAGCACGGCTTTGAAAATGCAAACATCAACCTCAAGGTAACCGTTGACTGCCTTAAGGAACAGTTTGGGGAGCGGGATCTGTACCGGCTGAGTGAAAGTATTTTTGCAGTTTTCTCTCCGGATCTGACGATAAATGATGCAGAAGAAAAAATAAAGGCTGTCAAAAAGTTTGAAAACAATTATAATGATAATCCCAATCTGATTGACATACGTACCAGGTGTGTTATAGTTAAGTACGATAGAGAATCCTACAGGAATTTAGAATCATTTATCGGAAAAGCAGTTAAAAAAGTTGAAGCAGATTCCTGAATTTTTCAGTTCAGGAAGGTATTACGGCAGGAAAAAGGTGGTTCCGATGAAAAGAACAGTAAAAGCCGCTGCAGTTATGGCAGCATTAACCGGATTATTTTTTTCATGCAGCATGTTTGAAGATTTAGCCGTTCCGAAGTCAGTTTCGGTAAAGACGAAGGGGGAATATGCATTTCCGCTCGGATCGGCAAAGGCTCTTTTGAGTGATCATATGGATGCTGCAAAGCTTCAGGAAATAATCGGAGATAACGGCGGTGAATCGTCGATCTCTGTTTATGATTATTATGACACTTCTGACGGTTCAAACGTTCAGAAATATCTGCTGAATTATCCGGTAGCAGACATTCCGCTTGATATAGGCAAGTATCTTGAAGACCTCGACAGCCTTGACCTTTCAAGCGCACAGAATTCATTCTCTCAGGAAATTGCCGTTCCGGATGCACAGACTCCGGCCTTTGAAAAGGAATACACGGTTGATATTAATGACCTTATCGAGTCAAATTTCCAGTCCAACATAGTCGTTCCGGTTACGGAAGTTGATGGGGAAAAGGCCCTGGACATCAATGACGTTGACTTCAGGATTACAAGCCCGAACTTCAGCACGATAAAGTTTAAGGAAGGCGGAATCGAACTGAGCTTTGAACCGGCTGAAGGTTCTTCTCCGACAGCTACGTTCGAAATTTCTGCCCGTGCAGTTCTTCTCGTTGACGGTTCTGAAGTTTCTACTTCAGGAGCAGAGGGAACGTATACAAAGGTAATCACCGGTTCAACTGAAGATAACAAGCTTGTTCTCCCTTTGGATGACAAGGAAATCAAGATGAACATGAAGCTTCAGTTCAATGCAAGGGGCGCAAACGGAGATGATCCAGCTACTTCTTTACATATAAACAAATATAACGTAAAGGTCGGATTTACATCGGGAACGAAGATTTCGAAGATTACAAACCTTACCCTTAATGATGCAGATGTTGCTTCGCATGCAGTAACCGTTGAAAACGAAACGGTTGATACTTCTTCAATACAGGCTTACCTCAAGTCTGCAACGATTGCAGAAGGCGAAATGAATTATTTCATAAAGGTTCCTGAAAACTGGAGCGGAGTTAGTGTTAATCCTGAAATCAACATTACCGGTGCACTGAATGTCGCTGATTCTGAATTCAAGAATGTTGCTGCCGGTGCAGGTTATGTTGCCAGAAAGAAGGTAGACCTCAAGAATAAAACTATTTTTGAAGGCGGTGCTGCCAATATAATCGTAAACGGCTCCGTTCCGTTCTCAGTAAAGAATGCAAACCTTGAACTCAACTACGATGACGGCGGAAACATTTCTGACAAGGTCGTATTCAAGGCAGAAACTTCAATTACAAAGCTTTCTGATGCAGCAATCTATATAGATGGTTTTGTTAATACTTCGATATCAAAGAACATTGAACAGACCTTAAGCGGTGACGTTACCAAGTACATCAAGTCGATAACCTTCTCTAAGGTCGGACTTGAAGGAAAAATTGAAACGGACCTTCCTCGTAACAACCTTAAGCTTACTCCTAAGCTGGATTCAACGTTCTTCAGCATCAGCAATTCGGATTTTTCTGAGTCAGTTCAGTTTAACGGTACTTCTCCTTATGACCTCAGCATGGTCAAGGAATACGGTTCTTCAGGCCAGGTTGTAACCATCACGGATCCGTCTACAGTTGACTTTACGCTTGATGTTGCACTTGAAGGCGTTGATGAAGGCGGAAAACAGCTTGTTACTTTTGAGACAATTGAACTCGGTAAGACATACAATCTCAACTTTGATGCAAAATTCGTCTATGACTGGGTCAGCGTTACAATAAACATGAACGAGCAGGACCTGAGCGGAACTCAGGAACTCGGAATTGACCTTAAGTCTTTCCTCGACAGTGACGTCGGCGGAGACTTTATCAACGATAACATCGACAAGATTCAGTTCATTAACGATTCAGTTGAAGGCCGCCTCTATCTTACACGTCCTGACATTGCGGGACTTGAAGACCTTTCGCTCAAGGGTTCCATTTCGGTAGACTGGGGTTCAGGGGCACATGACATCATCAACAATTCAACGGGAATCCAGTTTACGGATTTTGACAGGACGTTTGATGACCTTCTTCAGGACAAGTACAGGGAAAAGCGTACTCTCCTGGATACAGACCTCAGCGGAATTAGTTATGAGCCTATTACAGGTGCTTCTTCCCTTGTCGACATGCTCAATGCGCATCCGGCAAATGAAACGATGAACTACAGCTTTACGCTCGGTTCACAGGGAAGCTCAGACCTCATAATTGATAAAGAAGACATCGATGCAATCAAGGCACAGTCTCAGACGGAAGGAACCGTTTCAATCAAGGCTTCAATTGCAATGATTATTGCGCTCAAGCTTGATATTACGGATGACATCGCTGTTAACGATATGCTTGAAACCTTCGGATATAAGGAGGAAGGAACAAATGATGACTTCCTTCAGAGGGACAGTGCAGAAGACGGTGAAGACTTCAAGAAGTTCGTAGATCTCGTAAAGGAAATACGCATGGACTACAACTTCAAGAACAATACGGGACTTTCCCTGACTGCAAAACTTCAGGCAAAGAACTCAGGTGGAACGGTTTATCTTGATAAGGACATTCACTTTGACGGAAAACCGCATGCGCTCAAGCTTACAAGGGATGACATCAATAATATTTATGAAGCTTCAAACTTCCCGTTCATACCTGTTATTTCGATGACAATTGAACAGGGAACGGTTACTGTTACACGTGATGCCTATCTTGGTGCACAGGCCACATTTACTGCCCTTACGGACGGTGAATATGAGATCTGGGGAGGAGATGACAAATGAAAAAACTTATAGTTTCCATAGCAGCATTTGCAGCAATGTTTTCCCTCCATGCAGACTTCAAGAAGCCGACGCGTACAGTTGAAATCGGTGTGGATGCTGAAGCGGGAATGAGCAACAGCTATCTCGGAATAAAAGACATTTTTAAGGAAAACCTCGTAATCGACCTCAATGAAATTGCAGAGGCAATGAACGGAAATGGACTTACGTTTGACCTGTTCGCTAAAAGTTCCTTCTACATAAACGTTCAGGGTGAACATAAACGCTTTTCATTCTTTACGAATGTTGAATCATCGGGATATGCAAACCTTCCGCAGGAATTCTTCGACCTTCTGGCAGAAGGATTCAAAACCGGTACTAACAAAACAATGACGCTCCAGGCATACGGAGACATGTTCCTTGAAACCGGTATCAGCTATTACAGGAAATGGGACAACTTTGCCTTCTCTGTAGCTCCTTCTTATGTTGTTCCGGTCTTTTACATGGAAGACATTCAGGCTGACGTTTCTTACAAGGTACTTGAAAACGGATATATCGGCGTAAATGCTGATGCACCTGTTGCAATCTATTCTGCCTTTGACTTAAAGCCTTTCATTGACAATGAAGGTGAAAAGGATGAAGCCCTCCGTAATATCGGACAGATCATGAAAAACGGCGGAATTGACCTGAGCCTTTCTGTTGAGAAAAAGATCCTTCGTACCCTGGATGCAACGCTTTATACAAGGATTCCTGTAATCCCTGGCAAGCTTACGCATAAGGCTTCTGCAAGATACTGGGCATATGCTTACGAAAACAACCTTCTCGGTATTCTTGATGATACTGAAGACCGCGATTATGACTGGGGACACGATGACTTTACGTATTCAAGCGCAAGCCTCAATGTATTCAGACCGTTCAGGCTCGGCGTAGAAGGACTTTGGAGACCGTTCGGAAACTGGAGCTACTTTAAGTTCGGAATCGGAATGGCTGCAAGAAATCCGTATTCGGGCAATGCAATCATCTATCCTGAGGGCGAACTTTCTGCTGATTTCAGGATCCTGAACATTCTCGGATTCAACTTCGGTGCTTTCTACAAGAACCGCGTATGGACACAGAAAGTCGGCCTTACGCTTAACTGCCATATACTTGAAATTGATGCCTTCGCCGGATTCAGGTGCGCTGACCTTTCACGCAGCTTTAATGCGACTGGTGCTGCTGCCGGCGTAAGCGTAAAAATGGGCTGGTAATTCAGTCTAGTTTCTTTTTGACCATGCCCTCGGGCTCATTCCCGTATTCTTCTTGAATACTGAACTGAAGTAATTCTGGTTCTGGAATCCGAGCCTCTGGGCAATTTCTGTCAGCTTGATATTATCTACAAGCAGCAGGCTCTTGGCCTGTTCAATCTTAAGCCTTTCATGCAGGTTCTGAATCGTATAGCCTGTAAGTTCCTTCGCACGCCTTACAAGATGACTCTTGCTTACCATCAGGTCGGATGCCATCTGATCAAGATTTGTCATTTCATCAAGATGATCCATGAGATAGTTTGTAATCTGCTTGACCGTAAGTCCAGACTTAGGAGCTTCCTTCTGATTGACCGGAATGTTAAGGATTCCGACAATCTGTTCCTCCGTAATAAGCGGTGAACGGTCACGCGTCCTTCCCTGGCTGAGATAGACCGAATAGAGTGCATTGCTCAAAAGCATGCGTACGGTGTCATAGATTGCAATGTTCGGGTTGCCGATTTCAAGCAGTGCAAAGCCGAAGTAGTTATCCGAGTGGCGCAGTATTTCAAGCATAAGCGAGTAACGCCTTCCGCGCGGGAGGAAAACCTTCGGAATCGTTGCCGGATCAAATACCTTGTGAGGGAGTTTCTCCTTTATGTCAAACGAAGGCTCAGGAAGAATGAGCTCAACGGAAGAAGGTCCGAGATCCTTGGTCATGTTTTCGCTGAGGGAAAGTATGATTCCCGGTATTTCCATTTCATGCAGCTGGTAGCGCAGTACGTCCTGAATCTGTTTGCCTGATGTGGCAGTCGCAAAGCTCATTGCAATCTGTGAAATATTGTTCATCAGGTAGGTACTTTCCTTTGCAGAAATCGAGTCATATTCAATGAATACAGAAACAAGAGTACGCATCTGGTTGAAGATGTTTTCGATGTTAAGGAAATGTTCGTCGTTTTCGCGTACCATCGGAAGGATGATGCGGCGGAGGCTTGAAATTGTTTCCTGGAAGACAGAATTGATTATAGGATTTTCCTTGCGGTAATTCTGCAGGAGCCTCTGGAACCATCTGAGGATGGCACTTGGTTCAACCTTGTCGTAGATGTCTATGAATATTG
>DGTU01000164.1 GCA_002394465.1 Treponema sp. UBA4328 | reverse complement strand
CTTTCCTTGATTTCCTGGGTTCTTCCCTGATTCCAGTACTGGGTTCCGATGTAGCCGCAGGTTCGTCTTGCAACGTTCATCGTGTTCTGGTCACGGTTACCGCATTCAGGACATTCCCAGATAAGCTTTCCGTCTTCGTCTGTCGTAATCTGAATTTCACCTGTATAGCCGCATTTCTGGCAGCAGTCGCTCTTTGTATTCAGTTCAGCATACATGATGTGCTCATAGATGTGCTTGAGAAGGGCAATTACGGCAGGGATGTTGTTTTCCATGTTCGGAACTTCAACGTAGCTTACTGCTCCTCCCGGAGAAAGTTCCTGGAACTGGCTTTCAAACGTAAGCTTTGTGAATGCATCCACAGGTTCAGTAACATGAATGTGATATGAGTTTGTAATGTAGTTCTTGTCCGTTACGCCTGCAATCTCACCGAAGCGTTTCTTGAGGCATTTTGCAAATTTGTATGTCGTCGACTCAAGCGGAGTTCCGTAGAGGGAGAAGGCGATTGTTGTCTTTGCCTTCCATTCGGCACACTTGTCGTTCATCTTCTGCATTACCTTGAGTGCAAAAGGAGTTGCTTCCGGATCCGTGTGAGGCTTTCCTGTCATGTAGCGTACGCATTCGCAAAGGCCTGCATAGCCGAGGGAAATAGTTGAGTAGCCGTTGAACAGAAGACGGTCGATTTTTTCACCTTTTTCAAGGCGGGCGAGGGCACCGTTCTGCCAGAGAATAGGCGCAACGTCAGAAGGAGTTCCGAGAAGCCTCTGGTGACGCTTCATGAGAGCCCTGTAGCACAGTTCAAGCCTGTCTTCAAATATATCCCAGAATGCGTCCATGTCTCCGCCTGAAGAACATGCAACGTCAACCAGATTGATTGTAACTACGCCCTGATTGAACCTTCCGTAGAATTTCGGTTTTCCGGTTTCCGGGTTCCTGTATACTGTAAGGAAAGAGCGGCAGCCCATGCACGGGTAGCAGTTTCCGTCCTTGAGTTCAAGCATTTTCTTTTCTGAGATGTAATCCGGTACAAGGCGGCGGCTCGTACATTTTGCAGCCAGTTCCGTGAGATAGAAGAAAGGTGCGTCTTCCGTAATGTTATCCGGCTCAAGTACATAAATGAGCTTCGGGAAGGCCGGTGTTACCCAGTAACCCTTTTCGTTTTTGACGCCCTTGTGCCTCTGCTTGAGGACTTCTTCTATAATAAGTGCAAGGTCTGCCTTTTCCTGATCATTTTTTGCTTCGTTGAGGTACATGAATACGGTTACGAACGGAGACTGCCCGTTAGTAGTCATGAGGGTTACGACCTGATACTGAATTGTCTGAACGCCGCGCGTAATTTCATCCTTGAGGCGCATTTCAACGATTTCATTGAACTGGGCTTCCGTGTATCTGAGGCCTGTCTTTGCTTCGATTTCGCGCATTTCCTTCTGAATCTTTTTGCGGCTAACGTCTACGAAAGGAGCAAGATGGGCGAGGGAAATTGACTGTCCGCCGTACTGGCTTGAAGCAACCTGTGCGATGATCTGTGTTGCAATGTTGCAGGCTGTCGAGAATGAATGCGGCTTGTCAATCCTTGTTCCCGAAATTACCGTTCCGTTCTGGAGCATATCTTCGAGGTTTACGAGGTCACAGTTATGCATGTGCTGTGCAAAATAATCTGAATCGTGGAAGTGTATGATTCCTTCGTTATGTGCCTTTACGATATCTTCATCAAGAAGGAAACGCTTTGTAATATCCTTTGAAACTTCACCAGCCATGTAATCGCGCTGAACGGAAACAACTGTTGAGTTTTTGTTTGAGTTTTCCTGTTTGACTTCCTCGTTGTTGCATTCCAGAAGTGAGAGAATCTGGCTGTCCGTTGAGTTAGCCTTGCGCATAAGCTGGTGCTGGTAGCGGTATGTAATGTAGAGCTTTGCGATGTCGAAAGCCTGGGCCTTCATGATTGCCTTTTCAACCAGGTCCTGAATAGACTCTACGTTCATTTCGTGGTTTTCAGCTTCGCACTGCTTTTTGATGTCTTCTGCGATTTCCTGAATCTTGTATATTGGAAGCTGATCTGCAAGAGGAACTTCGTTGTTTGCCTTCGAAATTGCAGTGGCGATCTTGTTTACGTCGAATATCGCCTCTTCACCGTTTCTCTTGATAATTTTCATAAAATCCTCCCACTTTTTTACAAAAATTTAATATTTTTCACTTGACAAATCAGAAATTGTGTAGTGTTGATTTTTTAGTAAAGTCTATAAAAAAACACTATATATAGCGTTTTTCGCAATCCCCTTACTAATATATATTTTCGACCCGATGTAGTCAATCTTTACAGTTAAATAATTTTTATTTTATTTGAGAAAAATTATTTATCTGATGTTTTCTTCAGCAGCCCGGTCTAGACACGTTTTTTGTTTTTATATATAGTATCGTTATGACAAAGGCGTCATAAATCAGCTGCTACAGGTGTGTCCGCACGGGTTTACTGTGGTATCTGGTTTATGACGCCTTTTTTGTTTCTTAACTGAAACAGAAAAAAAATGCCAAAATTAAACAGGAGAAAAAAAATGGCAATTAAAGAATTCAACGTTAAGAACGCTTATTGTAAGCGCGTTTGGGACGAGCTCAAAACTCGTTATGCTGATCAGGAACACTTCCTTCAGGCTGCAGGTCTCGTACTTGAGACACTTTCACCGGTTGTTGACACAATGCCTGAGCTCGAGAACACAGCAGTTCTCGAACGCTTCGTTGAGCCGGAGCGCATCATTATGTTCCGCGTTCCCTGGACAGATGATCAGGGCAAACCACACGTAAACCGTGGTTTCCGCGTTCAGTTCAACTCTGCAATCGGACCTTACAAAGGAGGCTTGCGCTTCTCTCCAGAGGTAGGTCTTGATGTTCTTAAATTCCTCGGATTCGAGCAGGTTCTTAAAAACTCTCTGACAACTCTCCCGATGGGCGGCGGCAAAGGTGGTTCTGACTTCGACGGTCACGGAAAATCAGACGGCGAAATCATGCGCTTCTGCCAGAGCTTCATCACTGAGCTTTACCGACACATCGGTGCTGACACAGACGT
>DGTU01000183.1 GCA_002394465.1 Treponema sp. UBA4328 | reverse complement strand
CTAAACAATATATGTCTATAAAAGAAGAAAGAAATAAAAATAAAAATAATAAAGAAATTTATGATTATTTAGATTCTATTTTAAAAAGAAAAGTGGAAATTAAAAATATTTTTTTCAATTCCATCCTCACTTCTCGTTTACGAGTTTACCGGTCATGTGCTCAACCGTCATTTCAAGGCACTGAACGCGGTTCTTTGCATTTTCCCATTCTGCTTCAACGTCCTTCAGTGACGGGTGATATTTTGCTCCGAGCTTACAGACCTTTTCCTTTGTTTTTTCAAAGTCGTCAACCTTGCTGATTCTGCCGAACACCACAACGCTTGTAATGTTCAAAGCCCAGTCACCGTCTTTTTTAAAGCCTGAGTCCATCACACAGAAAGAAGCTTTGTCACATTTTTCAATTGCATCGATTTTGTGACCTTCCTTAGCACCGTGAAAATAAATCTTTCCGTCAGTTTCATCATAATAAAAATCAATTGGAACAGTATACGGATATCCGTCATCACCAAGAAGGGCAAGAACTCCACGCCACTCGTTTTTAAGAATCTCAATACACTTTTCGCTGCTAACCTGCTGCTTAAAACGCCTCATCTGCCTGAACATATTTTCACTCCTGATTCTTTTTACAGATTATATCAGATTACATGATTTTAAACTCCATTTTTTGCAACTTTATGACATCTGTGCTATCATCTGAGCATGCAACGCTTTCTGCTTCCTGCATTATTATTCCTGACATTATCCTCTTCCCTTCTCCATGCAGATGAACCACAAAGCCCTCAGTCAATCACTTACACTGTAGCCGAAGGCGTCTCGTTCAAAATGATTAAAATCCCCGGAGAAAATTATTCCATCGGGGAGACTGAAGTTACACAGGAAATTTACGAAGCCGTTACGGAAGAAAACCCGGCCTATTTTACCGGTGAAAACATGCCCGTCGACAGCGTTAACTGGTATGACTGCATAGTGTTCTGCAATAAACTCAGCGTCCTCCTTGGGAAAACTCCTGTCTACAGCGTTGACGGGAATACAGACTGTGATGAGTGGGACTATTCTCCGCATTCAGGTGCGTCAGTAACGGGAAAAGTCGAAACAAATCCGAAAGCAGACGGCTTCCGCCTTCCGACCGTCAGGGAATGGGAAACGGCAGCAAAATGCGGCAGAGATTATATTTATTCAGGCAGCAGCACTCCGGATGAAACGGCATGGTATTCAAAAAACAGCGGCTGGACTCCGCATGAAACGGCTCAGAAAAAACCGAATGAATGGGGACTGTACGACATGAGCGGGAACCTCTGGGAATGGTGCGAAGATAAATACCAGGAAAATTCGGATGATTTCCGCATAAAAAAAGGCGGCTGTTACAGCAGTGACCGTGACCTCTGCAAAATCACTTTCACAGGTCACCATTACGGCTCAAGATATCAGCCCTGCTATTCATATTACACTTTCGGTTTCAGGATTGCAGCCGGAGAATGATTTACTTCACAAAACCTATCTGTAATCCCTTATGTCAAAAGCCTTAAATATTTCAAAATCCTTTGGATTTGCGGTAATTATAGAATCAACTCCGTTTGAAAGATAGCAGGAAGCCATCTGTGTATCATTGATTCTGTTACGGCAAGTTTTATGTTTTCATCTTTCTGTAATTCATTAAGCAGTGCCTCAGCATTTTTATGCCGCGGAGAATCCTGCCAGTACAAATCAATTAAAAAGCAGGTATCAAGGCCAGTCATAAACTGATTCTCCCGCTGATTGATTCCTCCTTCCACGAGTCATCACCCAGAAAATCAGAAGCGCCTTTTTTTAAGGTAACAGTCCTTGCAAAACTAAGTGCGGACAGAGAATTTTTAGTCTTGAAATGATCATCAGCATATTCCTGCATGGCATTCCGGATAAGTTCCGCCGACAGAAGCTTAGCATCTGTCAGAAAAAAACTGCCGGCAGGCAGTTTTTTGACTTACTCATAGATAAAGACTTCTTTTGGGCCCTCTATCGTTACGTTTTCGAACTTTGCGCCAGGAGCATTCCTTACGCGGAAGCTCTTAACGGCAACTTCCGGCAGGCCGTAGAACATGTCGCTTTCCATAGGCGAACGGTCTGAAGTTTCGTCAGTCGTAAAGTGGCAGTCACGGATTTCAAGGTTTTCAATAGGCATTTCAGGAAGGCCTACGATAAAGCCTGCACTGGCCTTGCAGCCCGTACCCTTGCAGCCGATGATTTTTACGTTGTGAATGCGCGGAGTTTCGCTGGTAACCGGCATTTTGTCCAGGCTGAACAGAGGGGATTTTGTATCAGTGATGCCGCACTTATAGTACATGTTCATGGCAATAGGACAGAGGGTATCGTTCATTACAAGATTTTTAAGCTCAATGTCATTGATGTCTCCGCCGCGGCCGCGCCTGCTCTTGATGCGGATACCGCGGTCAGTTCCCGACAGGTCACAGTCACTGGCATGAATCTTACTCATGCCGGCAGCGGTTTCTGAGCCGAGAACGATTCCGCCGTGGGCGTTGCGTACGGTACAGCCCTTAACTTCAACTCCCACAGTAGGCCGGTTTACGCGGATGCCGTCAGGACCAGAGCCGGACTTGATGCAGATGCCGTCGTCGCCTACGCTTACAAAGCAGTCAATGATTTTAACGTCTTCGCAGGAATCAACGTCAATACCGTCAGTGTTAGGTGCTGAGTACGGGTTTTCAATGTGGAGGTTCTTAAGTGTAAGGTTTTTAACGTACAGAGGATGTACCGTCCAGAATGGCGAATCAATAATCTTTACGCCTTCAACGGTTACGTCCTGACAGTTGATGAATTCTACAAGGCACGGACGCAGGAACTGGGTTTCCCTTCCGCCGCCGCCACCGGCCTGATTTTCATAGCCGGGATTAAGCTTAGCCAGGGCCAGTTCACACGGAAGTTCAGGCTTAGACTGTTTGCGGGCTTTTTTTTCCTTAACGGCTGCCCACCATTTAGCGCCGTTGCCGTTGATGGTACCTTTTCCCGTAATCTTTACGTTTTTTGCATCAGCAGAGCGCACTAAAGCATGCATTGCCCAGCCTTCAACGCCCTCCCAGCGGGTAAAGGCCGGAGGATAAAGTTCAGGATCATCCAGGAAGAACAGTTCTGCACCTTCAAGAAGTTCCAGCGTCGTATCAGAAGGAATGTCAATCGGACCGGTTGCCCATTTTCCTGCTTCCACAGTGAGGGTACCACCTCCGTTTTTATTTAATTCCTCAAAAGCAGCCTTAAAGGCAGCTGTATTGTCAAATTTTCCATCGTTTTTAGCGCCGAAATCACTAATATTTACTTTTTTCATTAAAAATAGTTTCCTTTTTTCAGTTTAATAAGAATATGCTTTCACCAGCACTTCTCAGTATATTATTTTAAGCGCAAAATTAAAATAAACAATACAGTAAAAAGTATAAAATTTGCACTTAAACGATTTTACACATTAACCGAATGTTCCTGTCTCAGGGATGAAGCCTCATTCCGGGACATTACATATCCGTGACTTTCACGGGCAGACGTATCATCAGCCTTTACGTTTCCGTCAGAATCAATGCGTTTTGTGCCGTATTCACGCCATCCGTTATCGCGGCAGCCTTTTTCCGGCCAGACTTTTCTTGTTCCGCCTTCATCCGTCCAGAGCGACGGCGAATAATTTGCATCAAGTACGCAGTCAATCAGGGCAACTGAATCCCATCTGTCCGCGCTGTCAGCAGCACCCGTTCCCTGGCTTCGTGCCACATAAATATTGCTTCCTTCAGGTCTTGGATCAGCAGTAAATTTGCAGTCGATAAAGATAAATCCCGGTCTTGAGTTTAAGGCACGGCTCTGAAGTACATATGCGTCCCTCACTCCGCCACGGTTATCTTCCCTCGTATGAATCTGACAGTTTTCGAATACTGACGTATCACAGTAACCCCAGATAAAATCTACATCACCGGTAATATAGCAGTTTTCAAAACGTGAAAATCCCTTTACATGTATCGTATCCTGACGGCTTATAAAGCGCATACCGTCACAGAAAAGTGATCCGCTCTGGTTATGGAAGCAGAGGGCCTCAGCCTGATTTCCGAGGGCCGCATCATCAGCTGTCTTTACATGTGTATTTTCAATCGTAAATCCGCGCAGGGTAACGTCGGTAGCTCCCATTCCGATGACAAATACGGCACGGTTTTCCGTATCCTTGTGAAAGGCTTCGCAGTTTTCGGCACTTACGACACATTCCTCAGGTTTTACTCCGGCAGCAGCTTCCATGATAAGCGGGTTAGCCATATTCCAGGAAATTACTCCCTGATACACACCAGCTCCCATGACTATTCTTACCGGCGTTTCAGAATCGATTGTACCTGAATTCCTCAGCTCCTTAATTTTTTTAAATGTCTGTGTAATGATTCCTATTGACGGCGTAATTTTAAGCTCAAGCATATTCTCCCCCCACTATTTTGCTCCGTATTTTTTCAGGAACTCCTGCAGTATTCTGTTATATTTCTGAGAATCCGTAAGATAGCTTATCGCATGAGGAGTCGCATCAAATTCCTCAAGGGAAGCCAGATCTGGATTCTTCATTGAATAGACAAAGTAATTTTTTCTGGACATGTTTGCCGGAACGGTATTGTCTTCAGTTCCGGTTATAAAAAGGAACGGCCGTTCACATTCTGAAAGCGCTTCAAATGTTGAATAATCGTCAAAGTCAAAATCAGCAAAAATATTTGCCATGCCGTTTCCGGTCATAAGAAGCAGGTTTGAAAGGGCTTTCGGAAGGCCTGTTTTTTCGTGCATCGTCCAGTAAATGATTTCTCCCGGAGACGTAAAACCACAGTCAGCAATAAAGCCCCTCAGGTTTGAAGGAAGCTCCTTAAATCCCGCAGTCATAGTAACCGTTGCACAGCCCATTGAAATTCCGCCGGCAAAAAGCGGGAGTTCGTTTCCGTAAATTTCGTTGACCTTAAAGAGCCAGTCACGGCAGTCATATCTTTCCTTGATTCCGAAAGTAAGGTATTTTCCCTCGCTCAGGCCGTGGGAACGCTGGTACGGCATTACGACATTGTAGTCAATTGAATGAAGGAATTTTGCAATCGTAGCAAATTCACGGACAGGACCTGAATGAAAGCCGTGCATCAGGAGAACGGTTCCCCTGGCGTTTTTTTCAGCATCAAGCCGGTAAGCCTTAAGTTTAAGTCCGTCGAAACTTGTCATCTCAATCAGCGGACAGTTCTGCTCCTCAAACCATTTGACGTCAGCAAGATGTATATTGTAATTTTCTTCTGTCTTATAGAATTCGTGTTCATGTTCAACGCTGCGGACATCATCACAGCGCGTAAAAGTCGGAGTGAAAACAAAGAAATATACTCCGGCAAAATAAATCAGCACTGCCCCAAGGACTCCGGCAAGAAACCTGCGCGCAGTCTTTAAGTCTTCCGGTTTATTAAATTTTATCATTTTATAAATCATCTCCTGAAATTAATTCTGCACAGAATCAGAATTTCTGTACGGGAATCTTTCCGGCACCAGCCTTTGAAAGCACTTCTTTCTTTGCGTTTTCAGGCGAGTCTGCCGTATATGAATAATAGTCTGAAGGTTTCCAGACCGGAGAAGAATCAAGTTTGTCTTTTTTGAGGTTAAGGCTTCCCGTATCATAAAAAGAGCCCTGCTTATTGTCCGTACATGACTTAGACGTCTCTTCAAAATTGTTTTTTTCTGAATAGATTCTTGAATCCTTGCGGCAGTCAATTCCATAGCGTTTCTGATTTACGTAAACGTTATTGTAAATATGAATTGTCGCAAACCTTACCATCGGAAGACGCTGAACGCAGGAATCAAAGATATTGTGGTGGAGCGTAACTGTCTGATGATTTATGTCAGCAGTAACCTTGTCGCCGTTTCCGATCAGCATTGTCTTGTCATGATTCTTGAAAATGCACCAGCTTACCGTAACAAAATCATTTGTCTGAACGATGTCACAAAGTCCGTCGTATACCTGCCATTTTACGGAGTTTCCGTCCTTTGTCTTATATTTATCTTTTGCAACTTCTTCCGGGCTGAAACTTGACTTAAGCGTACAGTGGTCGATCCAGACATATTTTGAATTCCTGACAGTTACACCGTCGAGGGAAGCATTCAGTCCGTCACCGGCTTCAAATGCCGGGAAAGGATTATAGCAGTCGCTTATTTCAAGGTTCCTGATAATTACGTTTCTGACGCCCCGTACTGCCCAGCAGCCGCCCCTGATTCCGCAGCCTGCAGCCGCTCCGATAACGGTTGTATCATCACCAACGATAAGTTCCGTCTGAGAGCGCCAGAGATGATTCAGTTCTTCCCTCAGGTCACCGGCAGGACCGTTCTGATTTTCGTTATAGTCAAAGGATGCAGTAAATTTTTCCTTCCATTCCCTGTAGGTACGGCATGGAAGAACTGATTTCTGTGTATGAGTTTCAATGAATTTATCAAGCGCAGGAGTAGATCCTGTTACGGCTGAAGGAAGCATGGAACCTGAGCCTGTGTCAGTCATGTCGATCATTCCTTCAACTACGATTATCTTTGCTCCGGCTGAATGAATGGCTTTTTTCAGCTCTTCTGAAGTCTTAACCCTGTAAACGGTTCCGCCGTAGCCTCCGGTAGTCCCGCGTACGCTGTCAGGAGGAGTGATTTCCCCGCCGGCGAGATCCTTCTGTCCTGTGTAAGAAGCCCATCCGGCAGCTTTGTCTTCAAGCGTAATTTTTCCCTGTGACGACAGGAGCGAAGCTGACAGCAGAAATGCAGCAGCGAATACAAATGTTTTTGGCATTTTTTTGTCCTTAATCAATTTCATATGTTTCGCCATATTTTACAATTTCTACGTTCTTATATCCATTATTATTTAAATATTCTTTCATAAACTCCTGAGCATCAGGTTCACCGTGAACGAGGAAGATTTTCTTAAGCCTTGACGTATCGATTGAATCAAGCCATGCCCTGCTTTCTTCGTAGTCTGCATGTGCAGAAAAAGCGTTAATCTGTTCAACACAGGCATTAACCTTATACCATTCGTTCATGATTTTGACTTCTTTTTCCCCGTCGCGGATACGGCGTCCGAGCGTATTTTCAGCCATATAGCCGACGATAAGGATAGTATTGCGCGGATCACTGATGCCGTTTGCAAGATGATGTACGACACGTCCGGCTTCACACATTCCGTCGGCAGAAATGATGATCATCGGACCTTCCTTGTCATTAAGGGCCTTTGATTCATCAACGCTGGTTACAAAACTCAGTGCATTGAAACCAAACGGATTCTTGTGATGCTGTATGAATGCCTCGTGAACCGTCTCGCTGTAGCATTCCGGATGGACCTGGAAAATACTCGTAGCATTTACTGCCATCGGAGAATCTACGTAAATCGGAATCTGAGGGATTTTTTTCTGGTCAACAAGAAGATGCAGGTAATAGACCAGTTCCTGTGTGCGTTCAATTGCAAATGAAGGAATTATGATTT
>DGTU01000168.1 GCA_002394465.1 Treponema sp. UBA4328 | reverse complement strand
TCGGCTTTACAAAAATGAGTGACGGAATGAGCGCAGAAGCAGTCGTAACGATGCTGAACAAAATGGTCTCTCTTTTTGACGAACGCGCAAAACGTGAAGGAATCGAAAAAATCAAGACAATCGGAGATTCCTACATGGCAGCAACAGGCTTTGCCGAAGGCGAAACAAATGAAGGCGCCATCAAGATGGTAAGGTTTGCAAGAGGTCTGATTGAAGACATACAGAAGTTCAATTCAACATCGTCTGCAAAGGTACAGATCCGTCTCGGAATCAACACCGGAAACCTCGTAGCCGGCATCATCGGAAAATCAAAGTTCATCTACGATGTCTGGGGCGATACCGTAAACGTAGCAAGCCGCATGGAAAGCACCGGCGAACCGATGAAAATCCATGTAACCGAAAACACCTACAGGCAGACCAAACAGGAATTCGACTACAGCAAAGGCATAGAACTCGCAGTCAAAGGCAAGGGCATGATGAATACGTATTTCCTGTAATATTTGCCACATGGATTGGATTTTGCTAACGCAAAATCCAATCCGTGTGGCATCATAAATAAAAATATTCATCCTATTCTTAAAAAGTCTGAATATTTACACTATCTCTCATATTTTGGTATAAATTAAATATTTTATTTGCCGATAAATATTTTATATGTTAAAATATGTTTAAGATATCTCAGTATCTGAGATTTTTCTAATAATATAAGGGGATAATTATGTCTTTATTTGTCAGCAATTTTAATAATTACCTGACAACTATGAAAATCAAACAAAACTACATTGCTAATAAGTCAGGTATCGATGAAAAAAAACTTTCTCGTATCTTGAATGGCCACCAAGCTGAAACAGGAAAGGATATGGAACAACTCAGTAAAGCTGTTGGTCAACCAGTTCATTTTTTCTTATGCGATAATTTTTCATCAATTAATAATAAAATCCCTCAAATACCAAGAATATCATTTTATGCTGGAAATCCAACTAAGAAGCAAACTGATTTTGCTAATAAACTTTTGGATATGATGGAAAATATTGATGAAATACTTAGCGCCAAAAGTCGTTTCTTAAAAATGGGATTTTAAGATGGAAATAGAACGTCTTCGGAAAATTATAAAGTTTAACAAAGATCATTATGATGATATGCAATCTATCATGAAAACTTTCTGTCATAGACTGAAGATTGACACTTTTGATGATGTTCGTGATATATTGCAAATTATTAGAAATGAATTATCGAAAGAGAATTTGCTTGCAATCCAATTACCCTTAAACGATAATGAAATAGGAGGCTTTATTTATCGAGGCGATGTATTTTCATATCTTGTTTGCAATTCAAGTTTACCTGTTGTAACTTCCAATTTTGCATTTTGTCATGAATTATATCATGCTTTTTTTCCAGCAAAGGAAGAAAACAGTATTATGCAAGTTGAATTCTTCAATACAGAAGATGATAGTATGGGGAATCTATTTGCTGCAAATATACTTATGCCTGAAAATGCATTTGTAAAAATGTTTAATAGATTTAAGAAAGAAGATGATAAATTAGCAACGATTGTATCATTAATGAATTATTTTAAGGCGCCTTTTATGGCAGTATTTATTCGTTGCTATGAACTTGGTCTTTTTAAGGATAATAACATAAAACCGGAGTATTTAAATATTAAACAAAAAGAAATTGAAAATAAGTTTGAAGAACTTTGGTTCAATACTGAAATGTTGAAACCCTCAAATATAGATGATTCTGCAAACCTTATAAAATTTATTACAGAAAAGGGAAATGAATATATTGAAAGACAGTATATAAACAGAAGAACACTTGATGTAATACTTAAAAATTTGCATAGCTTATTAATACAAGTTAAGGCAGGTAATTAATGCCGTCTTTGTATTCTGAAAATCCAACAGGCTTTGATAGTATTAAGGCAAATTTTATAACTAATTTTACAGATATAGAAGAAATAATTTCCCAATCTAACATGTGTATCTTCTATGACGCTTGCAGTTTCAGATATCATTCTACTTTATCTAATTCAATAAAGAAATATTTCTCAAACTATATATCTTCAAAAAATGGAATAATTATCATTACAAAATGTATTATTATGGAATTAGGAGGAACCAATAAAAAGCTTCATTCCAATACGATAAATTATTTTAACTTTTTGATTGCCCAGGGTTTGAAGATAATATTACTTGAAGAAGACAATATATTCAAATTACTAGAATCTGAATATAAACCAACAAGAATAAACGAAATTCTTAAATATGCTATCAGAGCCTTCATTTCGAAAGAAAGTTCAATTAAAAAGACAATGGATTTAACTGTAGAATTAAAAGATTTATTACAGGATACACAAAATTCAACAAATTCACTTTGTACAAAATTCTTTACAGAAGTTCGCAAAAATAAAGAAGAAGATGATAACCTAGGAGAAGAATTAATTGGCATTTGTATTTACATGCTTCTTCATTTAACTGCTGAAGATAATTTAAAATTTACAATATTTACAGATGACAAAAGTGCAGCCTTAAGAATCAATGAAAAGCTTCAATCTATACCAGATCATATTACTACAAAAAAAGCTGTTATTATAAGTACACCAAGACTTACACAACTATTAATTAATGAAACTTTACTAACCTCCATAACAGACACAGAATTAATTCTTTCTTCATGTAAAATCGAACAGAAATATATTCTGGGAATTAAGAAAAACGATTTAGATAAGGATGAATATAAACATACTGCAAATGAATGGGCAAAATTATTATTAAAACCTAATGAAGTTAGAATAATCTTCTAATTATTATATGTAAATAATCCTTGGAAAAACTTCTTCTGCCACAATTGATAATTGCCTTTCTGCATTATGTGAAACTTATCTTTTTTATGCCTGGTGCAAGAGGCGGAGATGAAGGTCATATTCTAGAAAACATTGTCAGCCGATAATTTTTCAAAATTATAAATACAGGTCCAATGGAAAATCCTGAATATAATTATTTATGTTTTCTGAATTTATTTTTTCATATAATTCATAAAAACCGATGCAACCTGCCTGCGAATTATATGTAATCTGCTCTTCAATAAGTTTTTCAAAAACCTCATTTACAATATCCATATTTTTATTTGAATTATCAAGCCGTAATAAACCTTCCATTCCATACATACGGCCTGCCGGATTATCAGATTTTATTATATTTATGAAAATATCAGTGTTTTTTAATTCCATTAATTTATCCATGGCAATTCTTGCATATGGCACAGTTGGAGCTTCTCCAATTATGTATCCATAAGGAAATTGATTAATTGGCGAAGTTAAAAAATCATAATACTCCTGATATTGAGGCTTTAAATCCAGCTTAACTGTATTTCCGATCTGCGTTTGCTTATATTCATAATAAGTCTGATAATTTTTATCAAATTTCATGGAGAAATCAAAATAATCTTCATTCAGGAGAAATTTTTCCTTTATTTTTTTAACCAGTTTAGCAGGAAGCTCTTTTTCAATTTCAAAAAAGTTTCTGGAATTAAATATAATTTTTAATTCACAGGGCAGATTTAGATAAGAAACATAGTAGATGTAAATGGACAGATATCCACCATAAACAGCTGATCTTGAATAAACTAAATTATAGCCAAGTTTTCTATCTTCGAAATTCCGCCTCATTAAATTTAAAATATTCGAATTTGTATATTCTTCTTTATCGATAAAATCAATAACTTCTCCAAAACCCTCAGCATCTTTATTTACCCATTTCTTATTTATTGGTTCTGCAAAAGTGGCTGCCTGAAAAAATAATAATACGAATATTAAACAATAAATTACTTTTTTCATGCGACCCTCTCAGTAAAAAAATCATTTAAATTATAATTTCTTTTCTGAGAAAAATCTTATTTTGACAGGCAAATTTCTGAAATTCAGCCCATTGAAGCCAGTTTGTGATTGAGGGCGAGAAGCTCGTGATGCAGGTAATGTTCAACGGTATATTTTTCGAGGATTCCGAGCGGCGTTCCTTCATCATCCGTAATTCCGATGGCTTCAGTATCATAGTCAGAGAAAAGACGGTATGCATCTGCGAGCGGCATTTCCGGTTTACATACGGTTTTCTGTTTATCCATGATGTCGACAGCAAGCATGTATTCGCCCATTTCACCTATCTGCATGGCCTCTTTTATATGCTCAAGGCTAATAATGCCTATTAGCTTTCCGTCAATACCCCTTACGCAGTAGTTGCTGTTTTCGTGATGCGAGAAGGAACCGATTATCTTTCCGACGGTATCGTTTTCATTTACTATTGCATAGCTTTTCTGCGAACAGATTTTTTTGCCCCGGACTGAAACGTCACTTACCTTTGATTTTTTGAGGATATCTTCAGCCGTAACGTCAAGACCGACTTCTCCTGCCTTTGTAACACCAAATTTTACGCAGACAGGTCCGAGAATCTGTACGATGAACGTAGTTGCGGTGATTACCAGCATGATTTCAGTTCCGATCGTATTGGAAAAATCCTTTCCGGCAGCCGTACTCAGACCGATTGCAACTCCGGCCTGGCTTAAAAGACAGAACGGAAGGTATTTTTTAACGGTTTCAGGTGCCCTGGTCAATTTTGCTCCGAGACGGGCACCGATTGTCTTTCCGATGGTTCTTCCGCTGACATAAAGGAGTGCAACAACCAGGAAAAGCGGCTTGAGCTTCCAGATATTGAGCCTTGCTCCGACCGTCACAAAGAACAGAACGTAAACCGGCGGAGTGTATCTTTCGACCAGTTTGAAAAGCTGCTGGATTTTTGGAAGCGAAAAATTAGCAATAAAAAAGCCTATGCTCATCGCTGCCATTATATTGTCGAATTTCAGGACGACAGGACCGGCACTAAATTTCGCAAGTTCACAGACACCCGTACACAGGAACAAAGTTCCGAGACTGAATCCGAGCACACGGCCGTCATCATTGTTAATTCCCTTAATTATCTGAGAGAGAATAAAGCCGAAAAACAGGCCGAGCAGAATCGAACCCGAAATTTCATAGGCAATTGATCCAAGCTGAGCAAGAACGGGAACGGATTTTCCCTCGAGGAGAGGACTTGCAATTGAAGTGGCAACGGTATACAGAATCAGCGCAAAGGCATCGTCCATCGCAACTATTCCGAGAACAGTAGTCGTCAGCGGACCTTTCGTCCTGTATTCCTTGAGTACGTCAGTTGTTGCAGCCGGAGCCGTTGCGGTACAGATTGCACCGAGCAGAAGTCCGAGCGAAACGGCATAAAAGACGTTTTCCATCAGGATGTATGTTACGAGCGTAATAAGGCACGAAACTACGACAAAAGGAACAAGGGTTTCGCCAAAAAGAATGCCGACGAACTGCCTGCCGTATTTTTTTATGACATCAATTTTAAGTTCAGCACCGACGAGAAATCCGATGAGGGAAAGTGCAATCGTACTTACTGGATCAAGTGCACTTATGAGGCTGTCGCCGAGCACCTTGAATCCCGAAGCACCGACAATGATTCCGGCTACGATGTAGCCTACAACCTGCGGAATCTTGAGTTTCTGAAACAGTCTTCCGCCGAATGAGCCCAGGAAAATCAAAAGTCCGAGCAGAAAAACAATCTGGCCGCCTTTAAGCACGTCAAAATGCATTACCTCAGGCAGAACATTTGCTATCGGATTTACTTCGTCGATTAAGGTTTCCATTAGAGTGCGCACCCCCTGAAGTCATCGAGGGATTTATAACCCTTCTGCCTCATGAAATTTTCGATTCCATGAATTATCTCTTTCATTGCAAGCGGATTTCCGAATGTGGCAGTTCCGACTTCGACTGCAGCAGCGCCGGCCATTATGAACTCAACAGCATCCTGCCACGAACTGATTCCGCCGAGACCGACAACAGGAATCCTTTCGTTTTCCGGAAGGTTCTTCATTGCAAGGCAGAGGTCATAAACCATTCTGAGTGCAATCGGCTTGACTGCAGGTCCGCTGAATCCGGCACGTATATTTTCAAAAACCGGGCGTCCTGTCTCGATGTTGATTGAAGCTGCCTGGAAGGTATTTACAAGGCTTATTGCATCTGCTCCCGCATTCTTAACGGCCATTGCAACGCCGATAAGGTCAGGGGCATTCGGGCTGAGCTTAACCATAAGAGGCTTTTTAGTTGCTGCACGTACTGCGCTTACAACTGTAGATGCCGCACTGCAGTCCATTCCAAAAGCCATTCCGCCGGCCTTAACGTTAGGACAGCTTATGTTGAGTTCAATCATCGGAACGTCAGTTTTATCGAGGAGTTTTGCTCCCTCAACGTATGTTTCTATAGAAGAGCCGCTCAGGTTTGCAACTGTCACAGCCTTGAATTTCATCATTGAAGGAAGTTCGTTTTTAATGAAGTGTTCTATTCCAGGGTTTTCAAGTCCGATTGAATTAATGAGTCCGCTTGCAGTTTCGACAATGCGTGAACCTTTGTTTCCAGGACGTGCTTCAAGTGTAAGGCCTTTTGAACAGATTCCGCCGAGCTCATTTACGTCAAATACTGAAGAATATTCGTTTCCGTAGCCGAAGGTTCCGCTGGCTGCAATTACGGGATTTGCAAAATCAACTCCGGCAATTTTTACGCTCAGGTCAGGCTTTTCTTCTGCTGAAAGAGGCGGACGTCTTTCCATTCTCGGAGAAGTAACCGGAGAATCAATTCTCGTAAAATCAAGAATTTCACCGTCAAAAACCGGACCGTCCACACAGCAGCGTTTGTTTCCTTCTTTTGTACTGATTGTACATCCGAGGCAGGCACCGATTCCGCACGCCATGCGGTTTTCCATGCTGAGGTAACACTTTACGCCTGCTTCAGCACAGATTTTCTGGATTGCAGCGAGCATCGGAACAGGACCGCACGCATAGGCAGCATCATATTCCTTCATTTTCTGAACATCGATTGCAGCCGTAATCATTCCCTTGATTCCGACAGAACCGTCGTCCGTCGTAATTACAAGCTGTGAAGGATGAATGTAATCAAGTCCGTAAGAACCGCTTTTGAATGCGGCATAAAAATCATAGGTTCCGTTTTCGAGTGAAGCAGCAAAGCCGGCAACAGGGGCAACTCCGACGCCACCACCGAAGCATGCAATTCTGGCACCTTTCTCTGGAACAGGCCATGTATTTCCGACAGGTCCAAGGAGTTCGATGTTGTCACCGCTTTCAAGCTTGACGAGTTCTTCAGTTCCCTTTCCCTTGCGGAGAATAAGGAATTCAACCGAAATGTCATCATCAGAAATAATCCTGTATCCGTAAACGCTTACAGGACGACCGAGAAGGAGACCTGATTTCTGTGAACGAAGCATGTAAAACTGCCCCGGCTGAGGATGCGGAACCTGACAGCCTCCGACAGACTTAATGTTAACCTTAAGATACCATACGCTGCCAAAAGGAACGGCTCCTGAAACCGTAGAACATCCGCTAACTTTACCAACCGCAAAAACCGGCTTAACTTCACCGGAACATGATTTTACCTGTGCCATATAATCTCCCGAAACAGTGTATTTTTAACTAAATGTATTATAGCAGATTGATGAATTATATGCACATATGGGGGGGGATACAACATAAAGATTACCTCAGGAATTCCGCATTCTAGAAGATACATTAAAAAATATGCGCAGGCGTGGGGCGGCTGAAAATACGCTCTGAGCGATGGCGAACGCCAGATTCTGATGCAAGATTGCCGTATTGAATACGGCAATGACAGACATATTTCCGCGTGGAGTCCGATTCTACGCACGCTCAGCCGCGTATTTTACAGACGAACCATGCCGGAAGCATATTTTTATTTTGCATTTTATGTCATGCGGAATTCCTGTTGTGGCGATTTCTTTTATTTGTAATGTGATTTTTTATATGCTATAATCACCGCATGAAATTCACGCCGGACTACACTGTAATCTATAAGGACGATGACATCGTCGTACTCAACAAACGGAGCGGTCTTCTGATTGCCGCAGACAGATACGACGAAGAGGCCCCGCGCCTGGACGTTGAAGCCGAAAAAGAATTCGGCCGTCTTTTTGCCGTTCACCGCATCGACAAGGATACTTCAGGCTGCGTAATCTATGCACGCAATCCCGAAAGTCACCGCAGCCTTTCAATGCAGTTCGAAAACCGCGAAGTAAATAAAATCTATCACGCACTTGTATACGGCCATCCGATGTGGCAGACAAAAACCGTTGATTCAAAACTTCTCGTTGACGGAGACTCAAAGCACAGGACCGTACTGAACCAGCGCTACGGAAAAGAAGCTGTTACGGATTTTATGAACTTTGGAAACTGCGGCCCTTTCTCATGGATCGAAGCCCGCCCGCATACAGGCCGCACACACCAGATCCGCGCTCACCTTCAGTCACTCGGAATCTCAATCGTCTGTGACCCGCTCTATTCAGGAAACCAGCATCCGGTTCTCCTTTCTGAACTCAAAAAGCGCTGGAACGGCGATGAAGCTCAGGAACGCCCGCTTTTAAGCCGCCTTGCACTTCATGCCTGCAAGCTCACTCTCAGGCATCCGGCAACTGGAGAAGAGATGACCTTTACTGCACCTTACCCGAAAGATATGGAAGCCACCAGAAAGCAGCTCAGTTCAATTTTCGGGGTTGACCCTCTCGGAGAATAAATGAAGAAGCTGTTACTTACCGCACTGGCAGCAGTTTTTTCCTCAGTTTCTGTTTTTGCACTTAACCCTGAGGATTTTTCGCTTACGGTAGAACCTGTATTCGGAGTTAAAAATGGAACCCTGGGGGAATATGTTTTTCTTAAACAGTCAAATTATGATGATAACCTCTTAAGTTATCTTGACTGGGAAATTAAAAACGAAATCTATGCAGGTTTTAAGGCAGCCGGCGGATACAGAAATATTTTTGCATCCATAACTTTAAAAACCGCTTTTTCACAATCAGGCGGAATTATGACTGACTCTGACTGGTTCAATAATATTCCATCAGGCGTAAGCGGTGGTGTAGCAGATCTTACCAGCTGTTCGAACTACAAGACCTGCTATTCAGAAAGTGACAATTATATAAATTCGGATTTCACTTTCGAAATAAAAGGCGGCTATACCTTCAGGCCGACTGAAGTTTTCACAATTCTTCCCTATATCTCTTATGAGTATTCTGACATTAAAATGTCCGGCAAAAACGGCTGGGGAAAATATGGAGATGCGGGGTATGGCAGTTACGGCTATTATTTCCCATGGAACAATAATTCAGATTTGACCAACCGCTCAGAAGACTTTACCGGGAAAAAAGTAATTTCATATGAGCGTGCAAAAAATATTTTCTGGCTCGGCTCTGATTTTCATCTCAATCTGCCGCAGAATATTTTCTTAAATCTCGGCGCACAGTTTTCACCATATATTTATGTTCTTTCAATAGATCAGCACCATCTTACTTATACAGATTATGCAGATGAAACTCCAGGTTATTTCAGTGCATTCAGGTTCTCAGCAGATACGGGAATTACAATAAAAAAATCTCATACCCTTTCCCTCGGATTCAGTTATTTTTATATGCAGAAACTGCGCGGAACAAATTATTCAAAATCATCATCCAAAAGCACTTATTCAAAGGATACGATTGTAGAAGGCGGAGCTGATGAATATTATTGGGAAATCTATCTCAGCTATAAATACAAAATTTTCTAATACCATGCTATAATGGTCTTACAGATTAAATCAGACATTACATACTCAGGAGGTGCAGCATGAAAAAGATAATCACAATCAGCCGCGAATATGGTTCAGGAGGACGCTTAATCGGCAAACTCGTCGCTGAACAGCTCGGCTATAAATTCTATGACAAGGAAATAATCGATATGTCCGCACAGGAAAGCGGACTGTCTCCTGAGTTCATCAAAAAAACCGAACAGAAGCTTACAAGCGGTTTCCTTTACAACATTCTTCTCGGAACTTCATATTCCGGAACTTCGGCAGGAACCCAGACAATCGGCGGCACGCAGTCACTTCCGCTCGCTGACCAGGTTTTCAATGCCCAGAGGACCACAATCTTAAAGATTGCAAAGGAAGCTCCGTGCGTAATAGTCGGACGCTGCGCAGATTACATCCTTTCAACCTCAAATGAAATCAACAATGACGAACTTCTCAACGTATTTATCTATGCCGACATGGATGCAAAACTCAAACGCATTGCTGAAATCTACAATGAACCGGAATCTGCAGCCCGCAAGACCGTCGAAAAAATCAACAAGCACCGCGCAAACCACTACAACCTTTTTACTGACAACATCTGGGGCGACCGCAATAATTACGACATACTGATTAACAGCACGACTTTCGGAATCGAAGAAACTGCTTCAATCATCGCAAACTTCGTAAAGAGCCACTAAACTTCCGGAAGAAAAATCCTTACGCGGCTGATTTTGTGGCTTGAGCATTCTTCAATCTTATAGATGATGTTCCTGCGGCGGATTGTATCTCCAGCCTCAGGAATATTGTCAAACTGTTCAAGGAGCCAGCCTGCAAGGGTTTCGCTGTTCCGGCTTTCAAGATCCAGGTCGATATATTCATTAACATCATCAAGGCGCAGGTCACCCGGGACGATGTATTCAACAGGACTTACAGGCTGAATACGTTTTTCCGGTGAAATTCTGTCTTTTGTTACGTCGTGAACGCTTGTTCCGAAAACTGCCTTCATGACATCATCCGTAGTAACGATACCGGAATTAGATCCGTTTTCATCGACTGCAACTGCAAAATTCACCTTTTCATACTTAAATTTCTGCAGGAGCTCGGTTACGCTCAGGGTTTCAGGCACAAACAGAACCTGGTCCATACACTGCCTTGCAATGCTCATTCCGCGACGCCTGTTTTTTCCGTTCAGCAGGACTTTTTTGTAATAAAGGATTCCCACGACGTTTTCAAATGAATCTTCACAAACCGGAATACGCGAATATCCCGTCCGGGCAAAGATTCCTGCAATTTCATCATAATCAGCATCAGCAGGAACGAATTCAACCTTACTTCTGTGACGCATTATTTCGTGAAGGTGAAGGTCCGTAAAATTAAAGATCCTTGTAAGCATTGCCTTTTCATCATGTTCAAGCGTTCCTTCATCCTCGCCTACTTCAATCAGGGATTTAAGTTCTTCTTCAGTAATCAGGCTTTTTTCATTCTTAAAGAACATGTTAAGGAATCTCGTCATGAAGCCGCTTATACGTGCAAAAAACCATACAACCGGGAAGAGGATTTTCTGAAGGATAAGGAGCGGAGTTGCGAATTTTGCAGCAGCTTTTACAGGATAAACGGCAGCATAGGTCTTCGGAGTAATTTCACCAAATATGATGAGTACAAAAACCATTATCGCCGTTGCATAAAATGAACCGTTCTCAGCCCAGATTTTCTGTGCAACCATAGCAGCAAGACCTGAAGCAAGGGAAGTTACAAGATTTATTCCTATGAGAATCAGTGAAAGCAGCCTGTTCGTATCCCGCTTGAGAAAGGCAATTTTCTTTGCCGGCGTATGCTTTGCACTGCGCGGTTCTTTTTTGAGCATCTGCCTTATCGTAAGCCTTGTAATTGAAAGATAAGCCGTTTCACTTGCCGCAAAAAATGCCACAATTGCAACGAGAAGTGCAACTCCGCAGGCCGGCAGGATTATATCAGTCAGTAACTGAATCGTCGTCATCATCTGCCTCCTGCATGTAATTTCTGTTTATCCTTGAACAGTAAACGCGGGCAACCCTCAGGCCGTCCATTTTTGTAACTGTAAATGAATAAGGTTCAACTTCTATCGTGTCTCCGGCAACCGGAATCTTGCCGAGTTTTTCACAGATAAAGCCTGCAAGCGTTTCGTTAATTGCTGATTCCATCTTAATGTGAAGGTCTTCTTCAAGGTCTGAAAGCCGGCTTGTTCCTTCAATAACGACGTTGTCCGGATTATTGATCCTGAAATCCGTTGCCCTTCCGCGTGACTGGAAATCGTCCGCAAGTTCACCGAAAATCTGTCTTGCAATGTCCTCGTTCGTAAGGATTCCGTCTGTTCCAGAATATTCATCGATTACAACCGCAAAACTCTGTTTATTTTCGCGGAGCAGTTCCTGAACTTCAGACATACTGAGACTTCCCGGAACAAAAAGCGGCTTGCGCATTATTTTTTCAACTGAAAAATCAGAAAGCGCACCCTTATACAGAAGAAGATCCTTTACATAAAGTACGCCGGTAATATTATCCAGATCGTCCTGATAAACCGGGAACCTTGAATATCTTGTGCGCTCTGAAAGCTGGACTATGTCACGGTAATGCATCTCAGGCACGATTCCCACAATCTTTGTGCGCGGAACCATAATGTCTGTGGCCTGAAGGTCAGTAAAGCGCATTACGCGGTTCATCATGGTTTTTTCGCCCTTTTCAATGGCACCGACTTCGCTTCCTACGTCAATAAAAGTCTTGATTTCATCTTCCGTAAAGGTAGCTTTTTTCTCTTTTGTATTGATTCCGAAAATTCTGAGTATGCAGCGTGACACAAAGGTAAAAATAATAACCAGCGGCCTTAAAAAATAAAAGAAAAACGTTACGTAACGGCTGAGAAGGAAGGCAAAGGTTTCAGGATGTCTTGTAGTGACGCTCTTCGGAGTAATTTCACCGAAAATCAGCAGGAGAATCGTCGAAATACCGGTTGCAATACCAAGACCGGCAGGACCGAACAGTTCCAGAAACAGCATCGTCATGATGACTGAAAGAATGACGTTTACGATTTCGTTACCGACAAGGAGCATGTTCAGGAGTTCTTCCTTGCGGTCGAGCATCTTTCCGGCGCGTACGGCACGTTTATCACCTTTTTTGCGAAGGTAATGAAGCCTGAGTTTGTTCAGTCCAAGAAAGGCACTTTCAGAAGCAGAAAAGAGCATCGAAAGGATTACGCATGCTGCTGCTGAAATTATCAGAATAAGAAGTTTAGTCGGGGGATAGGGGCCGGCGTCCAATTCAGTTCTCCTTAACCAGATCCGAAAGGGTATTTTTGAGCTGATTCTCAACAATTGAAATCATCTGCTTTATTGTAGCGGCATTTCCGCTGTCAGGAGCCGCATCAAGTGATTTCTTAAAGATCAGCTTAAGTTTTTCGTAATCAGTATATCCGAGCGAAGCAAGCAGAAATCCGCTCTGATAGTAAGTTTCCTGTTTTTCAAGAGGCGTAAGGAATGCATTCTCAGCAGTCTTTTCGTAAAGCTGAGCTGCTGCCTCGTAGTTGTGCTGGAACAGCTGGTACCGTCCGTTATAATCACACGATGAAAGCAGGTATTTTGAACATTTACCCGTTGAATTAGCCGCATCCGCTGAAACATATTCATCACACAGATTGTGCAGGAGAGGACGGTATTCTTCCGGAGTTGCTTCATAAAGTGCATCGATTGCCGCAAGTTTTTCAGTTCCGGCTGAAGATGCAATTAAATCAGTTCTGGCGGTAAAAGCCTCAATCTGCGGAAGAGCCTGTTCATAAAGTACGTTGAATTCATCAGGAGAGTTCGTGTGACTTGTCAAAAAAATCTGTGTAATAAAATAACCGTCTTTTGAAAGGATAAGAACAGTAGGCGTCATGTCGATTCCGTAAAGGCTTGCATCGAGCATGTTCCTGTCGATCTTAGAAAGAAGATCATCGTCACCTGCATCAACTGCAGACTGAATTATATCCTTTGAAAAATCAAAATTTACAAGTACGCTGCCGGCGGTCATCCGGTTAACAAAACTGCGCCTGTAAAAAATATCGTTCATCAGGTCAGCACTGTATCCGTCTTCCTGGGCAGTTACCAGAAGAACTATGTTTTTATTTTCCGTCTTAGCCTTTGATACGGCTTCTTCAAGATTCGTGAGCCATTCTTCCTGTCCGTCAGGTTCATCTTTTGAACATGAAACAAGGAAGAGAGAAACTAAAACTGCAGCAAACCAGATTTTTTTCATAGGATATTTAAATTATAGCATAAAAATATACGAAAAAAAAGGGTTGCGGACAGCCGGAAGACGTAAGAACAGTTTGACGATTTATGAAACTGCAATTTATAATGAAAGCAGATTGCCGGAACACGCCCGGCAATGACAATTAATTTTTCTGGAGGAAAAAATGCTTATTACAATTCTTATGGGTCTTGTCGTCGGTCTTCTCGGCGGATTTTTCATGAAGGTCAGCTTCGGCGGAAGCACGCTCATCGGCTTTATCGTCTGTGTTGCAGTCGGAATCGTCGGCTCACTTATCGGCGGAGCAATCGGATCTGCACTCAAAGTCAGAAACAGTATCGTTCAGTTCATACTTGATGTTCTCGGTGCATGTGCCCTGATTGCGATATTGAAGGTGCTTTTTTAAAAATAAGAAATCAGGGAATAAAAAATGAAAAAGCCTGCAGCAGTAATTTTAAGCTTAATCCTCGGATTTTCTGTTTTCGCACAGACACAGAATACCGGAATAAGTCCAAAAAAAGCAGAAGATGACTCAGTACGGAATGCCTTCCTGCCGGGACTTTCTGCATCAATGCTGACAGGCTTTGCAAACAACAAAAACTATCCCGGGTTTGATTTTCACTACGCCTTCATACAGGGCGTCACGGAAGCAGCCTCATCAACCGACTTCGGCGGATATTACGAAATCTATGCTGAAATAGGCTTTTACAAGGAGCTGCATTCAAAAATCAATGATGACATCTTCTTTACCTATTCCCTCGGTACAAATATTTCGTTTGAAAAATTCGGCCACGGCGTACGAAAATTTCTTGTTCCCTACTTCGGCGCAAAAGTCGGAGGAATCTACTTCAACAACAAGGACAGCGGTCTCCTCCTGGAGCCGGTCCTGGGAATCGTCCTTGCCAACACAAACAAGGTAAAAATCAACTACAATGCAGGCCTCTTCCTTAACACTGTGATGCTCTCCGATATGATAGGCGTTCACAATTCACTGGTGTTCAATTTGAATCTGTAGTGGGAAAATCTTATAATAACAAATCACGTACTAATTTAATAATAAACAAAAAAAATTTTATATAAAGATAAGTTAAACCTACCCCGCCTAATATCCCGGTAATAAGTCTTCTTAAATTTGTTGACGTAATTATAGTTAAATATTGCAAGCCCCAATCTATCCCCATTGGTATAAGCAACAATAGTGATAGCAAAAACGAAGGTTTAATAAAAATATATGTCACTATTCCGATTAATTGGCCAAGAATAACACCTGAACAACGTGCACAGACAAAAAATTGGAATCCATTTATAAAGAAACTTCTCTCAGGCATCTGATGACAACCAAGTTTTGCACCAAATGACATTGCCATTTCCCATCTGTCTAAGGATTTTGTTTTTATACCTTCCATTTATTTCCGCAGCTATTACACACCCAGTAATTGTTTGTATTTAACTGCTTTCCTTTACCACAGAAACCACATAGAAGCCCTATAGGACCAAGAAGAATCATCCCGCAACAGCTTTTTCCTGCACCGAAATCCTTACCAGAAGTTGAAACTTCATTAATAAGCTGACAATTATCATCATTACATTTAGGACACTGCATAAACACTCCTACTGTTTCACCTTTAAGGTTTGTTATACATTTATTCTAAACCTATAATGTTATTTTTTCAAATAAAAGTTTACCTTTTTGGTTATTTTTTATCCTTCGCATTCCCTTTTACGTTATTGGATTATTTATGATTGCTTTTATCATTTAATAATGAGCCTAAAGCAAATTTTTGGAAGTAACATTCATTCATACAGAAAATCAAGAAATCTTTCCCAGGAGCAGCTTGCTGAAAAACTGGGAGTTTCAGTAAAACATCTGAGTACAATAGAAACCGGCAAAGTATTTGCTTCCGCAGAACTTATCGAAAAAATATCAGATGAGCTCAATGTGTCTGTTTCGGCTCTTTTTTATACACCGCAGGAAAAATCCTTAGACGACAGCGACTTGTCACAGATTGATTCAATTCTGGAACAGGAACTTATAAATACTCTTTCAATAATAAAAAGTAAGATAAGAAGAATTCCAGATAATTAATTCTTCCGACGCTTTAGTTGTTTTCATTTGACAGATAGTTAGCATATATGCTAACTTTAACTATGTACAGAAAAGTAACTTTCTATACAACTGCTGACGGTAAATGTCCTGTTGCAGAATTCCTGGATTCTCAAACACCAAAAGTTGCCCAGAAAATTGCATGGGTTCTTAAAGTTGTTCAGGAAATTGAAATTATTCCAAAAACATACTTTAAGAAATTAGCAGATACGGATTTCTACGAAGTCAGAATTGAACTAAGTGGAAATATCTATCGTCTGCTTGGATTTTTCCATAACGGGAACCTCGTAGTTCTTACAAATGGATTTCAGAAGAAAACACAGAAAACTCCTAAATCTGAAATAGAGATTTGTGAGGCCAGAATGAAAGATTTTTTGAAAAGGAGCAAAGAAAATGACAAATAAGACACTTGATTTAGATGATTATATTCTTGATCGTAAAGAAAAAGATTCTGAATTCGCAAAAGATTTTGATACAGGTTATGAAGAATTCAAAATCGGTATGATGATAAAAGAAATGCG
>DGTU01000121.1:10252-10556 GCA_002394465.1 Treponema sp. UBA4328 | reverse complement strand
TTTTGAAGGCGGCTGTAACGGAAACCTCAAGGCAATTGCAAAATTGTGTGAGGGAATGACTGCTCAGGAAATTTCTGACAAACTGCTTGGAAATCTCTGCGGCAGTAAAAACACTTCCTGTGCAGATCAGCTTGCAAAAGCAGTGATGCAGTCCTGAAATCTTTCAGGCGGATTTTCTTTCGCTTACAAAAACTCCCGCTATGGCAATCAGTGCACCGGCTGCACCCATCAGCGAGAGTTTTTCTCCAAGTGCAAAATAAGCAAAAATAATCGTTACGACGGGAATAAGATAGAGACCCGCCGT
>DGTU01000121.1:0-10200 GCA_002394465.1 Treponema sp. UBA4328 | reverse complement strand
AGACCCGCCGTAGCATTCACTGTTCCAAGTTTTTCACAGGCAATATTCCAGGCTGCAAAACAGAAGGCAGAAGCGCCAATTCCAAGGAAACACAGATTAACCCAGTTTAAAAGTTGAGAAAACCTCAGTTTATTGAACGTCAGGTCGAGGATGACGGCGGTATGAGGTATCTGCTGTTCAGGACCCGATGGAACTGAACTTCCAGAAGTTAAAAGAGACCAGATTCCGGTTATGACCATGAAGACGAGGGCCCAGAAGAAAATCCTTCTCGTAACATGAACTGAATCGAAACCGAGTGCATTGATTTTTGCAACACACAGTGAATATGCTCCCCAGGATACTGCGGCAGCGAGGGCAAGAAAATCGCCTTTTGGATTAAGATGAAACTGTACGACGCCGTTAAAGCTTACGAGGGCAACTCCTGAAATTGCGAGAAGAAATCCTACATTAAACCATACGGTAAGATGCTTTTCCTTTAAGAAAATCTGCATGAAGATTGCAGTAAAAACCGGACAGATTGAAACCAGAATGCTTACGTTAGAAGCGGAAGTATAGGCAATGGCCATGTTTTCCATGAGCTGGTATGCCGTAACTCCGGTAAAACCTGCAAGAACGAAATACAGTTCATTTTTCCATCCGCCGGTATGAAGCAGTCCTGGACTTATGAGCCACAGGGAACAGTAAGCGAGCAGAAACCGGATTATAAGTATTTCAAATGCAGAAAAAGAACGGAGAAGGTATTTTGTGCTGACAAAAGTAATGCCCCAGATAAAAATTGCAGTTGAAGCAAAGAGTATACCTGTAAACCTGTTGTTTTTTGACATGAAGAGATTTTATTAAAAATCAGTGATATTGAAAACACTTACAGGAAGTAAGTTTTCATCATGCCTTTTCCCTTAACGTCGATTTCTATGTTTTCGCCATCCTTGAAATCTTCGTTAAGCTGAACCTTTGTAGATTCCGTTATGTGGATTTTCATTGGAAGGCCGGTACTTTCCATTCTGCTTGCAACGTTAACGGTGTCACCCCAGATGTCGTAAATGAACTTCGTTTTTCCGATTACGCCTGCAACCAGAGCACCTGAGTTTATACCCAGACGGATTTCAAGTTTGACAGGGGAGTTTTTGTTGAAAGTTTTAACGTCTTCAAGCAGGCCCTGTGCAAATTTAATCATTCTGAAAGCGCCGTCATTAGAGGTTTCAGGAGTTAGACCTGCTGCTGCCATGTAGGCGTCACCGATTGTCTTGATTTTTTCAATTCCTTCGCGCTGAGCCCGTAAATCAAACATGGAGAACATCTGGTTGAGCATCGTAACAAGTTCTTCAGCAGTCATTTCTCCGCTTATCTTTGTAAAGTTTACGATATCCGTAAAAAGAACGGTTACATTCGGATATTCACGTGCTATCGTGCTGTCAGGATGAGCCGTGAGTTCCTGTGCAATTTCTTTTGGAAGGATATTCAGAAGAAGGCTTTCTGAACGGTTCTTTTCTGCCTCGAGTTCCTTTGTTCGTTCTTTAACCGTAATTTCAAGCCTGCGGTTTTCTTCTTCAACACGGATGAGTTTTCCTTCAAGGAGCATGATTGTCGTTGAAATGATGAATACAACAAAAAGGATGCCCAGGGAAATGTCAAAAAAGATATTTGTGAGGGGCTTTAAAACGCTTGAATAGGTGAACGTAATTTTATGGTCCAGCGGCTGATAATCATGCGGTGTATACATGATGCAGCCGAATCCGAGTGTTTTGAGAGGGGTGATTCTGTAAAAATCTTCTCCGTGAATGTTTTCCTTGTCTCCCTCATGCGGCTTGTTTACATTTAAAGATTTTTCAGAAAGAGAAAATGTTCCGTTCCATGGACCCGGGTCTACTGAAGAATTGTCAGGAACGAAAATTGAAAAATTCCATTCGGTTATGACCGTGCTGGACATGTTGTTGAAAATAATGCCGTCATACTGTGCACCGGTTCTGTCAGGATCGCCTTCATCAACCCAGTGCTTTTCTGCATTGCGTACAAAAGTAACGCAGACTGACTTCGTAAGGTCATTTTCTGTATAACGTTCATCAATTACCAGTGTCTTATCCGGGAGCGATACGCCCTTGATTGAAACAATTACGAGAATCAGGAGGATTGCGCCAAGACATAAAGTGAGGGTCTGCCATACATGATTGCGTACGACTCTTTTCCGCGTTTCATTTGAAACCGGCTGTGCCTTATAAACCGGGTTGAGGATTTTTTCTGATCTCTCTCCGGAATAGAACTCTAATTCCATTAATTTCATCGAAGAATAGAAAAGATGAAGTGCGCCGAGTCCGAAGGCAATGTTTATGCACGGAAAGCCGTAAGTTGTAAGAATCAGGATTACACCTGCTGCTGGAAGAAGGCAGTATATCACGAGGGAAACAAAGACGTTTTTCGGGAGAGCTTTTCTGTTCTGAAGGAACATTGTAAGCGTGATCAGTCCCGGCAAAAGTGCGAGTACGACACTCAGCGGATAAAATGTATTACGGTGGTAAAAATTATTTCCGTCGAAGTAGTAGAAAAGGTCAGTAAACTGGCTGATGATTATAGTGGCGATGCCTGCAAGGCACAAAAAGAGAACGATAAAGAGCTGAACAGGGATCCCGCTTTTTACGGTTGTCTTCGGGTGAAGTATCAGGGATAAGCTCAGGCGAGACTGCTTTATCAATTCACATACATAAAAACAGAAGAAAAATGAAACGGAAAAATTGCACGTAAAAACAAGGAAATTGCTCAGGCGTACCATGTACCAGCCGGCAGGAGTTGTATTTCCGCGGTAGAGATAAGCAAATACATCTGAAAGCAGAAGGAAGCCGGTGAAAAATTCAATGAAGATGAGCGTTCTTCTGCCGTTCTGTTTGAACCTGTGTCCTGAAAGCAGAAAAACTCCTGCCTGAAAACAGAGAAATGAAAGAAAACACAAAGAAGCGATACTGATGATTCTTGTAAAGTCAGTCATAAAAATTCCTGGAAAATAATCTTATATATCATTGTAGTATCAAAAAACGAAAGTTAAAAGAAAAAAGTTTTAGGTAACGGTTCAGCCTAAAGCTACGTCCAGAACCATCATAAGTGCAAAGCCGGCGGCAAATCCCAGCAGGCTCCACTGAACGGAATCGTTCATTTCGCGTTTCATGAAAAAAACGCATGCAGAGCCCAGGATCGTTCCGAGAAAAGGAATTAAAAGTCCAAAAAAAGTTATTGACATAAAACTATAATTAGCATAATCTAACAAATGAAAGTTAGCAAGTGCTAACCAGATAGTACCTCTTCGACGGGGCAAAGCGATTTGACATTTTCTGCTTTGTCTCGTTTTTTTCCTGCGGAGATATTTAAAAATGGGTTTTGAAGAAACAATCGTTCACTGTGGTGCACCAGCCTTATGCGGAATAAAGCCTGCCTGCCTTTTTTCAATGGCAGGAGAAAATTATTATTCCGGTCTGGAAAAGCTGAGGCTGTGGCAGGGTGATTTTTCAAGAAGAAGCGTATTTTTTGTTCCCCTTAAAAAAGAAGAAGGACGGTTTTTGTTTTTTGTGTATGACAGAATTCTTCTGGAAAGGCTGTGCAGAAATCCGGAAAACGCAGAATATCTGCTATCCAAAGGTTACCCCGTTCAGAAGGGATTTGGAGCAGTGCTTTCACATCTTTTGCACAGGCTTGCGTTAAACGCTGAATTTCCTCATGAAGTGGGGCTTTTTCTCGGTTATCCGCTTGAAGATGTAAGTGGTTTTGAACTTTACGGCGCGAGAAACTGCAAATATTCGGGTTTCTGGAAGGTTTACGGAAACAAGGAAAAAGCGTTAAGGCTGATGAAGAAATATAAAACCTGCACTGACACATGCATGAAACTGCTGGCCGGCGGACTGAGTGTTCCGCTTGTAGCCAGAAGATATAAAAATTCAAATAAAGGAGAAATAGTATGAAAGTTTCTATCGTTTACGCATCAACGACGGGAAATACTGAGCAGCTGGCAAACGCCGCTGCAGACGGGGCAAAGGCAGCCGGCCGTGAAGTCAGCCTTATAACTGCAGACGCAGCTGATGCTGCAGAAGTTCTTGCTTCTGACCTGATACTTCTTGGAAGTCCTGCCATGGGTGCAGAACAGCTTGAAGATTCAATGGAGAGTTTTTTCTCAGGAATTGAAGGTTCTTTAGGCGGTAAAAAGGTCGGACTGTTCGGCTCTTATGACTGGGGCGGCGGACAGTTTATTGAAGACTGGGAAGGCAGGGTAACAGCTGCCGGAGCAGCTCTTGCCGGAACAGTAAAAGCTCAGCTTGCGCCGGATGAAAGCGCACTGGAAGAAATAAAGAAACTTGCAGCTTCTTAAGTCCTGGCCGCCTGAATTGGAAATCAGTTTTCTTTTCAGGCGGTCTTTTTTTCGTTAACAGCGGCATTTACTTATGCGCTGAATTTTTCCCTTAACTTTCCGGCTGCTTCAACCAGGTTTTTAAGGCTTGCCCGGGTTTCTTCATTTCCGCGGGTTTTAAGGCCGCAGTCCGGGTTTACCCAGAGTTTTTCTTTTGGTATTTTTGCAAGCATTTTTTCAAGTGCTGCTGAAATTTCTTCAACTGAAGGCACCCTGGCCGAGTGAATGTCATATACGCCCGGGCCTGTTTCAGTGCGGAAATCTGCTTTCTTGAGTGCGTCCAGAATCTTTAAGTCTGCCCGGCTTGCTTCAAAGGTGATTACGTCAGCATCCATGGCATCAATGTCTCGGATGATGTCATTAAATTCGCTGTAGCACATGTGGGTGTGAATCTGAGTCTCGGGCTTTACCTTTGCATGAACGAGGCGGAAGGCCGGAATCGCCCAGTCAAGGTATTCTGTATGCCAGTCCGAACGGCGAAGAGGGAGTTTTTCGCGCAGGGCTGCTTCATCAATCTGAATTATTTTAATTCCGTTTTTTTCAAGGTCAAGGACTTCTTCACGGATGGCAAGGGCAATCTGCAGTGCCTGTTCCTTAAGGCTGATGTCTTCGCGGGGGAAGGACCAGTTCAAAATGGTTACGGGACCGGTGAGCATTCCCTTTACGATTTTATCCGTCTGCTTCTGGGCATATACTGACCATTCTACAGTCATTGGTTCCTTGCGGCTTACATCACTCCAGATAACCGGCGGCTTAACGCATCTGGTACCGTAGCTCTGGACCCACGCATTCTGAGTAAAAATATAGCCGTAAAGCTGGCTTCCAAAATATTCTACCATGTCATTGCGCTCAAATTCTCCGTGAACAAGCACATCAAGACCAAGTTCTTCCTGAAGCTTTATGCATTCTGTGATTTTTTTCTGATTGAAGGCCACATACTGCTCTTTTGACAGATCGCCTTTTCTGTATGAGGCACGGTTTGCCCGTACGTCTTGAGTCTGCGGGAAGGAACCGATTGTCGTTGTAGGGAAAAGCGGCAGTTTAAAAGCCTTGTGCTGGATTTTTTCTCGTTCAAAAAAGTCCGGCTTCCGCTCAAAATCATCTACACTCAGGGATGAAAGTGCTTTCTGAACTCCGGCGGTTTTAAACACCCGTTCAGTTTCAAAGAGTTTTCTGTTTTTTTCAAAGGCAGATCTGTCCTGTGCTGACAGGTCATGAAGTTCCGTAAGTTTTTCTTCTGCAAAGGCAAAATGCTTTTTGATTCCTTCTGCCAGTTTTTCTTCTGACGCTGTGGTGTACGGAACGTGAAGAAGAGAACAGGAGGTTGAAATTACGGTGTTTTCTTCAGGTACGGATTCAGCGATTTTTGAAAGAAGGGCTGATTTTTTGCTGTAGTCTGCGCGCCAGATGTTCTTTCCGTTGATGATTCCGGCAAAAAGGAGTGTGTCTTTCGGGAAGCCTGATTCAATGAGCTCAAGGGATTTTTTTCCTTCTACAAAGTCCAGGGCGATACCGTCAAAGCCGGCTGAGCAGATTTCTCTGTAAGCATCGCGGACATCTCCAAAATAAGTCTGAAGAATGGTTTTGATTTTAGAGGCTTCGCGGATTTTTGAAAGGAGTTTAGTGTAAATTGAATTAAAGAGAGACTTTTCGCCTTCTGAAAGGTCAAGAACCAGGGCGGGTTCTGCAAAGCTTATCCATTGCGCTCCGGCCTTTGAAAGGGAGAGGGCAAGGTCAGCAAAGGCATTTACCGCAGCACCGGCAAAGTTTTCTGCCTTTTTTGTGCCGGTAAAGGAAGAAAGGCGCAGGAAGGTGTAAGGTCCAGTCACAGAAGGCACTGTCTGAATTCCAAGAGCTTTAGCTTCGTTATATTCACAAAGAACTTTATTGTCTTTTGAAAGTGCAATCTGTGTATCGTCGGAAAGCTCCGGAACGATGTAATGGTAGTTGGTGTTGAACCATTTTTTCATTGGCAGTGCCTTAACGTCACCGGCCGTGCCCTGATAGCCGTGGGCGGCGGCGAAATAAGTTTCAAGGTCAGAAAATCCCAGGGAAGTGTACCTTTGAGGAACGGCGTTCAGTAAAAAAGCCGTGTCCAGGACATTGTCGTAAAAAGAAAAATCATTTGAAGGAATAAATGTAATGCCTGCTTCCTGCTGTTTTTTCCAGCCGTATGAGCGGAGGGAAGCAGCTGTTTTTTTAAGTTCTTCTTCAGTTATTTCTCCTTTAAAAAATTTTTCTGAAGCAAATTTGAGTTCGCGGTTTCTGCCGATTCTTGGAAAACCTGTTACGGATGTTCTGTAAGTCATGTTATTAACCTGCCTTTTTAGTAGATTGATAACAGTATATGAACCTCAGGCGTGTTAGAAAAATACTATTTTTATACGGTTTGTGATAGGTTTTATCTATGGCAAAACAGGACGGCCTGTGTTATTCTCGTTATATGACCTTACAGCAGCTTAAATATGCCGTTGCGGTGGCTGACTGCCGCAACATAACTGAAGCATCCCGCCGCGTTTTTATTTCACAGCCCAGCCTTACTGCCGCAATCCGGGAACTCGAAGAAGAAATGGGAATAACGATTTTTTCCCGTTCAAATAAAGGCGTTACGGTTACTAACGAAGGGGACGACTTTCTGTCTTATGCAAGGCAGGTTCTGGAACAGGCTGCCCTGCTTGAAGACAGGTTTAAAGGCGGGGGCGGCGGAAATCCGATTTTTTCGGTGAGCTGCCAGCATTATTCCTTTGCGGTAAATGCTTTTGTAGACGTTATAAGGGAGTTCGGCGGTGCAGAATATGACTTTACGATCCGGGAAACTCAGACCCACGAAATTATTGAAGATGTTGCCCGCTTAAAGAGCGAAGTCGGCGTTCTGTATACCTGTGACAGGAACGCTGACGTAATTTTAAAGCTGATTAAAAAGAATAACCTGGAATTTGAAGGGCTTTTTACTACGGGACTTCATGTGTTTATTTCAACAAAAAATCCTCTTGCCCATAAAACCGAAATTTCCCTTTCAGACCTTGCTCCTTTTCCCTACCTTACTTACGAGCAGGGAGACTATAATTCGTTTTATTTTGCAGAAGAGCCTCTGACACAGATAGACTTTGACTGCCCTAAAAACATAAAAGTCCGTGACCGTGCAACCCTCTTTAACCTGCTCATCGGCCTTGACGGATACACAGTCTGTTCAGGTGTTATCAGCCGGGAACTCAACGGAGAAAACATAATTGCCCGTCCCCTTGCCGTGGCGGACAGCATGACGGTGGGCATAATTACAAGGAAAGGAATGTCTTTATCCAGGTATGCCCAGGCCTATATTGAGGCCCTTAAAAAGCATGCGGGAGGATTTGAAAAATAAAGGGCAGCGGATGTACCACCCTTACTTAAGCCCGAGTATGCTCTTCCAGCCGGCTTCGTAGAAATCGTGGAGTTTCCGGGCGCATTCAAGGCCTTCTTCAAAAGGAATGTCATGAATTATCAGTTCCAGTATGGCACTGAACTCTCCTGAAATTATCATGTGTTCCATCATGGGATTAAAGGCATAGGGCTCGTATCCCTGGTTTTCCATTTCTTTATAAAAGATATGGGTAATTTCGACTTCCTGTTCAACCAGTTCGTGGACAAAGTTTTCAAATTCCGTGCCTTCGCTGGCGTTTAAAATCAGGCGGAAAGCTTCTTTGTTTTTCCAAGCGTAGGTGTAAATGTCTATGAGTCCCTGCTTTGAAAAATAGTCCATTTTTTCAGCCCATTCTTCTTTCGGCAGGTTTTTGAACTGTTCAATAAGTGAGGCAAAAAGGCCTGATACATACTGGACGTGGGGCTTTACCAGGGCGCTGAAAAGTTCTTCCTTGCTTTTGTAATAGCCGTAAAATGCACCTGTAGTGACTCCTGCTTTTTTTACGATTTCACGCAGGGAAGCTCCCCGGAAGCCTTTTTCCAGGAATTCAGAGGCTGCAATTTCATGGATTTTGTTCAAAGTATTTTCTGCCATGAAAAGAGTATAAATTTTTTTTAAAAGTTTACAAATTGATTTTTCGCCATATAATTAAAAGTATGAGAAATATTTTAAATAAAAGCATAAGCAGACAGCTTTCATTTTCAATCGGCGCAGTTCTCTTTGTTCTTCTCTCTTTATGTGCACTCTTTATTACAAAAATCGTTAATAATTCATTTAATGAGATTTCTTCAAATTATCTTGAATCGACAGCGGCCCGTTACGGCGAAAATACGGAAAAAATTCTTTCTTCCGAATACAGCATCGGCAAAACCCTTCAGGCAGCACTGGAACGCTATGAAGAAATTGCCGTTAATGACAGGCGTGACTATATCAACAGCCTTTTAAAGCATACGCTTGAATTAAATCCGGGGCTTGTAGATGCATACTGCATTTACCTTCCGAATGCACTGGACGGACGTGATGCAGAATTTGCAAATTATGATGATACTTACGATTCAACGGGAAGGCTTATTCCATACTGGACAAATGACGGCAAGGAAATTGCCTGCTGCGCCCTTACAGAATATGAGGGCAGCTTCTGGTATGAAGAACCGATGAAAGCAGACCGCGGAATTCTTATTCAGCCGAATCCGTATGAAGTCGGCGGAAAGGAAATCTGGGTTTGCGGCGTTGCTTTCCCGGTTCATAACAAACACGGAAAAATCGTAGGAATGATGGGCGTCGACATGTCCCTTGATGCACTTTCTGCCCTGCTCAAGGACGCCGTTGTTTATAATACAGGTTATCTTTCACTGATTGCACATACAGGCCTTATTGCAGTAACAAAAGATTCTTCCCTTGAAGGTCAGATGAGTGAAGATTTTTCAGGAAGCCTGTCTCAGGAATTCAGCGAAGCTGCTGCTAACCTTAAGTCATTTACTGTTGAAGCAAAGGAAAACGGTACAAAAATGATAAAGGTTTATCAGCCTGTGACCGTTGAAGGCGCTGAAGAAGTATGGTTCCTGGGACTGAACGTTCCGGAATCAGAAGTTTATGCAGGTGCCAGAAGAATCACTAATTTTCAGATTGCAGTTTTCTTCCTGACGCTTGTAATCGTTATCATGCTTTCTTACATCATCATCAGGCGCGTTGTTAAGGAAATGAACAAGGGTGTCGCTGCAATGAAAAACATTGCCCAGGGTGACGGCGACCTGACTGTCCGCATGAACGTTAAAAATGAAAACGAACTCGGTCAGATGTACACATACTTTAACCAGACGATTGAAAAAATTCAGAATTCAATCAGGCAGGTTCAGGACGTTACAAAGCAGATGACGGAACACGGTCAGGAACTCGGCTACAACATGAATGACACGGCTGCTTCCGCAAATGAAATTACATCTAACATCGAAAGCGTAAACCGCCAGATTCAGCTTCAGGGCAAGAACGTCATGGAAGCTGCAAACAACATGAAGAGTATTACTACGAGCGTTGAAGACCTGATCCGTACGATCCAGTCACAGAGTTCAAGCGTAATTGAATCTTCAAGTGCAATCGAAGAAATGGTTGCAAACATCAAGTCTGTAACTTCAATCCTCAATAAAAACAGCGGAACAATCAAAGACCTTGAAACTTCTGCAGAAACCGGACGCGTAAACATCGAAGAAACCGTTCAGGCAACCCTTAAGATTCAGGAGCAGAGCAAGATTCTTCTTGAAGCAAGTTCCGTAATCCAGAACATAGCAAGCCAGACAAACCTTCTCGCAATGAACGCCGCAATTGAAGCAGCCCATGCCGGAGAAACGGGAAAGGGCTTCAGCGTAGTTGCTGATGAAATCCGTAAGCTTGCAGAAGATTCAAACAATCAGGGTAAAAA
>DGTU01000031.1 GCA_002394465.1 Treponema sp. UBA4328 | reverse complement strand
TGTTCGTGAACTGGAAACGGTTTCGGGTATGGCGATGCCTGTTGTTCCTGTGCCACCACGTCCCGGGAAGATAAGAAAAGCTGGATGGGATCAGATTGAAGAGTTGTGTTATTACCTGCACAGAATGTACGGAATTTCTGTACGTAATCTTCTCGTGCGCTACAGTAAAACGCAGCAGAAAAAAATGGACCGGGCACGGAGGTTCTGTATCATCGAAAACGAATACGGAGAAGTCAGCAGCAGAAAGCGTGAAAAACTGTATGGAAAAACTCCTGACTCAGTGATTCTGCTTGATGATGTTATGACCACCGGGGCAACGGCTGAAGCCTGCTCTAAAATTTTAAGGAATATGGGGGTGAAAAGGATTTTTGTCGTAACGCTTTTTGCTGTATAAGCTGTAATTATCACAGGTTGATTACATTGTTTAAAACATAATGGACTTTTAAAGCATCGTGGGATATAATTAAACTATATATATTACAAAGTTTTTTCAGCAACTGCGTGGAAAAGCTTAAAAGAGGTAAAAAATCAGTATGGAAGAGGAAATCCCTGGATACACAATTGCTGAAGCTGTTGCCGAAGCCAAGAGATGTTTGAATTGTCCTAAACCGCTCTGTAAAACCGGTTGCCCGATTGAAAATGAAATTCCTTCATTCAATCATGCCCTGTCAATCGGAAATTTCGGAGAAGCATATAGAATTATTTCGCAGAAAAGTAATCTGCCTGCTGTTTGCGGCCGTGTATGTCCTCATGAAAATCAGTGTGAAGGACATTGTGTTATGGCTAAAATGGGTAAGGGAATAAAGATTGGCCGCATTGAGCGATTTATTGCCGATTTTTTCTCTGATAATCAGCTTAATACAGAAAAAGTTGCTCCAAAAACTGAAGGTAAGGTTGCGGTAATCGGTTCAGGTCCTGCCGGACTGACTGTTGCAGGTGATCTTGCACGTAAAGGTTTTAATGTAGTTGTTTATGAAGGTGAAAGTGAACCGGGTGGTGTTCTTCTTTATGGTATTCCTGATTTCAGGCTTCCTAAAGAAGTTGTACGCCGTGAAGTTAAGAATATTGAAGCCCTCGGTGTAACTTTTATAACAAATACCATGGTCGGAAAGGATATCACTATCGATCAGATGTTCGAACAGGGATTTGATGCAGTATTTATTGGTACTGGTACAGCCCTTGCAAAGGATCTTGATATCCCGGGTAAAGACCTTAAGGGTATAATTCAGTCGAATTATCTGCTCCGCATGACAAGGCTTTATCGTGACGGTAATGTAGGTGCTGAGGAAGTCCCTGTTGAAGCCGGAGATGAAGTTGTTGTAATTGGTGCCGGAAATGTTGCTATGGATGCATGCAGAACTGCTGTTCTTATGAAAGCAAAAAAAGTAACAGTATGCTACAGAAAGACAATTGAGTTTATGCGTGCCGCAAAAGCTGAATATGATGGTGCACTTAAAGACGGAGTTGAATTCAAATGGGAACATGCTCCTCTTGAATATGTCGGTGAAAATGGTGTCGTAACGGGACTGAAGGTTTCAACTCCTGAAGGCGAAAAAATTGTACCGGCAAATAAGATTCTTCTTGCAGTTGGTTCTAAGCCGGCTGCGCGCATCATTTCTACTACACAGGGAATTGATGTTGATGAATCTGGTTACGTAAAAACTACAGATAAACCATATGGAATGTCTACTCTGAAAGGAGTGTTTGCCGGCGGTGATGTCGTTCATAAACCGGCGACTGTTGTTCTTGCAATGAAAGAAGCAAAAAAAGTTGCAGCCGGAATTGCAGACTACATCCATGCAAAGAGACTTCTTGGGGTTTGATAAAATAAGGCTCAGTTGAGTTGGAGGAATTATGGCAGAAGAGAATCAGTTGCAGTTAGTAACATTTCAGTTAGGGGAAGAACTCTACGGTGTTAACATTATGGACGTTAAAGAGATTGTAAAAATTACAGCGGTACGTCCGATTCCTAATGCTCCATACTATGTTGAAGGTATCTTTAACCTTCGCAGTGAGATTATTCCTGTAATCAATCTTCATAAACGTTTTCAGATCAAAAAACTGGAAATTTCTGATGAAGATGAAGAACTTGAGGGCGGTTTTATCATTCTTAATATTGATAACAACAAGATTGGTATTATTATCGACCGTATTTCACGTGTAGTATCTGTAAGCATTGATGAGATAAAGGCTCCGCCACAGATGATCAGTGGTATCGGAACTGAGTATATTAACGGTGTTGTAAGACAGGAAGATAAATATCTTATCGTTCTTGATACCCGCAAACTCTTTAATGCAAAAGAACTTCAGAAAATTATTGATCCGGGTAAAGAGTAATAATACTGATAATTTTTTGATGTATTAAAAAAAGGTTGGAAATGATTCAGACATTTAGTTCTACTATTCGCAGAAAGGAGATGGATGCCGTTCTGACTTGTATGGTCGATGAAAAAATCGGACCTGGCGAGTTGAATGCACGGTTTATTCAGACTCTGAAGGAATTTACAGGATGTGACGGTGCCGTGGCATTCAGAAGCCCGTCTATTGCACTTTCGTATGCCCTCAGGGCGCTTGATCTTGAAAAAGATACAAAAATTATGATAAGTCGACTCGCACCTTCATGGCAGTATTCAGCTGTCGAAAATCTTGGTTATATTCCGCTTGTACTTGATGTCAGTGAAGAAACAGGACTGGTGACTCCGGAAAATGTTGAAAAAGGAATAAAAGACGGCGGTCGTCTTCTGTTGCTTCATGAAACTAATGGAATCATTCCTGAACTTGAAAAAATAGTTGCATTAGGTGTTCCTGTCATTGAGGATATTTCTCATTCAATAGGTGCTGTCGTAAAAACTTCTGAAGAAGACAGTGAAACTGAACAGAAAGAGGCTAAAATCAGAAAGGCGGGTTCATTCGGTGTTTACACCATTCTTTCCCTTGAGGAATATGATACAATTACAGCCGGCGGCGGTGCTGTCCTTATGGCACCCGGAAGACGCGAATGGATTGTCCTTAAGAAATTCACGGATGAAGCTCCTAAGACGGATGTTCTGCCTGATATCAACAGTTCTCTTGCCTGGATTCAGCTTAAGGAATTCAGCAGGAATGAAGAAGCAAGAAAAAACCTGTTTGCTGTTTTTCAGCGTTCACTGATGAGCGGAAAGAATAAAACCTTTATACGTGAGGCAGATGACGGCTCTACAATCTGGTCATTCCCGGTTGTGCTGAACGGAAGCTTTAAGGATGCAAAACAGTATGCCGCACGAAAGGATATTGAAATAAAAAGTGCCTTTGAAGATACTGTAATTGCAGCTCACGACGAAGAGCTTTCTCCGTCGTGTATGACTGCAAAGTCTCTTTATTTGCGTACTGCTCTTTTCCCGCTTTATCCAAGACTTGGATCTGAATCTGCGGCGAAAATTGCAAAAGTACTGGGAACACTGCCGTAATAATGTCGTACAATAGTTGTCTTATTGTTGTTAACACTTACAAAGAAGAATCCAAGGCTATGGGCGAGGAAATAAAAGAATATCTCGATGCTCATAAAATCAAGTCTTCTATTTTTATGTTCGGTGGATTCAGCGAGGAATATCCGTTTCATGGATTTGACTTCGTTATAACCCTCGGTGGCGATGGAACGGTTCTGTTCGCTGCAAGGGGCTGTGCTTCGCTTGGGATTCCGATATTTCCGGTTAATTTCGGTTCGTTTGGATTTATTGCTTCGGTTCAGAAAAATGAATGGAAACAGGAACTTGAAAAATTCCTGAAAGGCAAGTCTGTAATTGCTTCTAGAACAATGCTTCAGGCTGAACTGATCCGTGGTAATTACAGGCGTTTCCGTTCGACCGGTTTGAATGACGTCGTTATAAGTGCAAAAACAGCAGGTCACACGATTTCATTTGAAGTTGCCTATGACGGAGTTCCGCTTGGGCAGATAAAGGGAGACGGAATTATAATTTCAACAGCGACAGGTTCGACGGCATATTCTGCAAGTGCCGGTGGTCCGATAATTGATCCCGGTCTTGATGCAATGGTAATGACGCTGATAAATGCATTTTCACTTTCAAGCCGTCCGATGGTTCTGAGTTCAAAAGGTGAAATTGAAATTACAATAAAGCCTTCAAGAATCGGCGATGTAGTTGTCAGTGTTGACGGGCAGATTCCGGTTGATCTTCATGTAGATGACTGTATAAAAATCCACCGGCTTGAAGAAAAAGCCCTTCTCGTAGGGTGCACGAAAGAAAAATTCTATCATGCACTTCGTTCAAAATTAAACTGGTCCGGAGGACCTTCAAATGCTTGAAGAACTCACAATTAAAGATTTTGCACTGATTGACAATGCAACTGTTGAATTCGGAAAAGGATTTACAGTTCTTTCCGGCGAAACTGGTGCAGGAAAATCACTCTTAATCGGTGCCTTGTCTTTTTTGCTGGGTGGAAAGGCCGGTGTTGAACAGATTAGAAGCGGGCAGGATGAAGCCGTTGTAAGCGGAATGTTCTGCCTTGAAGAAAGTGAACTTCGTACTTCAGATTCTGAGGATGAAATAGAAACAGCCTGTGACTGGCTTAATCAGCATGGTATTCCCTTTGAAGATAACAGAATACTTTTGAGACGTTATGTCAGGAGTAACGGAAAAACCGGAGCCTGGATTGGTTCTGTACCTGTTACCCGTGCGGATCTGGCATCATTCTGTTCATTTCTGGTTGATATACACGGACAGCACGAGCATCAGTCACTGATGAAGGTAACTGAGCACCGTAAATTTCTTGATTCTTTTGCAGGACTTAATGAACGCGTAAAATCCTATACGGAAGATTATCTGAGTCTCGTTGATAAAAGAAAACGCCTTGATGAACTGAATGCTGATGACAGGGATAAGGCCCAGAAAATTGATCTCCTTACTTTTGCAGTTAAAGAAATTGAAGAAGCAAAATTAAAAAGCGGTGAAGATAAGGAACTTGAGGAAGAGGAAATTAAGCTTTCTTCGTATGAAAAACTTTTCTCAGATGTAAATGCCGTAAATTCTTTGTTTGACGGTGACGGAAACGGCATTATAAGTGCCATGAAAAAAATCCGCGGACTTGCATCAAGCCTTTCTTCTACAGACAAAAAACTTGAAGGACTCGCCGGCAGGTTTGAAAATCTGTTTTATGAACTAAGTGATGTCAGCGATGAATTCAGGAATTATGAGCACTCGCTTGTGTTTGATCCGGAGAGACTTGCAAGTGTACAGGAACGAAACACGCTTCTGTACAACCTTAAGAAAAAATATGCTTCTTCAGTGAACGCTTCAATTGATGAAGTAATTAAATTTCATGACGATGCCCGGAACAGGCTCAATACACTGAATGATTCATCAAAAGACCGTGATGTGCTTGAAAAAGAAATTGCCGCACTTGAAAAAAGTGTCTATACAAAAGCCAGGGAAATTTCAGCTGAAAGGAAAAGTGCATCTCAGAGAATGGCTGCCGGAGTGGAAGCTGTTCTTGGTGAACTTGGCATGAAAGGAACACGTTTTTCAGTCAGTATCGTTGAAAAGCCGGGAACTGCAGTTGAACAGAAGTGCGGTCCTTACGGAATGGATGACATCGAGTTCCTTATCAGTGCAAATCCAGGCAGCCCGCTTCAGAGCCTTGCAAAAATTGCTTCAGGCGGTGAGTTAAGCCGTGTCATGCTTGCGCTGAAAACAATACTTTCGGCAAGTGACAGTATCGGAACGCTTGTTTTTGATGAAATTGATACAGGAATCGGCGGTGAAGTTGCCGTTTCCGTTGGCCTCCATCTGAAGAATCTTGCAAAAAATCGTCAGGTTCTTTGCATTACACATCTAGCGAGTATCGCAGTTTATGCCGATAATCAGATTAAGATTCAAAAAGGAGTTTCAGGAGAGCAGACTTCTACAAAAGTATTTAAAATTGCTGGTCAGGAGAGAGTTTCTGAAATTGCGCGGATGCTTTCGGGTGATGCACAGTCAGAACAGTCTCTTAATCATGCAAAAATCATGCTCGAAAAGTTTTCTGGAGGTATCTGATGGCAAAAACTGGTGACAGGGATCTGTTGAAGGAAAAGACAAAACCGTACAAAGATCATATTGATCAGGTTTTGAAAAATGAAAAAGCACTTCTTATGACTCTTCAGAGCGATACTTCTGCCGGAGTTGCATATAAAAAAATAAAACTCTGCGAAGACATGATCGGTATTTCAACAGAGTACATAACGATTAATAATCTGAGTGTCGAACTTATAAATACCAAAAACAATGATGCCCTTAATGATGCCCGGAAAATTCTGTATAAGGCAATTATTTATCTTGAAGATATTGTTACAAATGCAATTGACGTCCAGTATTCTGAAATTGAAGAACAGGTTGCTCAGATTGCCCAGATACCGGTTACAAAACGCTTTGAGATAATAAAAAAACTTGGACTTGCAATTAAACTTCTGATTGATGCTTTTGGTGAAAATACAAAGTGGCGCTGGAGTTTCGTTGAACTTCAGGGACGTTTTGCTACGGTTGCGAAAAATCTTATCGACATGAAAGAGGGATGCAAAGTATACTTTGATCCTGCGATGAAAGACTATGAGGATACGGTTCTTTATATCCGCCTGATAAGGAAGCTTCTTTCTTCTTCGGCAACTGCTTACCGTGACCGTTATGAACTTTCAACTCATCGTATTGATGACATGAGGCTTGCAATTCAGTATCTGATAGCTGACAGAAGGATTGCACTTCTGATTAATCAGAAAGAAGATGCAGAAGAAGATAAAAAGAAAGCTCTTGTCTGGAAAGAAAAAATGGCTGCTGATCAGAAAAAAGGCATCGCCAACTGATTTACGGGTTTTATTTTGCTTGCACCTAAACTTATTTCTAAAATATTTGAAGGTTTCTCAATTCAGCGCTGGAATGATCTGGTGCGTCCTTTTGAAATCGTTGAGATGGATAAAGCTGCAGAAAAAATGGTTGCAGCGTACATCATAGGTAAATACGAAGAAACTCAGGGAAATGAAATTGACTGGAACTGGATGATATATGCTTCGCTCTTTGATCTCCTTCGGAAAATTGCCCTTTGTGATATAAAGAGTCCTGTCCAGGCGATGATACGGGAACAGTATCCGCAGGAATATATCCGTCTTAATGAATGGGTCTTAAATCAGTACAAGCCGCTTATAAATGACAGGGATCTGTTTGCCAGGTTTACTATGTATATCGGACAGACAAACGGAAATATCCCGCTTGATAAAAAGACTGCGCTTGCTGCAAGAGTTCTTCGTGCTGCCCATAAGTTTTCTTCACTCCGTGAACTTGAAATGGTCAGCTGTGTAAATGAAGAAGAACGCCTTACAAAAATCAGGCTTGACCTGAACCGTGACATACAGAAATACCTTGATCTGAAGGGAATGCAGCTTCTTGTTACAAGACAGCGCCCGTTTGATTTTATGATGATGGTTGAAAGACTGAGGTTTCAGACAAGATGGAATCAGACGCCGCGTGTTCCACATACCAGCGTTCTCGGACACTGTTTCTTTGTTGCCGTTCTGACACTTCTTCTTCTCCGGGAAACCGGTGTAAAGTATTGCGATAAACGTATCTTCAATGATTTTTTCAGCGCACTTTTTCATGATCTTCCGGAAGCTGTTACCCGTGACATTATTTCTCCTGTCAAGCAGGCAACTGACGAACTTCCGGGCGTAGTAAAAAATATTGAAGATGAAATCGTAAGAATGGAACTTGTGCCGCTGATGGATTCTTCGTATATTGATGAAATAATGTATTTCAGTAGTGATGAGTTTGCCAACAGAATTATGAAGGATGGTAAAAACGTTACCGTAACCTGGGACGAACTTAATTCAAAATACAATTCTGACAGCTTTAATCCTGTTGACGGACGTACGGTAAGGCTTGCTGACCACATAAGCGCACTGCTTGAAGCAGACCGTTCAATCAAATATGGAATCACGAGCGAACACCTCCAGAACGGACGCGACAATGTTCTTGCATCATATGCGGATGCAGGTGAAATCAACGGAATAGATATTTATAAACTTTTGCAGAAAATTTGCCGATAATAAAATGATATGAAACGCATTTTATTATTTTCAACTGCATTAATTCTCTCGTTTTTATCTTTTGCTGATACGACTCATACCGTACAGAAGGGTGATACCCTGTATTCTATAAGCAGAAAATATGGAACTACCGTCCAGAAAATTTCTGATGCAAATAAAATTGACGGTACAGGCATAAAAACCGGACAGGTTCTTCTTATTCCGGCTGAAAATAATAATGCTCAGACAAAAGCCCCGGCTTCAGATGATAAGCAGAAAACCGCAGTGCTTTCTGCTGCAACAGAGTATTATACGGTTCAGAAGGGTGATACATGGTATGGAATCAGCCGTGCCAAAGGAATTGCCGTAGCTGATCTTCAGAAACTTAATGGTGCGGACGGTTCTTCAGGATTAAAGGTTGGACAGAAAATAAAAATCCCGAAGCAGACCCAGGTTCAGACAAAAGCTCCTGATAAAAGGCCGGCACAGAAAACTTCTTCAGTTGAAATGGCCGTAACGGATACACATTCCTATTCAGGAAAAAAAGGTGATTCGTCATTAGACTGGCCTGTAAAGAATCCTCAGGTTTCATACCTTAAAGGCAAGGTGAGTGGAGTTACGCTTTCTGCACAGAAAGATGAAGGTGTAAACTCAATCAGGGAAGGAACCGTAATGTTTGCGGGAACTTACCGCGGGTTTGGAAATGTTGTATTTGTTCAGAGTAAAACCGGTCACATTTATGCCTATACGGGACTTGGAAAAGTTTCTGTTTCGAAAGGTGAATACGTTACTTACGGAGAAAAACTCGGAACGGTAGGAATTGATTCATACAGCCATAAGAGCCAGATTACATTCATGGTGTTCCAGAATGGAAATCCAATTGACCCTGCAAAGGCTCCGAGGGGATAAACTTTTTTCTACCCTTTATCCTGTCATATTCTTCAACACATTTCAGAAAAACTTCCATGCAGACACGGGCATCGTCCTGAGCCCGGTGTGCTTCTTTGACTTCTATATTGAGTTTTTCAGCAAGTGAGCTCAGTTTCCATGAGGTCGTCTGCGGCTTGGGAAAAACTGTCCTTGCAAAACGGAGCGTATCAATTGCAAGCTGTTTGAGCGGAGGCCTGTTGAGGCGTGCAAGTTCAGCATTTACAAAACGAAGGTCAAACTGAGCATTGTGGGCAAGCAGAACTGTTCCATTTATAAATCGCAGAAAACTGTCAGCTGCTTCAAAAAATATCGGTTTACCCTCAAGCATTTCATCCGTTATATGGCATAACTCGATTGATATCTGTGGAAGGGGTTTCTGCGGATTAATAAGTACGCTGTATGTATCAAGAATGCCGTCCTTATTGAATTTAACGGCACCTATTTCAATTATACGCTCCATATCAGGATTTAAGCCGGTTGTTTCAGTATCAAACGCACAGAAAACTGCCCCTGACTGTATCATTTTTGAGAAACGCCTGTACCCTGTTGAAAGATGTAACTGCGGATTCATGAGTTTATTTTATCAGATTGGACGGGAAAATTGAACCAGAATTACATAAGAGTATGTAATAAAAAAACTGTCAGATAAGGTAGAATACCTTAGCTGACAGTCTGATTGAAGTTTATTCTTTTAAGCCTGAAATTGCTTTATGCGTTTTCCAGAACCTTTTTGATTTCAGCAGTGATTGCGTCACAAACCTTGCCGCTCTCAGCCTTTGCTTTTTCAAGTCCTGCACTTGCGTCTGTTCGGGCGTTGATGTAGAACTTGATTTTCG
>DGTU01000005.1 GCA_002394465.1 Treponema sp. UBA4328 | reverse complement strand
GCTGAAGAAGTGCTTCTTATAATTGATGAAATACAGAAAATTGAAAACTGGAGTGAAATTGTAAAAAGATTCTGGGATGAAGATACGCGAACCGGGATGAATATAAAGGTGATCCTGAGCGGTTCATCCAGACTGCTGCTGAAACAGGGACTTACAGAATCTCTGCAGGGACGCTTTGAACTCATACAGGTTCCTCACTGGTCTTATTCGGAAATGAAAGAAGCATTTGGTTTTTCTCTTGAAGAGTATGTTTATTTTGGCGGATACCCTGGAAGTGCAGAACTAATTGCTGATGAAAAAAGATGGGAAAATTATCTCAGGGATTCAATTATTGAAACAAGTATTTCAAAAGATATCCTGATGCTTACAAATGTTGCAAAACCAGCTTTATTAAGGCAGCTTTTTTATCTGGGAGCTAATTATTCAGCACAGATTATGCCGTTCAATAAAATGCTGGGAACTCTTACAGATGCGGGAAATACGGTTACTCTTTCACATTATTTGAATCTTCTTGATCAAAGCCGGCTTCTGGGCGGTATACAGAAATATTCTGGTAGTGAACAGCATATACGTGCTTCAAGTCCTAAACTGCAGGTTTATAATAATTCACTTCTTGCAGCTGTTATGAATAAAAGTTTTTCAGAGGCCAGAACTGCTCCTGATATCTGGGGGCGTTTCGTTGAATCATGTGTTGGTGTTCATCTTATAAATAATGCTGAAATTTGCCAGTATAAACTTTTTTACTGGCGCGATGGGAATGATGAAGTTGATTATATAATAGCCAAAGGTGATAAAGTATGCGGCATTGAAGTAAAAAGCGGACACAGGACTATAGGCCGCGGAATGGATGCTTTCAAAAAAAAGTATCCTGATGCGAAAATATATGTTGTTTCTGTTTTTGACACTGATAATGCCGGAACTATACCTCTTTCAGACTTCTTAACTCTTTCACCTGATGTTTTGTTTTAGTATTTTCACATTTTAATATAAAGTATATAATTATATTTCATAATTAAGGTATAAAAATACAAAATGAATATTTCAATTGTAGGAACAGGATATGTAGGACTTGTATCAGGAACATGTTTTTCAGAGATGGGAAACCATGTATGGTGCATTGACATTGACCAGAAAAAAATTGACAGCCTCAAAAACGGAAAAATCCCTATTTATGAACCGGGACTTGAAGAAATGGTTCTCCGCAATCACAGGGAAGGCCGCCTTGACTTCACCACTGATTATGCCGAAGCCGTTCCTTCATCTGATATCTGCTTTATTGCAGTAGGAACACCGCCGGGAGAAGACGGTTCAGCTGATACGCGCTATGTACTTGCCGCTGCAGAAAGCATTGCAAGGAACATGTGCGGTTATACAATCGTTGTTGATAAATCTACAGTTCCTGTAGGAACTTCTGACAAAGTAAGAGAAGTAATTCAGAAAGTTCTTGATGAACGCACTGACAGCCAAGGAATTGAATTTGATGTTGTTTCAAATCCTGAGTTCTTAAAGGAAGGTGTTGCCGTTAATGACTTTTTAAAGCCGGACCGTGTTGTTATCGGCTGCGACAATGCAAGGGCTGAAGCAATCATGAAGCAGCTTTATGATCAGTTCACGTTAAACGAGCATCCGATTATCTGTACAGATACAAAATCTGCAGAAATCATCAAGTATGCGGCAAATGCAATGCTTGCAACACGAATCAGCTTTATGAATGAAATTGCCAAGCTCTGCGATAAGGTCGGCGGAGACGTAAGGGCCGTTCAGCAGGGTATCGGTTCTGATTCAAGAATCGGAATGCCTTTCCTTCATGCTTCATGCGGTTACGGCGGTTCATGCTTCCCTAAAGACGTTAAGGAGCTTATTGCAGTAGGAAGACGCAATGGAATCCAGATGAGGATTGCAACAGCCGTTGAAGACGTAAATAACGACCAGAAATTTATCATTTCAAACCGCATCATTGAAAAATACGGTGAAGATTTAAGCGGAAGGACATTTGCCCTGTGGGGACTTTCTTTCAAGCCTGAAACAGACGACATGCGTGAGGCCCCTGCAATTACCGTTGTAACTGAACTTACTAAACGCGGTGCAAAGATAAAGGCATATGATCCTCAGGCATACGGAATGGCAAAGCATTATCTTGCTCATATTCCTGCAGATGCGATTTCATACGAGCCGGACATGTGGTCTGCCTTGAACGGTGCGGATGAACTTATCCTTGTAACGGAATGGAAGCAGTTCCGTTCTCCTGATTTCGGAAAGATTAAATCTCTTCTAAAAAAACCTGTAATCTGGGACGGCCGCAACCAGTACGATCCTAAAGTTATGAGGGCTAATGGAATTGAGCTGCACTGCATAGGACGCGGACTTGTATGATTCTCATCACCGGCGGAGCCGGGTACATCGGAAGCCATACAAACCTTCTCTTTGGTGAAAGCGGCTATGACACGATAATTCTTGATAACCTCATTTACGGGCACAAGGAAAATGTTCTTAACGGAACCTTTGTTCAGGGGGATATCAGCGATTCAGCCCTGCTGGACAGGATTTTTACTCAAAATAAAATCGACGCCGTAATTCATTTTGCAGCCTTTGCCTATGTAGGAGAAAGCGTAAAGGAT
>DGTU01000094.1 GCA_002394465.1 Treponema sp. UBA4328 | reverse complement strand
TCGAACCCACGACAACCAGATCCACAATCTGGCGCTCTACCACTGAACTACAGGCACCATATAACTGACGAAAAACAGTTTATCAAAAATTACGCAGATATGTCAAGGTTAGAAAACTTAAAAAGTGCAGAATTTTATTTTTTTATTATTCTTCATATTTATGTAAAGTTAATTTTTCAGATTCCGAAAATTAAATGTAAACATAGATTTTTTCTGGAGTTTTATATGAATGTTGATAACAGGCATCAGCTTATTGAAGTTATGAAAAAAGAAGACCTGCTTCTTGATGAAATCCTTAAGCAGCAGCAGCTTCTTCATAAGGATGTAAGTGAAAAAGACTGGGAAAGCCTTAACGTCAGTATTGCAAACCTTCAGGAGCTCAGTGACCGCTTTGTTTCTCTTGAAGAGCAGAGGACTGTGCTCGGTGAGTATGATGCCGGAATTGAGGATGGTGAATACTCAGACATGCTTATGTCAGTAAGATGCAAACTTCAGAAATCTAAGGTAGAAAATCATGTACTTAACCAGTATGTGGCCGTTACAAGAAAATTCCTTCAGGGAGTTTTTGACAAAGTTGTTCCGCAGCGCAGGAATACCTTGTATTCAAAAAACGGCGGAATCGTTAAACCGGAAATGAGTTCCCTGGTTTTTAATCAGGTTATATAAGGTTCGAGGAGGAAAGAAATGGCTAATTCATTCGGAGCAATCGAAATCGGAAAAAGAAGCCTTATGGCTCACACACAGCAGATTACTACTGCAGGTCATAATATTTCAAATGCAGATACTGAAGGCTATACAAGACAGCGCGTTCAGGTGCGTTCTTTTGATCCTCTGTACCGTCCGGACCTTACCCGTGCAGAAACTCCGGGACAGATCGGGCAGGGAACTGACATTGAAAGCATTAATCGTCTCCGCGATGAGCTCCTTGATCAGAGAATCGTTGCCCAGACAAACCAGGAAACCTACTGGTCTACAAGAGAAAAATATTACACGATGATTGAGCAGATTTACAATGAACCTGATGAAATCTCAATCCGTACAAATATGGATAAATTCTGGCAGTCATGGCAGGAACTTTCCGTTTATCCTGAAAGCAAGGCTGCGCGTCAGGCTGTAGTTACCCGTGCAGATTCCCTTACGGAAAGCATCCAGCAGCGCTATAAATCACTGAGCGGAGTAGGAACGCTTATAAACGGTGATATTGAAGCTACCGTAAAGCAGGTTAATGACCTTGCAGATCAGATTGCCGAAATTAACCGCGAAATCATCAAGTCACAGGCAATGGATGACAATCCTAATGACCTGATGGACAGGCGTGACCTTCTTATAGAAAAGCTTTCTGGTCTTGTTAACATTACTACAGACCAGCGTGATGCTGATGAATTTATGATTCACCTCGACGGACATATTCTTGTTCAGGGCGGAGTTTCACGTAATCTTGAAAACAGGCCTGAAACAGACAGTAACGGTTACAGCACCGTAATCTGGGCTGATACACAGGATACTGCATATATTTCAGGCGGGACGCTTGGAGCTTTGATTGAACTTCGTGACGTAGACATCAGGAATGAAATCCAGTCCCTCAATACGATGACAATGAACTTTGCAGACCTCGTAAATGACGTTCACAGAAACGGTGTAGGTGCAAACAATGTGTCTGGACTTGATTTCTTTACACAGAAACCTTTTGTTACTGATATTAACGGAAATTTCGACCGTAACGGTGACGGAGTAAATGACCATTCATATGTATTCAGGTTCACGGGAACAAACACCCTTAATCCGCAGGAAAAAGTCGGACTTGAAGGCGTAATGACCTTTTCCGGAAAAAACGGAAATATTACAGTTCCTTATCATCCGACTGATACAATTGAAGAAGTTGTTGCAAGAATCAACGATTCTGACGGTGAAGTAAAGGCTTATCTTGACCGTGAAAACCACCTCGTTCTTAAGGCAACGACTGCAAATTCTCAGGCTAATCCTGATTTTGTAATCCGCCATGTAGAAGATTCAGGAATGTTCCTCACGGGCTATACAGGAATCCTTAATGGTTCGGGAGAGCAGGGAGCTTATGATTTTGCACGTGCTGATGCAGTAAATGCACTTGCAGCAGGTTTTGCAGTTGCTCCTGTATTAAATCCTTCAGGATATATCAGCGTAAATGAAAGCATCAGAAGTGACGTGCTCAGCGTTGCAGCAAGCTTCCCTGACAGTCACGGAAAAGTTCTTCCTGGTGACGGACGTGCAGCAGTTGAAATTGCTTCAATCAGAAATACAAGCGTAATGATCGGAAAAGACAGAACTTTTGATGATTATTTTGCTAATTCTGTTACAAATGTCGGTCTTAAAGGCGAGCAGGCAGAAATGAACATGCTTTCACAGAATGCAATTATGAATGACCTTCGCGGAATGCGTGATGCAATCAGCGGCGTAAACATTGATGAAGAGCTCGCTGACATTATCAAGTTCCAGCACGGTTATAATGCAGCTGCAAAATTCGTTACCGTAATTGACAGCATGCTTGATACGGTAATCAACAGGCTTGGAGTTTAGAATTCCTCATGTGTGCCGGTTAATCGTCCGATAAATTTTATAAAGGTAGGTAGAATATGCCGTCAAGAATAAGTTCACAGGCGAATAACAATAATACTCAGTATAACCTCCGGCTTCAGGAGCTGAAGAAGAATAAGATTGACAATCAAATCGGAACTCAGAGACGGATTCAGCAGCTCCGTGATGATCCTGTTGCCGCCGGACACCTTGTAAAATATCAGTCATACCTGACACGCGTAAATAATTTTGAAAAAAATGCAAAAACCTTGAGTGATCAGTTCCAGTATCGCGAAGGTTACATGGAAAATTCCATTCAGATAATGCAGCGTATCCGTGAACTTGCAGTTACAGGCGCTAACGGCATCTATAATGGTGATGACCTTAAGGCAATGGCAGCTGAAGTAAATGAACTCCTCGGCGAACTTATTCAGAATGCAAATGCTACGGGACCTGACGGAAACTCAATTTTTGCAGGAACAAACACAAAACAGAGGGCATTCGACGTGGATATGGGGAACGTTGAAGGTGCTTCCGTTCCGCTGATTGCAAATGTCCGTTATAACGGTTCCATCGAAGTAAATAAAATTGAAATTGATGAAAACAAATACATCGAAGTAGATAATGCCGGAAACAGAACCTTCTGGGCTGAAAACCAGAGGCTTTTCGGAGGCCGTGATGCAACTTCATGGCAGGCCAATGAAGATTCTGTAATTAACGTTGACGGCCAGCAGATTCAGGTAAAAAGGGGAGACAATATCTATGCCCTTGTTTCAAAAATCAATTCAAGCGGTGCTGCAGTAAAGGCTTCGGTTGATCCTGTAACACGCGGCCTTAACATTTCTACGACGGATGCAAGACAGCTCTGGCTTGAAGACGTTACCGGTTCTGCGCTTAATCAGATTGGAATCATTAAAGACTCTTCACAGAGACCTCCGTATAATATCGGCGAAAGTGCCCGTATTTCAGGCGGTTCATTGTTTGATTCCGTAATTGCGCTTCGTGATGCAATGCTTAAAGGGGATGCTGAAGTAATCGGCGGAAGGGTACTTGGAAGCATCGACAGCGGAATCAGCAATCTTGTTGCAAGAACATCAAAGAGCGGTTCAGACTATGAACGTGTTCAGAATGACATAGTACGTAATTCTGCAACTGCGCTTAACGTTACAGGACAGATATCACGCGAAGGCGACCTTGATATTACAAAGGCCATTACAGACGAAAAAATGCTCGAATATACACAGCAGGCAACGCTGAGCAATGCCGGTAAGATGTATTCGTCTACTTTATTGAACTACATGAGATAAACACTTAAGGAGAATAAACGAACATGGAAGTTAAAACAAAAACGATGGGAACTGTTTCCGTTGATGAGAAACAGATTCTTGATTTTCCGAACGGTCTTTTCGGATTTGAAGACTATCACAAATTTGCCCTTCTCGAATCTGAATACCAGCCTTTTTACTGGCTTCAGTCTCTTGATGAAAGCGGACTTGCCTTTCTTATTGTAGATCCGTTCCTTATTGTAAAAGATTACGAACTTGATATAGATGATAAAACCCTTATGGAGATTGGAATTACTTCTCCGGCAGATGTAATTGTTTTTGCAATCATTACGGTTCCGGCAGATAACGGACCTGTTACTGCAAACCTTCAGGGACCGCTGGTCATCAACAAAAAGAACAATAAAGTTCTTCAGGTTATCCTTAATGATTCTAAATGGACTACCAAGCACAACATCATTAAGGCCCTCAAAAAACGAGGAGAAAAATAATGCTGATTCTTTCAAGAAAAGTTGATGAAAAAATAAAAATCGGAAACGATATCACGATAACGATTATCGAACTTCACGGTGACCAGGTAAAAATTGGTGTTGAAGCACCTAAAGACGTAAAGGTTTTCCGTCAGGAAGTTT
>DGTU01000062.1 GCA_002394465.1 Treponema sp. UBA4328 | reverse complement strand
AGACTCCTCCGGAACTTGCAGCAGATATCGTTGAACGCGGTATCGTAATGACCGGCGGCGGCAGTATGCTCAAGGGACTCCCGAAGCTTATTTCAAAGGAAACAGGTGTACCTGTAATTCTCGTTGAAAATCCGCTTGAATGTGTTGCCCTCGGTGCAGGCCAGTCATTTGACCTTTTCAAGGATATGTCGACAGACCAGTCTGCTTACGATGACCTTAATAACTAGAAGCTAAGATGAAATCAGTCAAAAAGGCTTCCGGCAGGTTTACGATTAGTGAACTTGTACTCATAATTCTTGTACTTTTCTCCGGAATAATGCTCTCGTTCAGTTCGGGAGGATTTGTAATAAGTTTCCAGAGGGTAGGTTTCTCTGTTTTATCTTCAATCCAGAACGGAATCACGGCCGTAACGGGTTCTGTCAGCGATTTCTTTGGAGCAGTTGCAGAGCTTTCAAGGCTGCGTGAAGAAAATGAACTTCTTACCGAAAAACTCAAGAATTATGAGGCCATGCAGCGTTCAAATACCGAAATCAGAAAGGAAAATGAACGCCTCAGGGAACAGCTTTCTTTTTCTACACAGCTCGTACAGAAAAACTATCCGGCACAGATTATCGGACGTAATTTTGATTCAATGTATACGGCCCTTACCGTAAACAAGGGAAGTACAAGCGGTATCAGAAAGGGAATGCCGGTTCTTGCAATTCAGAACGGAACCGTAGGACTTGTAGGACGCGTTGCAAGCGTAGGACTTACGACAAGCCTTATTCTTCCTGTATATGATACACAGTGCATGGTTTCCGCACGAATCCAGAATACACGTGATGTCGGACTTGTAAGCGGTATGGGAAGCCAGGATAATCCGCTTCTCCTGCGCTACATCAAGGAACGTGCAAACTCACAGCTTCACTACGGTGACATAGTCGTTACTTCCGGTGAAAGCGAAAACTATATTTCAGACATTCCTATAGGCGTAATTTCAAAGATTACTCCGATTGAATATGAATCAGCACTGAGCATTGAACTTACTCCGGTGATTGATTTTTCAAGGCTTGAGACCGTCATCATTACTGACATGACAGAACTTAATCCGAGCATTATTGAAACAGGAAGCAGGGAGGCAAAGAAATGATAAAGAAATTCCTTATCTGTGCGCTGTTCCTCCTTGGATTTGTACTGTTTGAAACAAGCATTCTCTCGAACATCCTTTACATAAAGATAATGCCGGATCTCGTTCTTCTCGTTACGATTTATATTGCAATCAACAACGGAAAGCTTTTTGGCGTAACTTCCGGCTTTACCGGCGGACTTCTGCTGGATTTTTTCAGCCTTGCTCCGTTCGGACTTCATGCCCTTGTAAGGACGATAATCGGATATATCGGAGGAACGTTCCGCAAGTCAATCAATACGAGCGGCATCCTGATTCCTTTTGTAATCGGAATCTGCGTTACGCTTCTCAAAGGCATTACTGCATTTGTCGTTTCGATTCTTTTCCCTCATGTCAGGGCATTTGATCTGTTTTCGCTCGGTTTTCTCGTTGAAATACTGATCAATGCAGTTCTTGCTCCGTTTACATTCCGCTTCCTGAATGTGTTTAACAGGCTGATTACGGTTGATATCGGGAAGGTAATGTAATGAAGGAATTTGACAAGACCTCGCATCTTTTTATTATCCTTGTCTTTATAGTTTTTATTTTTTTTGTATATTCACTCATTCTCTTTAACCTTCAGGTTATACATGGAGATGAATTTAAGGTTAAGTCTGATACCATCAAAAGCCAGACAAATAAAATTTCTGCACAGCGCGGCCAGATTTATGACCGTAACAACAACCTTCCGCTCGTCGTAAACTCTGATTCATTTGCCGTAATGATTACTCCGGGTGAAATTCCCCGTGACAGGTTTGACAGCGTTGTCTCAAGGCTTGCTTCATTTCTTGAAATTCCCAAGAGCCAGATAGATTCCAAAATCATCAAAAAATCTTCGTATAAAACGGTTGAAGTAAAGGCCAGCGTTCCTTTTTCAAAGATTGCCCAGATTGCAGAAAACAAAACGGACCTTCCCGGAGTTTCATGGCAGGCCAAAACAACGAGAAATTACGTCGTCACCGGTTCAATTTCTCATGTCGTAGGTTATGTCGGTGAAATCACGAATGAAGAAATCAAGCAGCATTATAACGAGGGCTATACTCTAGGCCAGATAATCGGAAAAACCGGCATTGAAAAACAGTATGACCGTCTTCTTCAGGGAACTGACGGTTTTGAAAGCAGAACCGTAGACGTTCACGGACATATTCTTGCAGACAAGCCGAAGATTCAGCCGCCTGTAATGGGTGACAAGCTTGTCCTTACGATTGATACACGCATTCAGACGCTTACAGAAAAAGCCCTCGGAAACAGGGTAGGAGCTGCTGTCGTTTTAAGGCCTTCCGACGGTGAAGTTCTTGCAATGGTTTCCTATCCGTATTATGACCAGAACATTTTCAGCAGCGACCAGTCTTCTGCTGAATACGAAAAATTAAGGACGACTGCCAACCAGCCTATGCTTAACCGTGTCGTAAATGCGACATATCCTCCGGCTTCAACCTTCAAGACAATCATGTCTACGGCAGTCCTTAACGAAAAAACATATTCTTCTGACAAAAAAATTGAATGTGAAGGATACATTGATTACGGTGGACGCCGCTTCAAGTGTCACCAGAAATGGGGCCACGGATGGATGGACCTTAAACATGCGCTTGCAGAATCTTGCGACGTTTATTATTACACGATCGGCCGGG
>DGTU01000092.1 GCA_002394465.1 Treponema sp. UBA4328 | reverse complement strand
TCCTCGGCCGCCAAGGCCAGCAGCGTCATCCGGCAGACGTCCTCCCTGTCTAGAAGGTGGCTCCCGCTTTCGAGCAGCCCCTTCATCCTTTCCTGTATCTCGTTCATTTCTTTGTCTCCGTTTTTTGTGTGCTTGGAACTTTCCGCCTTACATTCTAGCGATATTCCTCGATGTTCTCATCTTGAAAGAAATTCCGTTTTAGCCGATAATTCAAACGCATTGTCGAGTCGTCAAGCGGTAAGACAACGGCTTTTGGTGCCGTCATTCCACAGGTTCGAATCCTGTCGGCCCAGAAAGAAAGTAATATGCTTTCTATGGATTCTCTGAACTTTAATGAGGAGGATCCGCTAATTAAGAGAGGCTGGCGAAACGTCGTTTTCGATGACTTCTCAAAATTATTTTCAGGAGATCTAAAATGGATCAGTTTACAGTTGACGCAAAAACACGCAAGGAAACAGGCAAAAAAGCTGCAAAAGCACTTCGTGCTGCAGGACGCATTCCGGCTGTTGTTTATGATGAGTCAGGAAAGGCAACATCAATCGATGTTGATTCAGTTCAGTTTAACAAGGCTTGGAGAAACATTACTGCCACAACACTTGTTACTTTAAATGTTGACGGAAAGGCTTGCGATGCTTTCATCCGCGATACAGAATATGACATCAAGACAGATGCAGTTCTTCACGCAGATTTCTTTGCAGTAAGCAACAAAAAACCAGTTGTACGTACTTACAAAGTTCAGTATTCAGGAACAGCTGCCGGTGTACTTAAGGGCGGCTTCATGGTAAAACATGTTCCTGAGATTAAGGTAAAGGCTCTTCCAAAAGACCTTCCTGTACGCGTTGTAATTGACGTTTCACCAATCGGAATCGGTGATGAATACAAGGTTGCAAACCTGGATCTTGGTAAGGGAGTTGAGATTCTCACACCGGCAGATTCAGTTCTGATTACAATCGCTCCTGCACGCTAATCGTCAGAAGCTTGTAAAGGTCCCCTGTCTTTTAGGGGACTTTTTTTTTGATATGACAGTAAACGGGTTTGAAGAAAAAGTAAAAAACAGTTTTGCCTCATCATCGTATTCGTATCTGCTTGACCGCACTGATGAAAAAATTGCACTTGCGGTTTCCGGCGGTGCGGATTCTGTCTGCATGCTTATTTCTGTCCTTAAGGTTTTTGGTCCGGAACGCCTTGAAGTAATCACGGTTAATCACAATATACGTCCGGAGAAGGAAAGCGGCGGAGATGCTGAGTTTGTGAGACAGCTCTGCAGAAAGAACAATGTAAACTGTACTGTATTCGAACTTGAAAAGGGAAAGGTGAAGTGCCTTGCAGAACAACGCCGCAAGGGAATTGAAGAAGCCGCAAGATTTTTGAGGTATGAGGCCTTCAATTCATTCCTTGAGAAAACCGGAGCTTCGTGTATCTGTCTTGCTCATAATGCAGATGACAATACGGAAACCCTTCTTATGAGATTTTTAAAGGGCAGCGGTACGGAAGGAAATACCGGAATCCGTAAAGAACGCGGGAAAATATTCAGGCCGCTGCTTGAAATCAGACGCTGTGAAATTGAGGAATACATTAAATCTTCGGGAATAACATGGCGTACGGATTCAACGAATCAGGATAATGCATATCTCCGCAATAAAATCAGAAATATAATTCTTCCATGTCTTGATGAAAATATTGAAGGATTCAGAAAATCCCTTCTGCTGGCCGCAGAAAAAAACGCAGATGACGAGGACTTTATCCGGAGCTTCAGTGACAGAATTGAATGGCAGGAAGATGAAGCGGGGAACCTTTTTATTCCGCAGAAAACATTTCTTCCGCTTGCAGATGCAGTTATCCGCAGGGTTCTTTACCGCGGAGTTGAACTGCTGGATGCTGATGAAAGGCTTCCGTATCGGATTGCAGAAGAAATTATTTCGTGGAAGAAGTCTCCTGACAGTCAGAAAGCTTTCTGGAATGAGTTCTGCTTCTGTCTTGAGAATAAGTCTTTTTTTATCAAAAAAAATAAAAATCAAAAGACTGAAACGTCTTTTTTTGCTATAATAGAAAGAGAAAGCAGTACAGTTCTTGAAGAAGCAGGTCTTAATATCCGTGCTGATTCAGACGGAATGCTTTTTATTGAAAATACTGTAAACGGCAGGCGTTTTGAGATGAACGTAAGGTTTCCGCTTGTGGTCAGAAGTCCCGCCAGCTATGACGTTATTGCTGACAAAGACGGCTCTCCGCGTTCGGTTCTAAAGATACTTAAAAACTGGCATGTAAACATGCAGCAGAGGAGCCTTATTCCTGTAGTTGAAGAAGGGCATTCTGTTACGGCACTTGCCGGAAGTCTGGCCGGCTTTCCTGACTGGATTGTTGCGAGGAAAAACTGATGGTTAAAAAGATTGTTTTCGCTGTATTTTTTGTTTTTTTAACTTTTAACGGATTTTCTGATTCAGCAGATGCCGCAAACAGAAGGACTGCCGTACGTTACCTTCAGCTTGCAAAACAGTGTGCGGCACAGAAAAAATGGAATGAGACGGATTCCCAGGCGAAGCTCGGACTTGCATATGATGAATCTGTTTCTGACTTATGGTACCTTCGGGCAGTAAGCGAAGCTTCAAGAAATTTTCCAAAGGCAGACATTATAAAACTCGTTGAAAAGGCCATTGAAACGGCCGGTTGGGTCGATTATAACAGGGACAATGCTGATACGCTTTATGCTGATCTTCTCTGTTCCACGCTTGAGTTTAAAAAGGCGCTTTCTGTACTCGACAGCGGAAAAATCCTTTATTCATCTGATGCCGAATTAATCCGCAGCAGATGCTATTACAATCTCGGCGGAGAAGAGAACATTGAACGTGCAAGAAGCAGGATTGATTCTGCAAGGCGCGTTTTCCCGGCTGACGTAAGGTTCGCAGACCTGTTTTTCAGGTTTGAATATAAACTTAATGCTCCTGATTTTAATAACGTTCCTGAAAGCGCCAGAAAAATTGCACAGGCTTTCATAAACCTTCTTCCGGGATATAAGGACTATGATCCTGACCTTGAACTGTATGCTTCATTCTTTGCAGAAAAAGAAGCTCGTGTAAGGATGCTCAAATCCTTCAATGCACGCGGACTGAAATCTCCGCTTTATTCACTTCTTGCCCTTAAAAATTCCCTTTTAACTCAGGAAGAGGCCCTGGATTATTACTGGTCATTCGCTGAAAAAGAAACAGACCTTTCGCTTCTTGAAACTTTTGTTCCCCTGATTACTGAGGAAGCGTCAAAAGATTATCTTGCCCAGTGCCTTACTGCCTACAATGGAACGCTTTATGCAGATACTGACGGCGATCTTGTTCCTAACCTCAAGGTTGAATTTGTCCGCGGCCGTGCACAGAAAATCTTCTACGATGAGAATCAGGATGACATGTTTGACTGGACTGCTCAATGTGATTTTGGAGCCCCGGTTCTTATTCATATCGGAAAGGACTGTTCTGACATAACTTATGATAACTGGCCCTACGTAAAGGACGTAAAGCTCTACTATGATTCAAGATATAACATGACGATGAAAATGATTGCCGAGACACTGAATTATTCACCGTTCGGCATGAAACCGAATGAAGTAATAAAAAACTCCCTCGGAACTGATTTCTTTTTCCCTTTTGTAATTTCACCTGTACCTGATCTTTACAGCGGAGATGCCCTGAACCGGTGTGCCCTGTATTATGAAATTCCGTCGGATGAACGGCCGGGTGCCAGAATCCGTTTCAGCCTGCTTGACGGAGTGCCTCAGATCATCAGGTATTATGAAAACGACGTAATGTATGCGCAGACTCAGTGTGAAAACGGATATCCGCAGATAAGGATTGTTGACAAGGACGGAGACGGCCTTTTTGAGACGA
>DGTU01000155.1 GCA_002394465.1 Treponema sp. UBA4328 | reverse complement strand
CACGCCCGGTAGCAAGTTTGTTTAACATTAATTCATAATGTGTTTTAACAGTCATTAAATAGCAGTAGTGTTGTAACAATTTTGGTAAAGAAGTAAAATTGTATTTCTATTATGAATATCGCTTTATTTTCAGACAGTTATATACCTACAAAAAGCGGCGTCGTTACCGTTGTCGTTCAGCTTAAAAAAATCCTTGAAGATATGGGACATCATGTCGTTGTCGTAACCGTCGGCAGGGGACGGAAGGAATGTGAAGACGGAGATCCTAACGTGTTTCGCTGCAAGTGCTTTGTTCTTCCGCAGGATAAGGGACAGTATTTCGGTCTGCCGAGACAGAAAGATATAATTCCGTTCCTTAAGGAACATAAAATTGAACTGATTCACGCGCATACTGAATTTGCAATCGGCAAGGCTGCAGTAAAGGCCGGCAAAAAACTCAATATTCCGGTAATTGCTTCAACACATACCCTTTGGGAACTTTATTACAAGTATTACCTTAAGTTTGCGTTCTGGCTTCCAAAAAGCGTAATCCGTTTTGCAGTAAAACAGCTTTACAAAAAATTTTATGCCTTTGTAAATGTTTCTGCCAAGGCAAAGAATTATTACAAGGAACCTTTCATGCTTCCTTCAATTCCGTCTGCAATTATCCCGAATGCAATTGATTCAAAAAAATTCATCGCACACAACTGTACGGAAGAAGAAAAAACTGCACTGAGAAAGCAGCTTGGAATTTCTGAAAACGACAGGGTAATCCTTTATGTCGGACGAATCGTAGAAGAAAAGCGCATGGATGAACTTCTTGCCGTATTGAAAAGGGTAGTAGATAAACGGGAGAATACAAAGGTCCTCATGGTAGGAGCCGGTGTCCATCTTGCAAAGCTGCGTTCATTCGTAGAAAAAACTCCTTATGAAGATAAAATCCTGTTTACGGGATTTATAGACTGGACAAAACTCTATGCATATTATGCTCTCGGAGATGTATTTGTAACGGCTTCACTTTCTGAAATGCATTCAATGACGATTCTTGAAGCACTTAACCTTGGGATTCCGGTTGTCTGCCGTTATGATACAAGTTTTTCTGATACTGTCTTTCCGGGTGAAAACGGATACTTTGCCGAAACCGATGAACAGATGGATGACTATATAATAAAGGTTCTTGATGATGACAGCCTCCGTGAACAGATGAAAAAGAAGGCCCTTGAAATTGCAGGCAGATTTTCACTTGAAGCTCACGGAAAAAAGAATGTTGCTTTTTATGAGCAGGTACTTAAATACTTCCCGGGAAAAATTACTGATGAAATCCTTCAGGCAGCCGTTGACGGATGCGTAAAAGAATAACAAAAAAAAAGGAGAGGTTCCGTTCATGCTTAGAAAAATATTTACCGGCGCATTTGTTTGTATGTTTCTGTTTCAGTCGTTTGCGGCAAAAAGAAGCCGTCAGGAGCTTATCCCTGCAGGACACTGGGTATACGATGAACTTGAAGAAATCTGCGTTGAAGCCGGCATCGTAAACTTTGCGGACAGCGCACCGCTTTCAATTCAGGAACTTTCACTGTACATGTCTGAAATTGATTATTCTTCCCTGAGCACTTTTTCAAGGGCAAAATATGACAGAATAACTCAGTATTTCAGTGAAAACAGCATTTCATTTGATTCTGACATTCTTTCCGTCGGATTTGAACCTTCAGTAAATATTTCTGCCTTTTACAAGGATAATGATGAAATTGACTGGGTATTTGACCGTTATGAACGTAAACCTTTTATCGATGTTCCGGTAACGATTTCAGGCGGAGACTGGTTTTCGATGAACATGGACGTATGCCTTGGACAGAATAAAGGCGTGTCACTCCATAATGACAATTACATAAACGTTCCTTTTTCAGCTGACGACATGGACATTAATTTCCCTGATACCGGATATTTTTCAACCGGCGTAATGCTGACGGAAAAAACAGGTGTCGGCTTTCATCTCGGAAAGGGAAGCCGTAATATAGGCCGGAGCCTTACGGGTTCAATGATATGGTCAGAATATCTTACCGGCGTAAGTTATGCGCAGATTGAAGCCTATGCCCCGGATTTTAAGTACACGGGACATGTTTCTCAGTTTAACGTTGACCGCTACATGTATACACACCAGATTGAAGCAAGGCTTTTTAAGAAATTTACGTTTACAGCACTCGAAGGAATGTTCGTAAATGCACCGCTTGAACTGAGGTTCCTTAACCCGTGGACAATTTTTCACGGAATGGCACCGTGGCGCGAGTATGAACCAGATAAGTCGGACCCAGAGAGTCATACATGTGCCTATCTCGGCTTGAAATTTCAGTTCGTGCCGGTTAAAAACCTGAAGTTCTACGGAAACTATGCCCAGACTCAGTATCAGACTTCATATGAAATGGACAACTGGCCTGATAATACAACTCCGAACGGAATAGGATATCAGCTCGGAACGCAGTTTTATATTCCGCTTTCAAAGGGAAGGCTTAAGATTTCAGCAGAAGGTTCATGGGCAGATCCTTATCTTTACGTTAAGGAAAGTCCGAACTGGACCCTCGTGCGCACATATGATGAAAACATAGGCGATAAGGCTGTCTTTTATGAATGGATAGGTTCTCCTTTCGGACCTGATACAACTTCTGGTGAGTTTACCGTCGGCTATGAGGTTCCGGGAAAGTTTTCTCTTTAGCTTGTATACCTTTACATGGCACGCGGAGAGTATTCAGGGAACCGTCTTTTTACAAAGGAACTTGACTGGGGTGGAGTTGACATGACGGAAGATCCTGATTTCTGGGCGTATCCTGATTCTGATGTGTGGGGCTATAATACAGCCAAAATAATGCAGGCTTTCAAGGGACCTCACGGAATAATCGAGCACGTAAACAGAATTTCCCTTCGTGCGACCTGTAATTACAGGAATTTCGTAAATCTTATTATTCAGCCGTCATACGTAATCATTATTAACCGTAATAATGTTCACGGAAACTCTCAGAACGGCTTTGAATTTGCCCTTGCCTGTGAAATTAATCTTTCAAGGCTTGTAAAATAATTTTAATGCGGACGTTTCAGGAACAATATATGAAAAAGATTTTTATCGTTTTATTTTCAGCACTTTTTTTTATCAATGCAGTTTCCGCTCAGGTTAGCGTAAGCCCTGATGATGATTTTTATAAGGCATGTCAGGCATGGGAACTTAAGGGACTTGTCAAAAATCTTCCTCCTTTAAGACCGTATCCCCTTTCAGTTCTCAATGACATCCTTGAGAACGTAATTAATTCATCAAGTCACCCTGATGCAGAACTTGCACTTGAATACTGGGAAAAAATATTTAAAAAATCATATTCAGTTTATCTTAAGACCGGCGGTAACCTTAAGGTCACTCAGAATACAGAAAACAATGATACTTCGACAGTAAAAAATGTTACCGTAAATGCAGGAATCGGTGGTGAACACAGTTTTTCTGAGCTGGTTTCACTCGGATATGACCTTGGTTTTTACGGTGAGACAAAACCTTTCAGTGATTACTGTTCTTATGCTGAAAACAAAATGTATGATTCACTGTGGGACGCTTCGACCATAGGTCCTGTTGAACTATACCTTGACTGGAATATGCTCGCAGCAGTCGGTACATCTTCGCTTTACGCGCAGGCAGGTGTAAGCCGTACTGGATTCGGTCCGTTTATAGATGACGGTCTTGCCCTCAATGATACTTCATTCCATTCCGCAAACCTTGCATTCAATGTTGTACGCGACAGATGGTCATATGCTTCCGTTTATGAATCAATCGGTTCAACTAAAAATTATGATAACGGTAAAACTGAAATAGGCGGAGATAAATTCCTGGCATTTCATGCACTGAAATACAATTTTACGAGGTATTTCAGCCTGTCTTATTATGAAAACATTCTCTTTGGACCGCAGAGTTCAATTGCATATCTTTTCCCGGCACCATATATGGCTGTCCAGAACATTACGGGTGCAAACGCAAACCTTCAGATGGGGCTTCTTTTTGAGTTTAAGCCGGTGAGGGGACTCCTGTGGGCAACGGATATATTTGTAGATGATATAGAAGTAGACGAGGTGGTTAAGTTAAACTTTGACTGCAAGCTTCGTTTTGCGGTTCAGACAGGATTTATTTTTGCTCCATCAAATTCCTTCTGTAACCGCATGTCAGTGCATTATACCTGCATCCTTCCGTATGTTTATTCTCACTGGGAGTATGACGGAACTAAAACTGCTGCGGTCTCAGGAGATTCACTGAATTACCAGAATTATACAAATGCCGGTGTTCATATCGGTTCGGCTCTGGATCCTAATTCTGACCGTGTATCTTTTAATGCACGTTTTTATCCTGCAAAACGCTTTACGGTTGACGTTATGACTTCTTTTGTACGTCATGCCAATTCAAGTGAAGCAATGGATTATGAAGATGTATACAAATATGTAACTTCTGATAACGGGCAGTACATGACAAACGGTTCCGTATATCAGCATCAGATGTTTTCTGCCCCGTCAAAGGCTGAAGGAGAACACGTAAGCCAGGCATGGGACTGTCTTGGGTTCATGACCTCTGAGCACAAGATGTATGTATGTCAGGCAGGATTCGGTCTTTCATATGAACTGCCAAAGACTAAGGCTGGAACGCTTTCACTGAATTTCGGATATACGTTTGAATATGTTCATAACCGCGGGGTGGATAAAAACATTTATACCGGATGCGGTCAGGTCGCTAATGAATCAGGTGAGTATAAACTCACCTACAACGGAACTGAATATACTGCAGATTCTGAAAAAGCTGTCGTAAAGGCTGTCGCTTCGAAGCAGAAACAGGAATGGATTGATTCCCTTACTGACTGCGTAAACCAGTACGTCAGCTTTTCCGTCAAATACTGCTATTAGTTTGAATCTTTTTCTACCAGCTTTCCGCAGTCAAAGGTCTTGAGTACGCGTTCATCATATGCTTTCTGAATGAGTTCGTGTATGCTCATTTTGTCATAGATTTCGTGTGCTTCCTTTACGTCTGCGCGGAGTACCGGGTGCTTCGGCGAGAAGATTACGCAGCAGTCTTCATAGGGAAGAATTGAAATGTCGTATGTCCCGATATTGCGGGCAGTGTTCATTATTTCTTCCTTGTCGAGACCAATGAGCGGCCTGTAAAGCGGATAACGTGCCATGCTCTGTGTTACAGCCATGTTTTCGTTTGTCTGGCTTGCAACCTGTCCGAGGCTTTCTCCCGTGATTATGGCATCCATGTGGAGCCTTTCTGAAAGCATGTTTGCACATTCCATCATGCACATTCTGAGCATAAGGGTAGCATATTCTTCCGGACTTGATTTACGTATCTGCATCTGAACTTCCGTAAAAGGAACGATGTTAAGGTGAGTGCAGATTCCATATTTTGAAATAATTCGTGCGAGGTCTTCAACCTTCTGCTGTGCTTCCTGTGAAGTGTACGGGTATGAATGAAAATAAATGCAGTCAACTTTCATTCCGCGCCGCATCATCCTGTAGCCTGCAACAGGACTGTCGAGGCCGCCGCTTAAAAGCAGAAGTCCCTTTCCGCTTGAACCGACAGGAAGTCCCCGGTGGGTTTTCTTTGAATCCGTGTATACAAAGCATTTTTCACGTACTTCAATATGAATGGTTACATCCGGATTGTGTACGTCAACGTCGAGAATCTGTTTTTCAAATGCATCAGCAGCGGCTTCACGGCAGATACCGTATGAATCAAGCGGGAAACTCTTGTCGCTTCTTCTTGCTTCAATTTTGAATGATTTTTTGCCTT
>DGTU01000029.1 GCA_002394465.1 Treponema sp. UBA4328 | reverse complement strand
GCATCTTCTTTCGCTTATGTGTCGCCATCTTCTGGCGCTTTCTTTTCTTACCACAAGGCACGATGGCACTCCTTAGTCAAAATATATGACTATTATTATAAAATAACGGTTTTTGGTCAATACCGCATTAAAATCAAAATAAGATTATTTTGCGTTGTTCTCGATTCTGTACTGTACCTGCTGTCCGAACAACTGTTTTGCTGCCAGAGAAACAACCTTTCCGTCGTTCTCCTCAATGTCAGCATCTTTAATCATCGAAAGCTGAAAAGCACGTCTGCTGGCTGCAACGGTAATTTCATAAACGTTACCGGTAAATTTTACAAGATTCTCCAGTGGAAAAATCATCATCATGCTCCTATAAAAAAATAACAATATATTCTAGCAAATCAAATTCAATTATTCAAGGGGTGCAAAGTAACCGGTTTCATCCCTTCCGCTGCGGTTCATCAGGTAAACTTCAGCTTCAAGCGGAAGATATTTCTCACCGAAATTCGTCTTTAACCTTGAAGTAAACGAAAACTGATAGATTCCGGACGGAAGGTCAATTATATCCTTAACGATATCCTTAAGCCCCTCTTCCCGGTAAACATAATATTCATTTCCGGGAGTAGCATTGCACAGATATGCAATTTCCCTGTCAGCACTTCCCTGACCTGTAAGAACGCTTGAAAGCGCAATCGAATTGTTGTTCAGGTAGCAGGCAAGGTCAGCAAGACCATAAGTCTTAAATGCTCCCTGCGTAACTTTTCCGCTTCCTACAAGAATTATTGCAGATTTTTTCTCACCGTCTATCAGCGGATTTGCAGCAAGCCTTATGGCACTGTCAAGTTCACATTCTGTTGAATAAGGATTTTTAAGGCCCTTTACACTGAAATTTAACGCACCTGAAGGAGAGCCGGTATATTCAGCAAGAGGGATTTTTCCGGCACTGACAATCCTCAGTATTCCCTTACCGTTCATAGCCTGTGCAATTTCCTTTACGGCCGTATTAACGGCTTCTTCAGATCCGCGTGCATATTCCGAGCGGTCAACTATAACCGTAATGTCAGCAGTTTCATTTCTGTAGGCGGAACCTTCGAATTTAAAGTCCTGGACAGGAGCCTTATTTTCCGTCAGAAGAAAATTATTCACCTTAAGTCCGACTACGCTCTGCCTGTATCTGTTTTCAACCTTGAGGTCGACCGTAACTTTCGGAAACTTTGTAGAATCAATCTTTTCAATCTGAACGAAGAATCCGCCTGCAAGTTCCGGAAGTTTTGCCATTACGTATACTTCATCAGTAACGTAATCAGTAACAAGAATGTTTCCGTTGATATCCGGAACTGCACAGGTAACACGAGAAGGAGCCTTACCGGTGTTCATGTTTTCAAAAACAGAACCTGTCGCAATATCAATTGAATAGACGTGGTTTTTATCACAGACAACCAGATATCCGTTCCAGAGTTTCATTGATTCAGGACGGCTGAAGGTTTTTTCACGGCACAAAAGTCCGGTATAGTTTCCTGCCTGGTCAAATTTATATACAGCCCCGGAATAGGCATCAGCCACATAAATCACGTCATCATAAACTGCAATTCCGGTCGGTGAATGAAGGCCTTCAAAGCCTTCTGTTTTCTGTCCGAAGAAGAACAGTCCCTTTCCGTCTTTATCAAAAACATCAACGCGTATGTTTCCGCAGTCAGTCACATATATGTTTGAAAGCGAATCCTGTGCAAGATACTGAGGACCGATTACGTTTCCGACTCCCGTCCCCTTTGAACCGAAAGCCTTTATAAAGCGTCCCTTTGAATCAAAGAGGCTCAGCCTGTCTCCTGAAAATTCACTTACAAGCATGTTTCCGTCTTTAAGCCTGATAAGGTCAAGCGGACGGTCAAAGTCATTTCCTATGGCACCGTTTGAGCGTTCAACGATAAAGCCGTTTACGTCCATTCTTATAAGCTGATTTGTTCCGTAACACAAAACCCATACGGTTCCGTCCCTGTCCGGCAGAACTGAAACCGGCTTACTGAAAAGAAGCGTATCATTTCTTCTTCCGGAAAAAGACCAGGCTTCAGTATATTTATCTGTCGGCTCAAAGGAATTATCCGAATTGCGCCTGTTTTTAACTATTTCAATTCTGTTTTTAAGGAGAGGTCCGCCGTAACCTGCAGAAGATGCATATTCCCAGTGCTGGAGCGCCGAACCTTCTGCCCCGGAACGATAGTAAGCCTTTCCAAGCCAGTCAAGGATTACATTTTCTTCCGGAAGCTCATTCAATGCACTTTCAAAAAGCATTATGGCTTCGTTGAAGTTTCCCCTGTAATAGGACTGGACGCCCTGCCTGAAATAAACTTCTCCACGGCCTGAATTAGCAGTCCTTGATCCTACAGAATCCCTTTTGAGGGCATCTTCAGATGAGAAAGCACCGGACTGAGAAAAAACAGCCGGAACAGTCAGGAGTAAAAGACAAAACTGAAGCAGAAACCTGCGGAAAGTGACGAAACGAATCATGCTAGCCAACCTGTGCCACCCTTATATGTTCGGCAATTTCTTCGTTATCAGGAAGGATTGCCTGTGCCTGTTTCAGATATTTAAGGGAATCATTTTTTAATCCGAGTTTCATATACACAAAGCCGATGGAATCAAGTACGGCAGCTGACTGAGGTGCTTTTTCAAGTGCCCGCTTGCAGTAAGAAAGGGCCGAAGTTAAATCCTTGTCTTCTGAAGCAAGAACGTATCCCAGTCCGTTAAGTGCAGTCGTATTGTCTTCATCTGCATCAAGGGACCGCCTGTAATAATCTATGCATTTATCAGTATCACCCTGTTCCCATGCAATGAATGCAAGCGAAGCGTAAACGCTGGCAGGCTTATATCCCGTTTCAAGAAGCTTATTGAGCTCAAAATCAGCCAGGCGTTTTCTTCCGCTCATTACGTAAATTACTGCAAGAAGATAGCGGCACTGCAGGACGCGGTCAATATCCTGTCCGGCAGTTACGACCTGTTCAAGATATAAAAGGGCATCATCATAGCGTTCAAGTTTCGCATAGCACAGCCCTATATAATAGGCAAGTTCAATATTGTCAGTTTCAGCATCATCAGGAAGAGAAAGAAAATATGTAATTGCACCGGAATAATCTCCGTGCCTGTACAGGGAAATTCCCTCAGAAAGAATTGTCTTTGCCATACATGCCTCCCGTTCTGTAAAGCAATTCAGGATTAGACGCTACAAGGGAAAAAGCAATGTCTCCCCCTCTCGAAACGGCAAAATCATTATCGCTGTCACCCGACGTTTCAAGTGCGCCGCCTGAAAAACGGGTAATCCACCCGTCACCTGACTTTTCTACTATAACTTTATCGTGATAATCGCGATTGCACAAGGACGCAGGTACTATCCTGCCGCACCTTTCAGACGAAAAAGCATTCAGATTGACAAAGGCTCCTTTTCTCCACAGTGAAATTATGTAATTCAGGTTTTCTGCAGCAAATGATGCAAGTCCGTTAAAATTATAGTTATCATCATCACTGTCAACGCTGAGTGCAATTGCAGGAATATCATAAAGAGAAGCCTGTCTTGCGGCTGCAGCAGTTCCGGAATATATAAGATCGGTACCCATATTTGCACCCTGATTAATTCCGCTTAAAACTGCATCAAATTTTACGTCACCAAAAAAATCAGACCTGAGCGCTGCAACCACACAGTCAACCGGCGTACCTGAACACGAATACATGTTTTCTCCGGCACTGCGTATTTCAAGCGTTTTCATCATGGTAATTGAATTTGAGACACCCGAGCGGTTTCCGGATGGAGCCATTATAAAGACATCAGCTTTCTCAGAAACCTTTTGTGCAAGTACCCTGAGTCCTTCAGCACCGATTCCGTCATCATTCGTGAGTAAGAGTCTAAGCCTGCTCAACTACATGTGCTCCGTCACTGGATTCCACCTCATAGCAGACAGGATGGAAACCGAATATTCTCTCGAATTCAGTAATCTTCTTTTTGAACTCTTCAACATTTTCCTCAGGAAGAACTGCATAAAGGCAGCGGCCGAAACCTTTGCCCGTAATGCGTCCGCAGCCGAAAGGATTACGCACGTCATCCGCATTCTGTGTAATTTCAAGGAGACGCTTCAAAATCCAGTCAATTTCAGGGCAGGAAATCTCATAGAGATCCCTCATGCTTTCATGACTGAAATTTACATAGCGTGCAAACTTTCCGAAAGAGTTCGTAATCAGCGCATCACGTGCTTCAAGAACAGCCTTATGCTCACGGATAATGCACATAAGCCTGCGCCTCATGTCTTCACTTACAACGTTAAGGACTTCATTTACTTCAGTCGGATTTTCTTCATAAACCCAGCCGCCGTAGGCATTCTGCTTGTGTTCCTTAAGTTCACCGAGAAGAAGAACGTTCTCCGGCTCCTGCATTATTTCTTCGTTCCACAGATTAATGCGCGGAACCTTAGCATCAATCAAAAGGATTTTCTTTCCTTCAAAATTAAACGGAATGCTGTCATATGAAAATTTTCCGTAATTGGTAAGCAGCAGATTCCCTTTCTGTGAGTACAGGGCCGTAAAATTGTCAGCAAGATGATTTTCAATCTGAAGAAAGCGCTTGTTTGCACGTTCAATAACCTGAAGGATTTCAGCATCCGAACACTTTATGTCGAACAGTTTTCTGACTGCGAGTGCAGTTCCGACTTTAATTGCGGTAGTAATTCCGAATCCGGCAGACGGAAGGATATCTGAATAAACAGTAAAATCAATTCCTCCCGTAATGTTAAAGCCGCCTGAAGTAAAACCGTATATTACGGCCTTGAGGGCATTTGCCCATTTATCTTCTTTTTTGTTCTTGAGGACTGTAAGCGAACAGCGTTTCTTTTCCTTAAGCTGCGGAAAATTAAAGAACAGCGAATTATCATCGCGGCAGGAAGCTGCAATGTAAACGGGAAGGTTAACGGCCATGGAGATGGTTTTATCCCTGAAAAACCAGGAATGTTCGCCTATAAGATGAAAGCGTCCCGGCGTACTGACAACAACACGGGGCTTAACCGAATATTCATTTTCATGGGCCTGCAAAACTTCGTTCATTTCTCTGACATCCAACTTTTTTTTAACATGAACAGAATTCAGATTCTGTTGCTTTTTTATCTATTAATTAATAAAATCTTAATATAATGTTTCGCAATTTACAAGTTTTTTATTCCCTTTTTTCCGGGCTGCTTGTTGCTCTGGCAATTCCTAACGAATTATACCTGCTGGGCTCACCTGTAATTGCGCTTTTTTCACTAGTTCCGCTTTATATCGCCGTTTCACAGACTAAAACCTACCGGAAGGCTTTCCTGCTTTTTTTTATACACGGAGTAACGATTCATCTTCTTTCAAGCTTCTGGCTCGGGTATTTCAAGGATTTTGCAATCTTCACCCTCGGCGCTTCAGACATCGGTTCAGGCGTATATGAAGGACTTTGCGGACTTTTAATTTACTTTCCCTTCCGCCATTCTGACAAAAGCTCTCATCTTCAGGAATTTTCAGGACGCCTTCCATTCTTTCTCCCGCTGAGGATAATCTGGTTTGCCGCCCTCTATACGCTCTGGGAATATTTCAAGTCAACCGGCTTCCTCGCATATCCGTGGGGTACGCTTTCAATGACTGCATATACATGGCCGCTTTTAACACAGTCAGCCGCAATTGCAGGTCCATACGCCGTCAGTTTTATGATTGCCCTTTTTTCATCGCTGACAGGCGAAGGTATCCTTACGCTCAAAAAAGCGCGTCACATAAAATACGCAGAACCTGTTTTTCATTCGTGGCTTGTAACCTTTAAATTTACCTGTGCACTTTTTTCACTCGCAGTAATTTACGGTGCATGCGAATACACCCTTGCGCGCCCGGTTCAGAAAAAATTAAACGCAGTTCTCGTACAGCAGAACCTTGATCCCTGGGACGGCGGAGACTATGAAGCAATAGAAATCTCCCAGAGGCTTTCTGAGCGGGAAATAGACGCCATAAGGGAAATGAATGCACATCCTGATCTTGTTGTATGGAGCGAAGGCGTACTTACAAAGAAATTCCCGAGAAGCATGATGCGCTACAGGACCATTCCGTATGATGAACCGCTTACCGACTTTATAAACAGAATGAATGTTCCGTTTATAATCGGAGCTCCTGTTACGGTAGACACTAAAGGCGAAAAAAGCAGCAACTGTGCCGTCCTCTTTGACAAAAACGGAGATTTCCGCGGCTATTATGCAAAAATGCATCTTGTTCCATTTGCAGAACTTGTACCCGGAGTTGAATACGAATGGGTACGCCGCACGATAAAAAAAATCGCCGGTTTTTCACGCGGATGGACTCCAGGTGACAAATACACTCTTTTTGAAATTCCGATAAGTCCGGAACAGGTTTATACAAAATCCGACAGAAAGATTTATTCCCTCTGTGACAACATAGCTTTCACAAAGGAACCTTCCGTACTTGTTTCAGTCCCCATATGTTTTGACGATGCATTCGGTGAAGTCTGCCGGGGACTCTTTCTTGCCGGAAGCGAAGTTTTCGTCAATATAACGAATGATTCCTGGTCCCTCACAAAATCTGCAGAATACCAGCACTTTGTTGTAGCCCACTACCGTGCAATTGAATACAGGACAACCCTCGTACGCTCAACGAACGGCGGCGTTACCTGCATAATCGATCCGGCAGGAAAAGTCCTCAAGTCACTGCCGCTTTTTGAAGAAGCAGCAATGTCAGCAGGAATTCCTGTATACAAACGTGAAATGACAACATACGTGCGCTTCGGAAACTGGCTTCCGTCATGCATAATCTTCGCTGCTGCCCTCCTGATATTCCTTTTCAGACGCCGCGAAATGGAAGAAGAAAAGCGCGGAATCTCAATTAACTGTATCTACTATACGTTTGAGCAAGTGGAATTCCTTGAACTCTGGCCACTCGACTGGAGCGAATGGAACTGGTAAATTTTTGTTCGGAAAATTCCTAATATTTTTTTATTTTTTATCTTGTCACACTATATTTAGTGTTATATGATAGTTATATAAACAAAAACGACACTATACACAAATTCCCTGTCAGAATCATAGTAAATGACGGTATTTTGTGAAGATGACAAGGAAAAAGAATGCGTTGTCCTTACTGCGGCAGTCTAGATGACAAAGTTATTGAATCACGCACCATGGCAAACGGTGAATCAATCCGCAGGCGCAGGGAATGCATCTCATGTGGTTTTCGTTTTACAAGTTACGAACGTATAGAAGAAAAACCTTTCATGGTTGTAAAACAGGACGGAAGGCGCCAGCCGTTTGAGCGTGCAAAGCTCGAAAAAGGAATTGAACGCGCACTTGAAAAACGTCCGGTTTCAACAAATACGCTTGAAAACATTGTCAACGACATTGAAGACAAGGCTTTCATGAAGGGAAAGGTAAGCCGTGAAATTTCCACACAGGAACTCGGCGAATTCGTTCTTGAACGTTTATACTCGGTCGACAAAGTTGCCTACATACGCTTTGCATCCGTATACAGGCATTTTGAAAACCTTGATGAATTTATAGATGAAGTAAATAAGTTGGGAGAAGAGAAAAAAAGTGAGCGATAATCAGCAGGCAGTTTTCCCTGAATGGAAATCATTCCTCAACAGTGATTCCAGGACACAGGAATTTGTAAGGCAGGTCGTAAAGCGAAACGGTACGATCGAAAACTACGACAGAAAAAAGATTGAAAACGCAATCGAAAAAGCAATTGAAGCCGTCGAAAAGCACACTGACGAAGACAAGGCCGTAAAGCTCACTGATATGGTCGAGGAAAAACTCAAGGTTCTTCTTGACGGACGCCGTGCGCACTCAATTCCGGCTATCGAAGAAATTCAGGACATCGTAGAAACTGTCCTCATTGAAGCAAAAGAAGTCGAAATCGCAAAAGCATACATCATTTACCGCGAAAGGCATAATGCACTGCGCAATACAAAAAAACTCATGCTGGACATCAATGAAACGATGGACGGATACCTTGCTCAGTCAGACTGGCGCGTTCACGAAAATGCAAACGTAAACTTCTCGCTCGGAGGCCTTATCCTCCACAATTCCGGAACCGTAACGGCTAATTACTGGCTCAAAAACATTTACCCGGAAGAAATTGCGAATGCACACAAAACAGCTGCTTTCCACATTCATGACCTTTCAATGTTCTCAGGATACTGTGCAGGCTGGTCTTTAAGACAGCTCATTGCAGAAGGCCTCGGCGGCGTAAAGGACAAGATTACTTCAAAGCCGGCTTCACACCTTTCAACCCTGGTAAACCAGATCGTTAACTTCCTCGGTATTCTCCAGAATGAATGGGCAGGAGCACAGGCTTTCAGTTCTTTTGACACATACCTCGCACCTTTCGTCAAGGCTGATAATCTTGACTACAAGCAGGTACGGCAGTGCATCCAGAGCTACATATACGGCGTAAACACTCCGAGCCGCTGGGGAAGCCAGGCTCCGTTTACAAACATTACCCTTGACTGGGTTTGCCCTGAAGACCTTAAGAATAAAAAGGCAATCGTAGGCGGAAAGGAACAGGATTTCAAGTATGGTGACTGCCAGAAAGAAATGAACATGATCAACAAGGCCTTTATTGAACTCATGCTTGAAGGTGATGCAGAAGGCCGCGGATTTGCCTACCCTATCCCTACATACAATATTACGAAAAACTTTGACTGGGATTCAGAAAACTCCAAACTGCTGTTCGAAATGACATCAGCATACGGAACACCTTATTTCCAGAACTTCGTAAACTCAGACCTCAATCCGAGCGACGTACGTTCAATGTGCTGCCGCCTCAGGCTTGATAAACGTGAACTGCGCAAACGTGGCGGCGGACTTTTCGGTTCGGATGAATTTACAGGCTCACTCGGTGTAGTAACAATTAACCTTCCGCAGATAGGATATCTTGCCAAGTCAGAAGAACAGTTCTATGCAAGGCTCGACTATCTCATGGATCTCGCAAAAGAAAGCCTTTCAATCAAGCGCAAGGTAATCCAGAGGCTGCTGGACGGCGGACTTTTCCCGTACACAAGGCGATATTTAAAGACACTCGACAACCATTTTAATACGATCGGACTGTGCGGTATGAACGAATGCTGCATGAACTTCCTCGGCGAAGACATAACCACAAGCAAAGGAAAGAAATTTGCCTGCGATGTCCTTGACCACATGCGGGAAAGAATGGCCGATTACCAGGAAAAAACCGGAGAACTGTTTAACCTTGAGGCAACACCGGCAGAAAGCACGTCTTACCGCCTGGCACGCCACGACAAGGCAAACTATCCGGACATAATCACCAGCGGAATCAAGGATCCGTTCTACACGAACTCGACCCAGCTGCCGGTTGATTATACTTCAGATGTTTTCGAAGCTCTTGACCATCAGGAAGAGCTTCAAACTAAATATACGGGAGGAACTGTCTTCCACACCTTTATGGGCGAAAAAATATCAGACTGGCGTGCGTGCCGCGATTTAGTACGTTCAATCATGAACAACTATCGCATACCGTATCTTACAATCAGTCCGATATATTCAATCTGTCCGATCCACGGCTATCTCGTGGGTGAACACTTTGAATGCCCGAAATGTAAGGCAGAAAAGGAGAAAGAGCTGAGGGAAAAACTCAAGGCCCTTGAATCCGAACGGGAGGGAGCGTTGAACAAATAAAATTCCGCAGCCCGCGGGTTTTATTTGTCAAAAACGTTTAATTAAAAACAAAAACTGAAGGTCCAGAACCTTCGTAATAGTCATTACAAAAACGGGAGGAGAAATATGGCCGTTACAAGAACAGTTGAAGAGATTGACAGGGAGATTGCCGAAACAAAAAAGGCCCTTGCCGATGTACACGGAACAGAAACAGAAGTTTATGCACGCATCGTAGGATACTACAGAGCTGTAAGAAACTGGAATAACGGCAAACGTGACGAATACAACCTCAGAAAAATGTTCGTCTACACAGGAACTGAATATTCAGAAAAAGAAAATACAAACGAAACCGAACTTTCTTCAAAAGAAAAAATCAGTGCAGTACAGCAGGAAAATGCAGGTCATCTTAACGCAGATCATTTCGAATTCTTCATGCGCAAGACATGCCCGAACTGTCCTCCTGTAAAGAATTACATTGAATCAGTTTCAATGGAAGGATTTTCAATTGACGTTGATACGGAAGAAGGACTGAAACAGGCTGCAGAAAAAGGCGTATTCTCAGCACCGACAGTTATTTTCTATGACGCAAACGGAAACGAAACAGGAAGAGCCCACAACGTAGAGGAACTTGATGCCATCCTCAAAAACGAAGCAATCCCTGCCTGATTCACAAAAAGCCGGAGTCCTGGTCAAAACCTCACTGGTAGACTATCCGTCAATGGTTGCATGCACCGTTTTTCTCCGGGGCTGCAACCTCCGGTGTCCTTACTGCTATAACATACCGCTCGTAAAAGGCGGTTCAGACCAGGATTTCGTTACGACTGATGAAATAAAGGCACATCTTCTCAAACGAAAGAATGTCATTAAAGGTTTAGTCATAAGCGGCGGTGAAGCACTTCTCTCCCCGCACCTTAAGGAACTCATACTTTTCGCACGACGGAACGGCTACAGCATAAAACTCGATACCAACGGAACCCTCCCCGATAAACTTTCAGAACTTCTGGCAGATGAACAGCTTTGTCCGGATTATATTGCGATGGACATAAAAACCACACCTGAAAAATATAAATCCCTTTTAAATCCCGTATCAAAGGACTTTTCACCGGAATATATAATAAGGTCGATCAGAATGCTCTCTGAACTGCCACCCGAAAAACGTGAATTCCGCACGGTACTCGTCCCGACCTTAATCAAGGAAGATGACATAAAATCCATAGCAGCCCTTCTTCCCGAAGATGCTTCCTGGTTCTTTGCCCGGTTCCTCAACAAAAACTGCCTCGAACCGCTGTACAATTCCCTTCCCCCGTATACCGATGACCAGACAGAACAGCTTGTGTCTTCAGCAAAAAAACTCATCCCCGGCGCATCTTTAAGATAATTTTTTTAATTTTTAACGTTTATAGTATTGACTTCATCCCCGCTTTTCCTATAAAATCAAAAAGTCACTTGGGGGCATAGTCCAGCTGGTAGAACACCGGACTCATATTCCGTATGTCATAGGTTCAAGTCCTATTGCCCCTA
>DGTU01000158.1 GCA_002394465.1 Treponema sp. UBA4328 | reverse complement strand
AAAATTGCAGCCAAAATGGGTATTTCAACCCTGCAGTCTTACCAGTCGGCTCAGATTTTTGAAGCACTGGGAATCAGTAAGGAAGTTACGGATAAATATTTTACAAATACAGTAAGCCGTATCGGCGGTGTAGGCCTGGAGCAGATTCAGCAGGACATGATCTATCATCATTCACGTGCCTATACTGCAGAGGGAGAAGCCTCTCCCTTCGCCTCATCTGAAGATTCGGCTTCCCTCTCTCCTAAGGGGGACACCCCCTTAAAAGCCCCTGACAACCGCCTGATAAAACTTGATCCGCTTGGAATTCACAAATACAAGCTCGTTCCGGGAACCGAATCCCATCTTATTACGCCTGAACTCATTGCACTGCTTCAGGCTTCAACCCGCGAAGGTGACTATGATAAATTCCTTAAATATGCAGCGCTTTCAGATAAAAAGGATAAGCCTTTCATGCTCAGGGACCTGCTGGATTTTGATTATTCAAAGGTTTCACCAGTTTCACTGGACGAGGTTGAAAGTGAAGACAGCATCGTAAGGCATTTCAAGACGGGTGCCATGAGCTACGGTTCAATTTCTGAAGAAGCCCACAAATGCCTTGCCATTGCAATGAACCGCCTCCACGGAAAATCAAATTCAGGTGAAGGCGGAGAAAATCCTGAACGTCTTGGAACAGAGTCGAATTCTGCAATCAAGCAGGTCGCTTCAGGACGTTTCGGCGTTACGGAAGAATACCTGCTTTCTGCTGCTGAAATTCAGATTAAGCTTGCTCAGGGTGCAAAGCCTGGTGAAGGCGGCCATCTGCCGGGCAAAAAAGTATATCCGTGGATTGCCCGCGTACGCTATTCAACGCCTGGTGTATCACTTATTTCGCCTCCGCCGCATCACGACATCTATTCAATAGAAGACCTTGCACAGCTTATTTACGACCTTAAAAATGCAAGTCCTAAGGCACGAATCAGCGTTAAGCTTGTAAGTGAAGCCGGCGTCGGAACAATTGCCGCCGGTGTTGCAAAGGCCGGAGCACACGTAATCCTTATTTCAGGCCATGACGGCGGTACGGGAGCCGCTCCGCTTTCTTCAATTCATCATGCAGGCCTTCCATGGGAGATGGGACTTACTGAAACTCATCAGACCCTCATCCAGAACGGACTGAGGAATAAGGTTCTCCTTGAAACGGACGGAAAACTGATGACAGGACGCGACGTTGCCGTAGCAGCCCTCATGGGTGCACAGGAATTCGGCTTTGCAACCGCTCCGTTAATCGTAATGGGCTGTAAGATGCTCAGGGTCTGCAGCATGGATACCTGTCCGTTCGGAGTTGCAACCCAGAACGAAAAGAACAGGGCGAGGTTCCCTGGAAAGCCTGAATATGTAGAAAATTACATGCGCTTCGTTGCCCGCCAGCTCAGGCAGATTATGGCAGAACTCGGCTTAAAGACACTCGATGAAATGTGCGGACGATCGGACCTCCTTGCCTTAAGGACAAACCTTCCTGAAGGCCGCGGACGCCTGCTGGATCTGAGCCGCCTCCTTGCAGCTGCTGAAGGCCGTGCTGAAGTAAGTGAGCCTGCCTTTAACGGTAACGGAGAAGAACTCAAGGATACCCTTGATGCTAAGGAACTCCTCAAACGTTTTGAAAAAGATAAGGGAAATGCCCTTAAGAATGCAGCTTCGTTAAAGATAAAATGTACGGACCGTACGCTTGGTACCCTCCTTGGTTCAGAGATTCAGAAAAAATACGGTTCATCACTTGAAGACGATGCATTCCGCGTTGATTTTGAAGGCGGAGCCGGACAGAGTTTCGGTGCATTTATTCCTAAGGGACTGACACTGCGCCTTACGGGTGATGTAAATGACGGAGCCGGAAAGGGCTTAAGCGGCGGAAAAATCGTAATCCGTGCACCTCAGGCCTTTAAGGAAACTTCACAGGATAACATCATTGCAGGAAATGCAGCCTTCTTCGGAGCTGCTTCCGGAAGGGGATTTGTAAACGGAAGTGCAGGTGAAAGATTCTGCGTACGTAACAGCGGTGCAGTAGTTGTATGTGAAGGTACAGGAGACCATGCCCTTGAATACATGACGGGCGGAACTGCTGTAATCCTCGGTCCTTCAGGCAAGAATGTTGCTGCCGGAATGAGCGGCGGAACGGCCTATATCCTTGATGAAAAGCATGACCTTTACAAAAGGCTCAACGCAGAGCTTGTAACGATGTATGATCTTGATGATGAAACAACAGTCCTCAAGGACAAAACTGACGAGGAATACCTTAAGCAGCTCATTGAAGAGCATGTCAGGGAAACTGACAGTGTTCCGGGCAAAAAAATCCTTGCTGACTGGAACAGGTACAGAAACTGCTTTAAGAAAGTAATTCCTGATGACTACCTCAGGATCATGAACGGAGCTGAGTAGAATATGGGATTCAGGGATGAATGCGGCGTAGCAGGAATTTACGGGGCTGAAAACGCTTCCCCGCTGTGTTATTTCGCCCTTACTGCGCTTCAGCACAGGGGACAGGAAAGTGCGGGAATTGCCGTCAGCAGCGGAGAAAAAATTATCCTTAAAAAAGCGGCCGGTCTTGTAGGCGATGTCTTTACTGCTTCTGATTTTGAAAAATTAAAGGGCTCGATTGCCGTTGCCCACGTACGCTATGCAACTGCAGGCGGCCGTACAATCGAAAATGCACAGCCGTTCGTAAACAGCTTTAAAATGGGCTCGATTGCACTTGCCCACAACGGACAGCTGGTAAATCACGGTGAACTTCGTGCAATGCTTGAAGACCAGGGCTATACCTTTTCTTCGTCAGGAGATTCTGAAGTTATCTTAAAGCTCATAGTCCGCAAATTCATCGAAAACGGCGGCAAACCCGGTTCTGCGTCAGAAACTGACAGACGTGAAATGCGCTCCAGGTTCATTCAGGCCGTCATTCAGACGGTATCAATGATAAAGGGTTCCTTTGCCCTTTGCATTATGACTGAAGACATACTTATCGGCGTACGCGATCCGAACGGAATCCGTCCTCTGTGTCTTGGAAGGCTCGGCGGAAAGCTTGAGGGGCAGCGCTCCTCAGGAGAGGGGGAAGCGGAAAACGCCGCAGGCGCTTGCAGCGGGGGGGAGGCTTCCCCCGCATATATTCTGGCTTCAGAATCATGCGCAATAGATGCCGTTAACGGAGAGTTCGTACGGGACATTAAAAGCGGAGAAGTCGTTGTAATCGACTGTGACGGCCTCCGCTCTTATGCGGCTGAGGTACCTGTAAAAAAACAGACCTGTATTTTTGAATACGTTTATTTTGCACGTCCAGACAGCGTGATTGACCGCATTCCGGTTCAGGAAGCCCGTTACAGGATGGGACAGGCACTTGCGATGGAAAGTCCTGCTGATGCTGACTGCGTAGTGGGAGTGCCTGATTCAGGAATCGGAGCTGCAATGGGTTATGCCAGGGCCAGCGGATTACCTTATGTTACGGGCATCATCAAGAATAAATACATCGGACGCACCTTTATCGCACCGACCCAGAAAGAGCGTGAAAACATGGTTTTTGTTAAGCTCAATGCAATAAAAAGCGACCTGAATGGAAAACGCGTTGTCGTTATTGACGATTCCATTGTCCGCGGAACTACGAGCCGCCGCCTCGTACAGATTTTGAGGCGTGCAGGAGCTAAGGAAGTGCACTTCAGGGTAAGTTCGCCTCCGGTAAAGTTTCCCTGCCATCTTGGAATTGATACCCCGAGCAAAAACGAACTCATTTCAAGCACGCATGAACTTGAAGAAATCCGCGTTGAAATAGGTGCAGATTCACTTGCCTTTATTTCCCTTGAGGGAATGCGGAAGGCACTGGGTGAATCAGGCTTCTGTGAAGGCTGCTTTACCGGCGGATATCCGGTTTGAATGAAAAATTAATTGACAATTAGTGCAATCGGTTGCACAATTAATTCATGGCAAACGGAAGGACAAACAATTCTAATTTTACCATGGATGATATCGCCTCAGAACTCGGACTTTCCAAGAGCACGGTTTCGCGTGCGCTTGCAGGTTCTGACCGCATCAGCAGTGAAACAAAGGAAAGGGTAAATGAGTGTGCAAGAAAGCACGGATTCCGCCCGAATCTCGTTGCAAGGGCACTCGCCGGACAGAAAACCCTTAACATTGCCGTTGTCCTGCCTTTTGAAGCAAATGCCGCCCAGATGCTTTTCTTTCACGAGTGTCTTTCGGGTATTGTTGCGCGGGCTGCAAAAGATGCCTACAGCGTACTTGTCTGCATGACGGATAATGAGGCGGCCGAAATCCTTGAAAGCGTCCTCGAAAACAAAAAGGCTGATTCCGTAGTCCTTACCCAGCTCAGGCATAATGATAAAAATATTTCCCTTCTTAAAAAATATTCCACGCCTTTCGTCGTAATCGGTTCAGGGGCTGGGGATGACGTGATTCAGGTAGACTCCCGCATGAAGGAAAACTGCCGGGAATTTACGAAAGTCTGTTCTGAAAACCTGCCTTCAGCCGGAAAGGTTCTTTTTGTCTGCGGTTCTCTTGACGTTGAAGCAAACAATAACCGCCTTTCAGGTTTTTTAAGTGCCATGGAAGAACTGTCTTCATCAGGCAGGGACATGAAATATGCAGTATGTACGGATTCATCTGATATTGACGGGCAGTTTGATCTGTCTGAATGGAACCTCATTTTGTGTTCGGACGATGTAGTCTGTGCCGGATTGCTGGATATCCTTAAGGAAGAGCGCATTAAAATCGGAAAGGACGGGGTAATGCTTGCTTCCTTCCATGACAGTGTGCTTCTCAAGTCAAATACACCGGGAATAAGTGCCCTGAATGTCAGTGCCGGTGCACTTGGAAAAAGAGCCTGTGAAATTGCACTTGGACTTAGCGGACGGCCTTCTTCAGTGCCGTGTGAAACCATGAATTATGTAGAGTGTACCTTTGAAATGAGGGAATCTACCGGCGGGGGAAAATAATGAAGATTAGTTTTGCAAAAGCTGTTTCTGTATTTTTGTGTACGGTCCTTCTTTTTTCCTGTGAAAAGGGAAAAAAAGATGATGATGGAACCGTTACCCTTACTGTCTGGGAATCTACAGGCGGTCCCGACGAGTTTATCCGG
>DGTU01000021.1 GCA_002394465.1 Treponema sp. UBA4328 | reverse complement strand
GATGAAATAGAAAAGGCAAACGAAGATATTTACAACGTGCTTCTGCAGGTTATGGACTATGGCCAGCTTACAGACAATCAAGGCCGCAAGGCTGACTTCCGTTCCTGCATAATCATCATGACAAGTAATGCCGGAGCCAGGGAAATTACGTCTGACAGCACGCTTGGATTCGGGGATTCTGAAGAAGAGGGACTCCTTCCGTATGATGAAATGAAATCAAATGCAATGGAAGAACTTAAAAAAATCATGCGTCCTGAACTTCTGAACCGTATTGATGATGTTGTTGTCTTTAAGGCCCTGAACCGTAATCAGATCAGCAGTATCCTCGACATTCAGATTAAGGAACTTGAAGAGCGTCTTGCCGAACAGAAGATAAAAATTGAAATTTCTTCAAAGGCAAGAAACTATCTTCTTGATAACGGTTATGATCCTTCAATGGGTGCCCGCCCGATGCGGCGGCTCATCCAGAATGAAATTGAAGAACCGCTTTCAGTGCTCATACTTTCCGGAGAGATAAAGAATAATACTGTAAAGGTTGACTATAAGAATAAAAAAATCTCCGTCAGCTGATTCATCGTGAGCGGAAACTGGAGCAAATCCTCCGCTTATTTTCAGTTGACATGATATTTATTGACGTATAAAATTGTAATAACGTGTTCTTTCAGTCGCGTACAGTAAAAATAGGATGGTTTTCAAGATGAAATCTAAGTCTAAGTATTCATTGTGTAGTATTGCCATTGCTGCAGTTGCAGTGCTGGTAATGTTTTTCCCTTGTTTGAACGGTGTTTCAATCATGAAGTACGTTTGGTATCCGAATGAGTATGAAACAGAATATTTTAAGGCTCCTTTTACAAAAGGACTCATTAAAGTAAACGGTTCACTGCAGAATGTTCAGGATGCAACTGTTGAAGGTGCAGAAGACTATGCAAAAGAGTATGACGAGTATATGAAGGAACTCGTTGAACAGGAGAAAAAAGTCGATGATGCAGAAGTAAAATATGCAAAAGACAAAAAAACTCTTGAGGACATCAGAAAGGAAACTGACGTTATTGCCGCAAGGTATAATGCTCCTGTAGAAGAAGCTGACCGTGTTTATACAGCACTCAAGAACAAACTTGAATCATTTGACGGTGACCTCAGGGCAAAGCTTGATACCCTCGGTGATTCATATGTTTCAATCGAAGCTACAAAAGAACTTAAGGCAGAACTTTCAGGAATTGCAAAGATTCTTTCTTCAAAATATGAAAATTACGATGTAATGATTGAGGCAGCTGAAGAAATCGGCAGCCAGTACAAAGAAATGAACAGAAAAATCATGGCTATGCGCGGTGAAGTAGTTAACCTTACTGCCAGCGATGATGCAGAACTCAGAAGTATCGTAGAAGACAGGAAAACAATCGTAGATAAAGAAGCAGAACTTAAAAACCTTCAGGGAATCCGTGAAATTAAGGACGTTGACCTTGAAAATGCTTCTGCAGTAATTGAAACCCTTAAAGCGCGCCTCGATGGTACTGTAGACACTGAAGAAGACGAAACTGTTGCAAAGATCAGGGCAGAGTACATCGGTGATTCTGCTGCTTCAGATAAAGAAATGATTGCAAATGACATTAAGACTGTTGAAGCCCTTATTGAAGCTAAAAAGGCTGAAATCGTAGCACTTGATGCTGACATTGCAAACGTTGAAAAAGAAATTGCAGTTATCAACGGAAGCATCGCTAAATACGAAGCTGACATGGCTGCACTTGATTCTTCAAATGACTTCCTCGTATACAAGCTTGCTGTTCTTCTTGATTCAATCAGCAGGGACAACGCTGCTGCAGAAAAGAACATTACGGAAGCAAAAAACTTCATCAAGGCTGCTGCTGATTTTGATCCTGTAAAGACAAAGCTTCTCTTTGATGAAAAGCTTGCTTCAGTTGCAGGACTTTCTGAAAAGGTTTCTGATATTGCAGCTGCAGTTAACGAAAAGGCTGAAGCTGCAAAGAAAGACAAGTATGTAGCTGAAGGTGAACTTGATTTCACTGCACTTGATGCAACTGTTACTGACCTCCGTAAGGTGGCTGAAATCCTTAACAGACAGTATTTTGATGCTTATTTCAACAATAACAAACTTATCGGTGATGACAAGGCTGAAGGAACATTCGCTGCATCAGCTGATGAAATTGCAAAGATTATCTACCTTGCTCCTGAAGCAAGACTTGATGTTTACAAAGTATTCCTTGATAAGGTAACTGCTTCAAGGGATGCTGAAGTTGGACCTCACATCCTTGAACTCGTATCATCTCCAAAGTACGGTGAAGATTTCGCTGCAATCATCAGTGCAAAACTCCAGGAACGCGGAATGACAGGAAAGAACAAGGGTGAATATGACCTTGCATACAAAGAATTTGAAGAAGAGTCTAAGGCTGCATATGAAGCTGCTGAAGAAGAATTCAAGTCTTTCGTAGATGCTTTTGAAGCAAAAAGAACTTCTTCAACACTGTATGAAAACTCAATGGCATATCTTGAGCTCGTAAAGAATCTTTTCGAATCAAAAGCAACCGTAAAAGAAAACAACGCTGCAATCAAGGAAGTAACTGCACAGAACAAGGGACTTGCTGCTGACATTGCTAAACTTAAAAAGCTCTCAGTTATTACTGAAGATGTTGACGGTGATGCCCTTGATGAAATCAATAATGCCGTTAAAGAAAACGTACAGCTTTATGTAACTGAATCTGCAACTGCTAAATCTGTAGGTGCAAACCTTTCATTCTATGAAAATAAGATTTCAAGCGGTAATGCACTCAGCGAAATCATCGAGCTTAATGCAAACTACAAGCACAATGAAGCTTCAATCGAAGACTATACAACAGAAAATGAAGAAGAACTTAAATCACAGGCTGAAATTGAAGCACAGATCGAAGAAATGAAAAAATCTGGTCTCGTAGAAGTACAGCTTACAGGTGATGAATACAAGGAAATGATTAACGATGACGATATCTTCATCGAGTGGTACAACTACTTCATCAACAATGAAGTAAGGTTCTTCCTCTACATCATGATTCTCTTCATCGTTGTTGTTCTCCTCGCACTGTTCGTTAAGTTCTGGCAGCTCAATGTAATTGCTAACTTCCTCTTTGGAGCAGTTATGCTTATCACATTCTTCTGCAGTGACCTTCTTTTCGTAGGTTCATTTGCAATCAGATTCATCTATCTGATTCTCGGACTTGGTGCTCTTGCTGTTACAGTTCTTCTTGTTAAAGAAGCTAAAGAAAAAAAAGCAGAAGAGTAATTTAAACTGATTTTAATTTCAGACGGACTTCAGTCATGGGGTCCGTCATTTTTTTATGAGTATGATACCTAGAATATTTTTAAATCCCAGGGAAGAAAAAGAAGTAAGACAGGGCTTTCCGTGGGTTTTTGACAATGAAATTGCTTATGTAAAATATGAAAGCTCTGACGGTTCAGGAGTTAAGCAGGCTTCACTTATGGATGCTGATGTTGCTGACGGAAGCCTGGTTGAAGTTTTTGCAGCTGCAGGCGGATTCCTTGGAAGCGGTGTTATTAACCGTAAGTCAAAGATTACCGTAAGAATTATCGGTACTGAACATGCAGATCAGATTCTTAATGATACAAAGGCTTTTTACCTTAACAAAATCCAGAAGGCATATGACCTGAGAAAGCTTTACTACAATATGAAAGATTCCTACAGGCTTGTTTATGGTGAAGCTGATTTTATTCCTGGACTTATTGTTGAGCGGTATTTTGACGTTAAGAAAAACATTTATCTTGTAGTTCAGTTTTCTACTTTAAGCTGCGAGGTTTTCAGAAAAGAAATTATTGAAGCGCTTGAGACTGTCGTAAGGCCTTCCGGAATTTACGAAAAAAGTGATTCTCCTTCACGCGAAAAAGAAGGAATGGAACTTAAATGCGGCTGGATTACAGGTTCTCATGACGGAATAATAACGATCAGGGAAAATGATGTCCTCCTTGAAGTTGACATTATTAACGGACAGAAAACCGGATACTTCCTTGACCAGAAATTTAACCGTGCCTTTGTTTCAAAGCTTTGTCAGGGAAAACGTGTTCTTGATACCTTTACTCATACAGGAGCTTTCGGACTTAATGCCTTTAAGGGCGGAGCTAAGCAGGTTATTAGCGTTGATATATCTGAAGAAGCCGTTGCACTTGTTAACCGTAACATTGAACTGAATGATGCCGGCCTTAAGATGAAGGCTGTCTGTGCTGATGTTTTTGATCTCCTTAAGGAATATGAAGCATCAGGAGAGAAATTTGACGTTATCATTCTTGATCCTCCGGCCTTTACAAAATCCGCAAAAAATATTTCAAAAGCATACGGCGGTTACAAGGAAATAAACCTCCGTGCAATGAGGCTCCTTAATCCTGACGGAATACTTGTTACATGTTCGTGCTCATATTTCTTTGATTCCGAGCATTTCTACGGAATGATTATGAAAGCTGCCGAGGATTCAAGGAAAAGGGTACAGGTACTTGAAAAACGCGGTGCAGGACCTGATCATCCTGTTCTTCTGGGGTATCCTAAGTCTGAATACCTTAAGTGTGCGGTTTGCAGGGTAAACTGATTGTGTCATATAACTGTATCTTTGTAATCGGACCGACTGCTGTAGGAAAAACTGCGGTCGGCGTACGCATTGCTCATTCCTTTAACGGGGAAATCCTCAGCGCAGATTCAAGACAGGTTTACAAAGGACTTGATATCGGAAGCGGAAAGGATCTGTGTGAATATAATTATCAGGGGAAACAGATTCCGTATCACATCATCGATGTAACCGACCTTTCTCATGAATACAGCCTGTTTGATTTTCAGAAGGATTTTTATTCGGCATTTTCGGATTGTATTGCAAGGAAAAAGCTGCCTGTCTGTGTCGGCGGAACCGGAATGTATGTTGATTCAATTCTCCGTAACTATGACATGATTGAAATTCCTGAAAACACTGAAATGGAAAATGAACTCCTTACAAAATCTTATGATGAACTCAAATCCATTCTCATTTCAGAAAAAGAAAAACTTCATAATACAAGTGAATTCGGTGATAAGGATCGGATTGTAAAGGCAATTGTAATAAACCGTTTCAGAAAAAGTGAAGGATACCGGAAACTTAAAGAAGAATTTGAGCGTAATAAGCCTGAAGTAAGGCCATTTGTAATCGGAACTACTCTTGAGCGTTCACTTGTGCGCGAAAGGATTTCAAAAAGACTTAAAGCCCGTCTTGAAGAAGGTCTGATTGAAGAAGTTGAAGGACTTCATGAAAATGGGGCTTCGTTTGAAAGACTTGAAAGCCTTGGACTTGAATACCGCTTTGTAAGTGAATATCTTCAGGGCAAAATCGCATCAAAAGATGAATTATATACGCTGCTGAATCTTGCAATCGGTCAGTTCGCAAAGCGGCAGGAAACCTGGTTCCGCGGAATGGAAAAGAAAGGAGTAAAAATACACTGGCTTCCGGAAATTATGGATGCAGAAGAAAGGGCAGAAAAGGCAATCGAACTGTGCCGTGAGGCCCTTGATAAATAAAAAAAGACCGCAGATGCGGTCTTTGTGAATGGCTGTCTGATATTATGCAGTTACGGCCTGTTTTTCAGCAATTTTTGTCAGGTAACCGGTTCTTACACATGAATCGAACAATGCCTTGCTAATAAAATCTGTTGTAACATCGTCGTATCCGTCTTTATCGCGTACAATGCGAACAACATATCCGTCGTCCATTTCGCGTTCGATTGTCATGTAGTCTGAATCCGAGCCGTAGCTTTTAAGTGTGTAAGTTCCCATTTTGTTTCTCCTTTTTTATGAAAAGTTTCACATTAACCCCACCGAACAATCGGTGCCTTACATTATAATTTTCGGTATACTGTAAAAAGAGTTTAGAAAAAAAATGAAAAAAAACTGTTTTTGCGATGCTCATATTCATCTTTCTCACTGTTCCTTGCCCGTTAACCTTACGGATTATGAATATATGTGCTGTTCTTCATGTTTTACGCGGGAAGAATTTATCACTCTTGAAAACCGTCCGTCAGGAATCCTTCTCTCATATGGCATTCATCCGCAGAATCCTGACATGAAAGAAGCCGAATATCTTGAAACTCTTGCCCGTGAAAAGAAAATCCATGCAGTAGGCGAATGCGGATATGATTTATTCACTCAAGACTTCCGTTCGAAGCTGGATGAGCAGGAAAGGGCGTTTGACTTTCAGCTTGAATGTGCTCATACGTATTCACTTCCTCTGGTCATTCACTCAAGAAAAGCTGCTGACCTTCTGTTTAAGAAAATACGTGAACTCAAAAAGATAAAGGCTGTTGTTTTTCATTCATACGGCGGAACCATGACAGAAGCCCTTTCATTCCTTAAAAAAGGCGTAAATGCATATTTCAGTTTCGGAAAGCCGCTTCTAAACGGCAAAAAATCTGCCCTCGAATGTGCTTCAAAAATCGATATTACAAGACTTCTTCTCGAAACTGATGCTCCGTATCAGACTTTAAAGGATGAAACGCAGACATATCCTGAACAGATTATTGATGTATATAAAAAGGCCTGTGAATTGAGGGAAGTCCCGGAGGAAGATTTTATGAATCAGATAAGGGATAATTTTACACGTGCTTTTTTATCTCAGTAACGGTTTCTGTATACGAGTGATTTAATTCTGTAAGAAGTAATTTGAGGTCGCCTGTTGTCTTTTTCCTCAGAACGTCTTCAACTTTCTGTCCGGCGGAAGCAAGCTTTACCGCTGCAATCTGCCTTCCGGCTCCCTTAACGCGGTGTGTATATGAAGCAGCTTCTTCGTATTTTTTTTCATTGATAAGCTTTACAAGCTGTTTTATGTCGAATTCCGTTTCAAGAAATGAATTAAGCAGAATTGAAAGCAGCTCTGAATCATTGTCTACCATTTCAAGGGCTGCTTTTTCATCATAGACTTTATTTTCCATTTAGTGCATCCCCTGCATAAAAGTCATTTCCGTTACAGTCAGTAATTACAAAACACGGAAGATTTTCTACCTTTACGAGGCGTACTGCTTCCATGCCGAGGTCTTCAAAATCAATTATTTTCTGTTCGCGTATGTAGTCGCTTGCAATCAGGGCTGCTATACCGCCTGGAGTTCCAAGGTAAAATGCGCCGTATTTGCGGCAGGAGTCTCTCCAGTATTCGGAGCGGTTTCCTTTCGCGAGCGTTACAAGAGCAGCTCCGCGGCTCATAAGCATATCGGCATAGGAATCCATGCGGCCTGCTGTTGTCGGACCAAAGCTTCCGATAACCTTTCCTTCAGGAGTTCGTGCAGGTCCTGCGTAACAGACCGGATATTTTGTGCAGTATTCGGGAAGTTCCTTTCCTCCGTCAATCATCTGCTTCCAGCGGGCATGTGCCTGATCGCGGGCTACAAGAATGTTTCCGCTCAAAAGAATCCTGTTGCCGGGCCTGAGGTTTTTAAGAGCTTCAAGAACAGCTTTAATTCCGCTGTCAGTATTTATATGAACGTCAGAAGAGTCTTTATTGTCGTCCAGGGAAGAAACTGCCTTTTCGATTCCCTTAATCTTCATCGGATCTGAAACCGTTTTTTCAAGATAAAAGCCTTTTTCTGTCAGGACGGCCTTGAGGTTCCGGTGTGCAGAGCAGCTTACGCCAAATGAGATCGGACAGCTTGCTCCGTGACGGCTGAGGCGGATTACAACTGCGTTGACGGCGAACTGTGTTCCACCGAACTGAGCTCCGAATCCGGTTTCAGAAGCTGTTTTCATTACAAGTTCTTCAAGTTCCCTGTCCCTGAATGCAGTGTCGTTCGGTTCGTAAGTCAGGTCGTCATATGCTCCGGTCGTAGCAAGCTTTACTGTAAGAAGGTTCTGTTCAGGACTTAAGCCTCCTGCAACCATTGCAATTGTGTATGGAGGGCAGGCACTTGTTCCGAAGTGTGACAGTTCTTCTTTAATGAGTGAACTCATTTTTTCTTTCGTCAGGTAAGCTTTTGTTCCCTGAATGAATGTGGTTTTGTTTGAAGAGCCGCCGCCCTTTGCGCAGAAAATAAATGAAACTGAATTTTCAGGTGAACGGCTTACAAATGGCGGAAGGGGTGCAAGGGAACAGTCTCCGCTGAAAACTGAAATCTGAGGCGGCATGTTGTTTTTTGGATCGTATTCTTCCCAGAAATTTTTCGGACAGCTTGTGGAAAAACGGAGTTTTTTGTCTTCATAGACTTTTTCAGTGCCTTTTCTGAGACCGCTGTATGCGCTGGTAAATTCAATTTTGCTCTTCGTCCAGCCGAAAATATTTGCAATTCCCGTGTCCTGGCAAAGCGGGTAGATTCCCTTTGATGCAATGACGGCATTTTTGAGGATGCAGGCACAGACATACCTGTCGTTGTCCGAGGCGTCCGGTGAATTATATGCTTCAAGAATTTTTTCAAGATGTTCTTTTGTAAAGGTAAACGAGAGCCTTGCGAAGGCATCGTATGCTAATTTTTCTGCGATATTGTCACCGCTGAATTCAAAAAAATCAAAATTTTCCATATGTTTTATTATACAGAAAATGCGGCGTAATTGTTAAGGGATAATTTTTCTGCTAGAATTAAATCATGAACACAAAAAAAATCCTTAACCTGAGCATGAGCTGCATTGCGCTCTATATACTTTTTTCGATTTTTACGCTTTCGTTTAATGCCGATGTTTCCCTGACAGCCTTCCCGCTGTGTGCTCTCTTTACGGCACTTTTTTTCTTTTTTGCACTCAAGAAGGTTTTCATAGAAAAAAATACTTCTGCAATTAAGGCCCTGAGGCTGTTCCTGCAGTATGCACCGTATGTTTTTCTTGTAGCATTTGTATTGAGACGGGCAGGTGAGAACGGAACTCCTTATTTTGTTGACCTTATAAGCGTTCTTTTGTGGTGTGCCTTTTCAGCATGCGGACTTGTAATCCTTTACTTTATAAATCCAAGGCGGGTAAATAAAATTTCTCCTGAATGGGCTTCGGTTCTCGGAAAGAAAACTTCAGGAAATAACTTTATAAGAAAAATCTGTTTTGAAGTATTAAGCTGGATTGATGCCCTTGTTCAGGCCGTGTTCATGGTTCTTCTCATAAACATTTTTATCGTTCAGCTTTATGAAATTCCGTCTGAATCGATGGTGCCGGAATTTTTAATCGGTGACAGGGTAGTTGTATTCAAGACTGCAAGCGGCCCGAAATTTCCCCTTAGTGAAATAGGCCTCCCTTATGTTAATTCGTATGACAGGGGTGACATCGTTGTATTTAGAAATCCCCATTATGAAAATGACAGAAAATCAGAAGTCCGTACATTCATAAGCCAGATTGTATACATGTGTTCGCTCACGACCGTGAACCTTAATGTTGATGAAAAGGGTAAACCGATTGCAGATCCGCTTGTAAAGAGAATTACCGGTCTTCCCGGTGAACAGCTTATGATGCAGGACGGAACCCTTTATTCAAGGACAAAAGATTCTCCTGAGTTTAAACCGGTAGAAGCTGATAATACATGGGCATGCTGGGACCTTAACAAAGTCAGGGAGCCGCTTAAAGACGGAATCAGGGAATATGTTTTCACGGATTATTATTATGATAATATGCTCCTGCTTGAAAAAAACAGGCGTGAGCTTGATCTTGCAGATGCAAAAAAGCAGTGCCTTCAGATAGCATCACAGCTTGAAAAATATTTTGTCGGCGAAAGAAAATACAGCGGAAGTGACTTTGATTTTTCAAACGAACGGCTCTGTGTCGTAGGTCCTGTATATGATCCTTCTGACGGCTGCCTTCACGGCACATATTCATTTGAACGCTCCGGTGAAGTAATTTCAACACAGAATCTTGCTGCCTTCCTTGCTGAGTCCTGCCTTTACAGCCGTGAAGGACTTAAGTGGTTCTGTAATTTTATGAGGAGCCCGTTTGAAAATGAAACTGATTTTGGAGACGATTTGTATTCTGAAGCAAATTATCGTCTTGATGTAATGGCAAAACTTAATCTTGGAAAAATGGTTCTTCGTGGAGCCGGAGTCATCATCAGGGAAGGCAATACTCATCCTGTTTCGCAGGATAAATTAGTCGGGGATTATTCACTTCAGACAAAGAGTATACTGGATTATATCTGGCTGCTCGACCTGAGAAACATGCCGGTATTCCCTGCAAATAATGAAGACGGAACGGCCTCTTATATTCCTGAAGATAATTATTTTATGATGG
>DGTU01000046.1 GCA_002394465.1 Treponema sp. UBA4328 | reverse complement strand
TTCTGGCTGTTAACGCCAGGTGTAAGTTCGTCTGTTGAATCCCAGAAGGTAAAGGAAGCCTGCTTTCCTGTTCCGTCATTTGCCTCATCTACTGTACCAACCAGCTGAGCATTTGTAAGAGTAAAGCCCTTAAGAGAAGTTGTAGTTGCGGCGTTGTTGTAAGTTACAGTGCCAATTTTACCAGAAGATACAAGGCTTCCTATTGTAGCGTTTGCAGTTGCGCTTGCTCCGGCTCCAGTTCCACTTGAAGGAACTGCTTCAGTTGAAGTAGCACCGCGGCCATATACCATTGTGATAGCGCCGTTACCACCAACAATTTCTGCAACTACGGCAAGTTTGTCCTTAATTGTAAAGGCTGAACCATAAGAAGCTGTTGCAATTGACTGTTTTTCTTTGACTCCGCTTGTAGCAATTCCATAAGTAGTATTTGCATTGTATAAATCGTAGCCGGTAAATTCGTTTGACTGCCAGCTGCTGCTTGAGTTTAAGTCTGTTCCAAAGAAGACTTTTGCAAGACGAGGTGCTGAGTTTTCTACCTTAATAGGGTAGGTCTTTCCACTTACGTTTCCGGCTTTATCGAAGGCAAGTACTACAAGAGAACATGGTCCGTCAGGAATATTTGATGAGTGGATTGTTGCATCCCAGCTGAAGCCTGCAGACTTAGAACCTGTTAAGGTTTCTGGTAAAAGGTCTCCATCATCTGAATTATTCTTAAAGGTGAATGGATTAGCACTCTGAGAATCAAGACTTTCTGTAGATGTATTGTCTACTACCTGTGCATAAGGGAAGTAAGCAGTTGCAGTAGTTTCTGTTTTTACACCTGTACTTGTGTTAAAGGTAATTTTTCCGCTTGTTGAATCAATTTCTGTGATTCGGCGTAAAAGACCTCCAACTTCAATTAAACCTCCCACTCTGATATGCTTATTGCCTGTAATATCAGAAGAGGTTGTTGGTTCAAAGGTGTAGCCTAAGCTGTCTTTACCGATTTTACCCGCAACTTCTTTAGAGTAAAGGTAGAAGGTGTCGGATCCCTGGGTAAATGGGCGGGCAGAAAGGTTATTAGTAATTACTGCTTTAGAATCTGCAGTGCCGCTTGTAATAAGAGGATCAAGAATAACTTCGCTGGTGTAAGTTGTTTCATCTATTGCATCATCGCGGACAAAGTAGAAGGCAAGACGTTCAAAGCCGGATGCTGTTTCTTCAACTCTACCACCAAGAGTATAAATGTAGTTAGAGTCTGTTACGGTGTTGTCGTTTTCTTCGTCCAGTACATTGTCCCGGCTTTCTGATAAAGATGATCCCTTGTAAACGTATTCAAGAGTTGGAGCTGTGTTGTCTATAAAGAGAGAGTAGGTGCTGGTAATTGTATGTTCACTGTCTTTTACAACAACAGTGTAATCAACAGAAGAAGATGATTTATCAACAGGAATGTAGAGGTACTGAGTTACTTTAGAATCTGCTGTGTTCTTTGTTGATGCATAGTAATTACTTCCTGCAGTAAGTGAAGTAGAAGTGCCGTTTACAACCTTTGAAACGCTGAAGTTGCTTAATTCACTTTCATCCTGTAGTTTTACAGTTAAGTACCAGTCTCCCTTAAGGTAGATTTCGTTTCCACCATATTCCTGACTTGCTTTTATATTTGTTGTGGCAAGAGTAGTGCTTGCGGCAACGTCATTTGCTTTTGGAGCAGTTTTAAACTGGTAAAGGCTTGCAGTCTGGCTTGGTGCTGTGTTATCAATATTGATATAGTACCAGTCTGACCAGGTACCAACCTTTCCTTCAGCATTAATTGCACAGGCACGGATTGCTATGTGAGTAAGTTTTCCTGCAGCAGGGTTAAACTCTCCATTTTCATTAATAGTTAAATTCCATGCACTTGTTTTATCTGCTTTAATACCCCAGGCAAAATCATCAGCAAAGGTTAATGTTTTTCCAATAGCGGTCTGAACATCTGCCTTTGTCATTACGGTAAGTCCTTTGTCATCAGATGCATAGTCAGAATCTAAAGAATACTTATCTGAAATATCTTCATCATCTTCATCAAGATTTCCGCTTCCATTTACTATCTGTAAATATACAGAGTCTACAGTTGTAGTATTAGAAGGAATGATTGCAGAGCCAGAGATTCGGATTGCTCCACCTAAGGTTACCCATTCAACTGGGTTACCATTAGTATCTGTTCCGTAGTTTTTGTCGTTAGGATAAGAAATTTCTGTCCTTGGACGGTCTGCATTAGGGTTGTGCTTAAAGGTAAATGTACGGTCAATTTTTGTATTTCCAAAGGCATCTGTAGTCTTAATATAGAATGGTAAAGTATAGATTTTGTTTACTGTACTTGTTGCATAAGTATCATTGTCATAGGCAGCAAGCCTTGCAGAATTAAGGGTAAAGGCCCATACACTTACAGATTTATTTGCATCTAAAGTGTCCTTCCATATAGATTTTTCTTCTCCATCTACAGCTGCTGCAAGACTTTCATCATCCATTGCTCTTTGTGTTGCAGAAGGAATAAGCCATGCTGTGGTACTTGTTCCGGCATTACCTGTGTCTGTAGAGGTTCCTCCAAAGGTAATATCACCTGTCAGTTCTTCTGTAGAAGAAGGATTTGTAAAGGCTACAGTTGGAGCTGTGTTATCAACATTGAAAATTATAGAAGAGTTTCCAAGTAAACCTGATTTATCATAAACATCTATGCTTCCTGTAATTGGACCTGTCTGCATTGCAGAAAGGTCTATAGTATCTGTTGTCCATTCGGTTCCATCATCATTTGTGCTTCCCATTGTATAGAAACCATCTGTTGCCCAGTCATCTTTAGAGGTAAGCTTTATCTGTTTTTCTTTTCCATCATCAGCCTTTATATAGTTTAAGGTTAAGCGGAAGCCGTCTATACCGTTTGCATCACTTCCTGTAATTGTAAACTTAACATAGCCCTTTTCGCTTCCTCCAGCATTTACACTTGCACTTGGACTTACCTGGTCTCCCACAGCTGAAGTTCCTTCTGCATCCTTGTAAGCCTGTAACTGGGCACTTACAACAGGAGCAGTTGCGTCACTCTTGTAAGAAATTGCGGCTGTGTTGCTTTCCTTGGCGCTTGATTTAAACTGGAAATAAGGAGACTTATAATAATAGTCTGTTGTTGAGACTGTATTCTTATTTCCTGTATAGAAAACAGTATCTTCATTATCAACAATATAGAAGTTTATTGTTTTTGAACCATCTGAAGTATCGGCTGGGGTGAATGTCCATTCACCGGTTGCAGGATTAAAGGTTGTTATGTCGTAAATTGCAGGACTACTTGTTCCAACTCTAAGTTTGCTGGTTACAATTCCAGTAGAATTGTCACTTGTACTTGTTACATTTGTAGTTGAAGTAAGCTGTGAAGTTGTAGCAATGAAGGTTTTTACGACATTTTCGCTTGTAGAATCATCATCGCTTATGCTTCCTTCAAGTTTTGCATTTTCACCATTCTTTAAGATATATGCACCGTCTATGATTGAAAGGTTAGTTACCTTTACAACAGGGCGGTCTGTATCCATATCTACTGTATACTTAAAGTAGTTGGTGTTTTTTGTAAATTCGTTCTTTTTGCTTGTAAGATTATAAGTATTTGTATTTCCTGCTGTATCTGTTACAACTGGAACAAAGTAGAGGTCTGCTGTTGTAGGAGCAGATGCTACACTGGTAAGATCGTAGGTATTTATATTTGCAAAAGACCAGCTGTAGATTTTTGAAGCATCTGTAATAGTACCAATCTTTGTATATTTTGATGTATTTGTTAATAAGTCTCCATTGGCAGGAACTGTTTTTGAAGCATAAAGCTCAAGTTTTACAGGAGCTGAGTCTTCATAAGTTACACTTCCTGTAAGAGACATTTTTCCATTTAAGGATGCAGAAGTTGATGGTGTGGTAATACTTACTACAGGAGCTTCTGTATCAAATTTAAGGGTAAAGATTGTAGAAGCACTTGAGTTTCCTGCATAATCTGTTACTGTTGCATTTACATTATAGGTTTTTCCTTGTGTAAATTTCGCTACAGTTTCGGCATCTATTGTTGCACTCCAGCTTCCTGAAGAGTAGTCATCTGTACTTACAGGTGTAAGAGTAGCAGAGATGCTTTCTCCATTAACTGTTAGTGACACTTCTTTTACTCCGGCACAAGAAGTGTCTGGAAGATCTTCGAAGCTACCGTTTACTGAAATTTCAGAAACACCATTTGTAAATTCCTGTCCATTATGAGAACTGCAGGCAAGCAATGGACTTTCCTGGTCTACATTTATTGATGCGTTGTAGTATACTGTGTCACCACTTGGACCACTTGCTATTACTTTATCAAGAGATGCATTTCCAACCTTATCTTCTGCAACAAGAATAAGATAGTTTGTACCGCTTGCACTAAAGCCTGAAATTACAGAGTTAAAATTTGAATCAATATTTGTATAATACTTTGAACCAACTTTGCTTGTTGAAGAAATTATATATTCTGTGGATGAAGTCTGGATATTACCTTCTTCATCAAGATATTTTAAAGGAATTTTTCCATCATTTCTTCCGGTAATTGCTGTATAGAATACACGTTTTGTTTCTGCGGAAGAAAGAGGTGTAAAGTAGCCTGTATATTCAGCAGCACTATTATAGTTAGCATAAAAGTTTTCGGCCTGATTTTTTAACTCATCGTATTCAAGGGCGGTAGGGGACTGAACAACTTTATAGTAAATCATACTTAATCCGCTTTCTTCTTCTTCAAAGTTTCCGCGGATTTTTATTGTTGTACTGTTACCATAGGTATTTTCCTGATATTTACCACCGACATCTGTATCCAGATTGTTATTCCATAAAGCATTATCTGAAGAAATGTCATCATTATTGTATGAACCAATGCGGAAATAAATGTCTTTATTTTTTCCGTCAAGGGCATGCAGTCCTTTAGGGGCTGTTGTATCGAAAACAAGAGTTTCTTCAAGACAGCCAGTGTTACCGGCAGTATCCTTAGAATAAATATAAAGCTTTGCACCATAATAGGTGGACTTAATTGTCGAGGCAGGTATAGTAAATGTCCATTTATTTACATCTGTCTGTGTTGGACTTGTATATATATCTCCGCTTGCAGTAGAAGAAACTTCTGTGCTTGCATCTGACATGGCAACAAGTTTAATCCAGCTTACACAGGTTTTTGCTGTTGCTTTGTTATCTGTAACAAGACCTGTAATGGTTAATGCCTTTTTAGGATTTACCCACCAGAAACCCTTATCGTCGTCATCTGTATCTTCTGCTGCCAGAGTAAGTTCTGAAAGTTCAGGAACAGGATCCTGAGTATCCAGTGTAAAGGTTCTCTGGAAAGTAGAAGAAGCTCCGTTATTTGCCGTAATGATAAGGGAAACGTCATAACTTCCTGAAGCGATTACAGATGCAAAGTCATTTCCGGCTGAAGCAGAAGTAAAGCGCCAGCTGTAACTAATCGGAGTAGTTCCGTCTGGAGTTGTCTGGTAACAGTAATTTGAGGTGTAGTCTGATGAATAATCAGGTGCTGCACCTGTGTTTATCGTTATATCATAATTCTTAGAGAGAGTTGATGATGAATCAGCTGAATCCGTTACTGTAAGGGTAGCTGTAAGAGTATTCAGTTCCTGCTGTGAACTGATTGTACCTGCAACATAAAGCACGTCACTTAAAGAAGCAGCTCCTGTTCCCTTAAATACAGCTTCATTTACAACATCATTAAGACGGTTGCCCGAAGTTACAGTAATAATCGGAGCAGAGACTGAAGTAGTTCCGCAGAAACCGTATCCATATCTGTTAACGCTTACAGCCTGATTGCCGGCGATATCCTGAGCAACAACATAGAACAAATAGTCGTGCCCGCTTGTAAATGAACTTACGGAAAGTTGCTTTGTAAGTGAAGAAACATTTGCTTCCGTACTAGTCTGCTGGTAAATGCTGCTTACGTCCATTCCCCAGTCAGCAAATTCGTTTTTAACGTCTGCATTCCAGGTCCATGCAAGTTCAAATACGCCTGCATTATAATTTGCCAGTCCTGCAGTACCTGTAAACATGTCAGAGGTAATGGTACCCGTATAGACAGTCCTGTCTACACGGTAAATGCTTACGCTGCTTGTGCTGATATTCTTGTTATCAAGACCAACACTTACGGTTACAGGAACCGGAGCTCCGCTGTAAACCTTTTTATATCCGCCTGTTGAATAGGTATCCGTGTCGGCAGCTGCAGTCTGAGTTGAAACAACTTCATATCCGCCTACGCTGAATGTAGGATTGTTGTTAGGATTGATTACAAAAGTAAGGTAAACGTTCTGATCACCTGTCGAGTCATCATTGGTAACGTTTGTAATTGTATCGTCAGAGGTTGACCAGCTTCTTGCAGCATTGCTTACGCTGTCAATTGAATCCTTATATGTATCCCATTTTGTAGTGGTACGGTTTTTATAGGCAGCAAAATCAGAAAGTGTGAAATTCTGAATTGCACCGTCTCCTGTAGTCAGGTTTGACATGGAAGCAGTTCCGCGGTAATAAACGGTAGTTGCGTTACCTTCCCCGCTTCCGTCGGTATTTTTCAGGTTATCATATGTTTTTGCTTCGTCATAAGCCGTTACGCTGAAATAAACCTGAATGTCTTCAACATCTGCGCCGTTTTCAAAAGACTCAAGAACTGACTCACCGACAAGAGCCTTATATGCATTGTAAAGATCTGCATATTCCGTACGTCCGCCTGAGCTTTCAGAAAAATATCTTGCAATAGTCAGCGGATTTGAATTATCCATGCTTGTAATGTTTGAATATGTACTTTCATGAAGTTTTGTGCCGTTTTTATCGTAAAAATCAACTTTAAGGCTGCTTAAATTTCCACTGTAATCATAGAAATTACCAGTCAGCTGAACTATCTGGCCGTAAGTTTCCTTATCGTTATCGCTTCCTGAAGTAGCAGGCTTTGTAAGAAGAAGAACAGGAGCTGAGTTATCAATATAGATTCCCCTTTCACTTCTGTCTGAAGAATGTCCGGCAGCATCGCGGGCTGTTGCATAAAGAATATATTCACCGTCACCGAACTGCCAGCCGTTATAGTCAGTATATTTTTCTTCATCGTATTCGTTTAAATTAATTGACCAGCGTCCGTTATCATTTACAGATGCTTCTGAAGAATAAACGCTTGTAATCTGCGTAGTCTGTGTTCCATCTGAAGCAGTTACCAGAACCTTTTTACAGACCTCAATGTCTATTCCGCTGACTGCCTTATCATCATTCCATGTACCTGACAGAAGGAATTTATTACGTACATGTGCACCTGACTGAGGATAATCAATGGCCAGTTTTGGAGCTTCAGTATCTACGGAAGAACCGAGACCGATTTCGCACGAACCTCCGGTCATAAGTACTGATATCGTTACAATTGAAATAAAGAGTGATCTGAATAAATTTTTCATAATTAGCTCCTGTTCTGTTTAAAAAGTTTTTTAAACCTCATGCCATTATCGGCAGAATATGATCACAACTGAAGAATTTTACTGATACAGCCGAATTACACGGCTTATATCTACAACGATGTATAGGTTTAAGGGGATAATATCACGTTATATGGAGAAAAGCAAAATTCTTTCCCCCATATAGCGCCAAATTTAGAATTTTCTTATAAAACAGCCGCCCCGTAAGGGTATTTTTACTTCATCTGTGCAGTTTCTATGTGATCGGTAGTTGAATCTACCTTAATCGCATAGCCCATGACTGCGTTAGAAGTGCCGTTACCCCAGACAAGACCGTGTGATACGGAATTATAGCTGTTCGCTGTATTTGTATAAGTGTTATCTGCAGATGTTTTGCCGTAATCAGTAAATGCTGTTGAGTCATCTGAACTTGTAATAACACCGGCAGAATTCTTCCATACCCCGACGTTCATCTTGTTGTACTGGTTGCTCTGAAGCGTTACGTTACTGGTTGTCGGAATTACGGAACATTCCCATTTTCCGGTAAACGTATCATCTTCTGAACCTGCAGGAGTCTGTGATGAAGTATCTGCAAGCCACGCTATTTTTGGCCTTACGCAGGAAGTTGCATAATATCCGATTCTCGGAACCGGTTTTCCATTATCACCGCTTTCTGTAAGGGCAACATCAATTGTAATGTTTGAACCAACAACACCGCTTGAATCTACGACACAGGTCTGTGGTTCTGCATCATAAGATGAAAGATAGGCATAGACCAGGTCACAGCTTGAACCGTCATAGGCTGCAATGTGGATTCCGCCCTTTGCATCTACTGCAAGCTGACAGTATTCACCGGCATTCTCCATATCATCACTAAAGACAGGGTTTGCAGCATACGTCCATCCCGAACCGTCGGTCGTGCCGTTCCGGTTGGTCATCGGAGTCGTATTATATGCATAGCGCAGGACACGTTCCGTCGAATCATACCAGCAGGCAACAACAACATCATCTGCTGCAGTTGAACCAGGTACAACTCCGATTGAAACATATTCACCGGCATTTACACCTGTATCAGTCGTACTGCCCGCAAGCATGCTGACGGTGTCGTGACGGTATGAATACAATCCGTTACTTACATCATAATCGATAAAGCTGCTGGTTAAGGATTTCTTTGATATTGTACAAACCCTGACATATGTTCCGACTGCAGATGTTACATCATATAAATCCGCTGCAGCAGGATAGTATCCCTGATTCGTAGTTTTAAGGCCTTCATTATAGTTAGTTTTATAAGCATCTAACTTAACTTCTTCAAGCCTGAACCAGCAGTCAGTTCCATCGTTACCTGAACCCTGAACTTTATAAACCTTTCCAGGATTTATCGGCGTAGTTTTATCAGATGCATAAAGAGTAACATACTTATTATCAGCAAGTTTACCTGTACTTGTAGAATCGTAATGGGCAAATAAGTTTTGAGTCGTGTCACCGCCATTATCAAAAGATGTTATCTCATAATATTTATCTGATTCAGTAATAGTCACATCAATACCATTCAAATGATCAGAATCTCCGGCCTTAAAGCGGATTTCATCATTCATGGCATCATAGTATGCAAGATAAATATTTGTAACATCATCATGAACTGAAGTTGCAAAAGACGGAGACTTTATTCTCTGCTTGTCGAAATTCTTTGTAGAACCTCCGTTTTTTGTTCCTGTCATACCTATTGATTCAAGTCTTAAAGATGAAGCAGAAGGTCTTGAACTATCTATATAATTTAACCCGCTGTAAGATCCCTGCTGGAAACGGCCTGCATGTCCCCACCGGCTTGTCATAAACTGGAATTTATCTGCTGCGGCACTGTTGATATCACCACCGGCAGCAACTCCATAAGAATGTCCGAGGCTGTCATAGGCAAAGCCTACAGATGTAAAGAAGTCAAAGCTTCCCATCCAGTAATCATAAGAAGTTTCTCCATGATCAGATCCGCCGCCCATACTGAAGTACAGAGGTCCGTTTACAAAGGCAAAACCAAGCTGACCGGTTTTAGGATTAATTTTCATTACCGGCTGTTCAATCTTTCCGCTGATCGGAACTGCAGCATCACTGTGGATTTCCCATACATCAAACCAGACATCATCAGTAAGGAGATTGTTGTTGTCGTTATTCGGCTGTCGGTTGTAGTAATTTGAGTAAACTGCATAATCTCCGGTAACGCTGTCCGTTGTTTCTTCATACGAACCGCATGCATCTGAGCTGTTCATGTTATTAAGTGAAGATACTCCGTTGACAGTCACGTTATATGCTCCGGAACCGGCCAGTCCTGATATATCAAGGGCAATCAGTGAGTCTCCGGCTGAATTGAGGTTAAAGCCTTCAAGGGTTACAGTCTCATCACTCCTTACGGAATAATGACCGAGCGCAGTACGTGAGTAAACGGTCGGATTTTTCTTTTTCATTGAAGACAGTCCTGTCGTTACCTTACGGATATACGGAACTACATCCACCTTATATGAAGGAACATGATTTATCTTTGCATCAATATATGTTTTTCCCGGCACAGCTGATGTTACGTCAGATGCTGCTGAACTTCCTGAAGAAAGGTCTTTTGCAACAAGTCTGAACGAGATGTCTTTTCCAGCTGCATCCGGTATTTTTGAAGTATCGATGCTTACTGTCCAGTAAACCTTATGTCCTTTCTGTCCGAGATAACAGGTATCATCATACCAGCCTGTTACAGTTTCGGCGCTGTCTGCTGCTGCAGTAATTGTCCATTCAAAGCTTCCGCCGTCAGCAAGTGAGGCTCCGCTGTTTCCGCTCAGTGCACTCCATCCGCCGTTTGCTACATAAGCACTGGCAGTTGAAGACGGATCGTATTGTGCCAGGAGCACGGAATTAAATCCTGCAAGCGCAGTTCCGTTTTTATTGAGGAGTGAAAAGCGCAGTTCCTTTATCGCATGATCATCATATGCCGTTCCCGTAAACGTTACTTTTCCGGAAACCTTAGGATCAGTTCCGTAGTCAGCAGCGGCCTGAGTTCCTGCAAGGTCACTTTCAAGTTCAATGTGACCGTTATTCATGCTGTTTCCATAGAGGCTGTTTACCTTTGCGCTTTCCCAGTAGAAAGGATTAACTGCGACTCTCGGCGGTACTGAATCAGTGATATCAACGGTAAAGTCATCTACATAAAGTACACAGTTCTGGCTTGTTGAACCCTGAATAAATTCATCAGTGCTGTCCCAGAAGGTGAACGATGCTTTTTTACCGGTTCCGTCATTGCTTTCCGTCAGTGCATTGTCACCTGATACGCCTGCGACCTGATAATTTGCAAGAACATATCCGATTAAAGAGGTCGGAACGTCTGCATTCCTGTAGTTTACGGTTCCGATTCTTTCTCCGCTCACAACAGCTGCGATTGTATCGTCAGAAGCAGCAGTTACACCCGCAGCTGCAGTCACAAAATCAGTTGATGAAGCATCGTTTTTGTATACCATCATTATGCTGCCGTTTCCGCCGACGATTTCAGCCGCTACGGCAAGCCTGTCCTTGACGGTGAACGGTCTTCCGTAATCTACGGTAGAAATTTCCTGTTTATCCTTTACTTCAGTGGTCTGGATTCCATGAGAAGCAGATGCAGTGTAAACATCATAGGCTTCAAATTCATTTGCAGTCCAGGTTCCGCTTGAGTTAAGGTCAGTTCCAAAGAATACCTTTGCAAGACGCGGAGCAGAGTTTTCAACTGAAACCGGATAAACTTCACCGCTTACGTTTCCGGCCTTATCGAATGCGAGTACAACCAGGGCACACGGGCCGTCACTGATATTTGACGAATGTATCGTTGTGTCCCATGTGTAGCCGATGCTCTTTGATCCAGTAAGGGTTTCCGGCATTGTATCTCCGTCATCGGAATTATTCCTGAACGTAAACGGATTTGCACTTGTACTCAGAGTGCTTTCCGTTGCAGTGTTATCAACAACCTGTGCATAAGGGAAATAAGCAGTTACTGCCGTTCCTGAGGCATATCCCGTATCCGTATCAAAGGTTACGGTTCCGCCGCTGATTGAATTAATACGGCGCAGGAGTCCGCCGACTTCTATGAGTCCGCCTTCACGTATATGAACGTTTCCAGAGATTTCCGTTTCATCAGATGCAGTGAAGATTCTTCCGTCCCTTCCGATCTGACCTTCAATCTGCTTTGAGTACAGGTAATATTCACTGCTTCCCTGCCTTACAGGGCGCGGCGTAAGACCTGAAAGAAGTGCCTTGGAATCTGATGCTGCAAGCGGATCAAGCAGGGCTTCAGTCGTGTAAGTCTTTCCGTCAACTGCATTTGCACGGACATAATAGAATACAAGCCGGTCAAAGCCCGAAGCTTCTTCCTTTACGGTTCCGCCCAGTGTATATACGTAGTTTGAATCTGCAGTTGCATTTGCAGTATTCTTTTTGAGTACATTCTGTGCATTATAGCTTGAACCCTTGTATACGTATTCAATCTCAGGAGCCGTATTGTCGATGTTGAGCGTATATATGTTTGTAATCGTATGCTGGCTGTCAGATACGTTTACGGAATAAGTTACCTTTGAATTTGTCTTGTCGACTGGAATAAACAGGTACTGTGTCTTTTCCTTGCCGTCACTTCCCGTAATGAGCGTACTTGCATAATATCCGCCTCCTTCAGAGAGTGCAGCTCCATCCTTTTTGACTGCGAATGATTCAAGCTCCGTTTCATCATGAATCTTAATGGTAAGATACCAGTCGCCCTTGAGGTAAATGTCTGAAGTATATTCCTTGCTTGCAGAAGCAGTTGCAACGTCTATGTAAGAATCAGCATCCGCAGAAATGTCTGCATCATACTGTCTCAGGGATACCGATGCTGAAGGAGCCGTATCATCAATATTGATGTAATACCAGCTGCTCCATGCTCCGACCTTTCCGAATGCATTAACGCCGCATGCGCGGATTGCAATGTACGTAATCTCGTTTTCAGGCGGATTCATTTCATTGTCTTTGTTGATGATGAGGTTCCATGAAGTCGTACTGTTTGCCCTGATTCCCCACCATGAAGAATCATCATCGCCTTCCGGGAAAGTGAGTGCCGCAAGTCCGAGGTAAGAGGCTGCCTGAGAAGCATCAGATACCTCATAGCTTCTGCTGCCTTCATATTCGAGTGCAGAAACGTATGCCGGACTTTCAGTGTAAGTTCCGCCTTCACTCTTATTCTTCGTTCCGCGGATTACCTGCAGATAGACAGATCCTGCGGTAGTCGTATTTGACGGGATGAATGAAGTTCCCGTAACGCGGATTGCACCGCCTAGAGTTACATAATCTGTTCCCGGAGAATAGCTTGAATCATCCGGATACAGAATTTCCGTTACAGGCCTGTCTCCGTCAGGATTATGCTTGAACGTAAAGTTTCTCTTAACAGTGCGGTTGCCGAGTGCATCCTCTGCAAGGACATAGAACGGAAGCGTATAAACGCCTGATACTATCTGCGATGTATATTCCTCAGTGTCATACTGTGAAAGGGTTTCAGGAGAAACCTTGAATTTCCATACGGTAACTGAAGATTCACCGTCAAGTTCCTGGTTCCATGTAATTCCCGCAGCAGCTGCCAGGTCATCATCAGAATATCCGGCCTGAACAAGGTCCGGGACCGCCCATGCAGTTATGTATGTTCCGGCACTTCCTTCATCCGTTGAAGTTCCGCTGAAAGTAATCTCACCCGTAAGCTGATCAGAAGATGACGGACTTGTTATATTGATGTCAGGGCCGTCATTATCAATCATGAAAAGCGGTGTTGCAGATCCGAGAAGTCCTGATTTATCGAATACTTCAACTGTTCCCGTTACGGAACCTGTTTTTATGTCTGAGAGATCAATGTAATCTGTTGTCCAGACGACGGTAGTTTCACCTGAGGCTTCTCCATTCCTGCTGAATCCTTCATAAGTATCAGTTGAAGCAAGCTTAAGGCTTCGTGCAGTGCCGTTTCCTGAAGTGCAGTCGATCGACAGGCATATTCCCTCAATTCCGTTTGCATCATAAGCCGTTATCTTAAACTTTGCATAGCGTTTTTTTGTTCCACCGAGTATGAGGTCAGTACCCGTCTGAACTTCACCGCCGTTAACTGTCTTTGATGAATCGTATGCCTGAACAAGAATGTTCTTGATTGAAGGCGACGTCGAATCGCTCTTGTATGAAAGAACCTGGCTGTTGTCAGTTGCAGCGGACGTCTTGTACTGGAAATAAGGACGTCCGTATTCATAATCCGTTGCATTTACGGTTATGGTTTTTCCCGTATAGAAAATATTGTCTTCATTGTCAGCAATATAGAACCATACGGTTTTTTCACCGTCCTGACTATCTGCCGGCGTAAAGGTCCATTCACCTGTAGCCTGATTGAAAACGGTTATATCTTTGTCAGTTCCTGCTCCCGTTCTGTAAGTTATTACTCCGTTACTTGTACTGCTTTCGACTCCGGCCGTACCAGTAATCTGTGAACTTGATGCAATGAAGATTTTTACAACTTTTTCGCCGGTTGCATCATCATCACTTACGGAGCCTTCAATTTTTGCATTTTCACCGTACTTGAGGATATATTTTCCGTCTGAAAGCGAAAGGTTCGTTACCTTGACTGTCGGACGGTCTGAATCCATGTCCACTGTATACTTAAAGCAGTTTACGCCTTCAGTATATTTCCACGTTCCGTCCTGAATGCTGTAAACAGAAGAATTACCGGCCGTATCCGTTACCACCGGAATGAAATACAATGAAGCCGACGGAGGAGCCGTTCTTACGCCGCTCAACTCATAAGTATCTATGTCATCTACTGACCAGCTGTAAATCTTCGCTGTTTCACTGATTGTCTTTATCTTTGTGTATGACTGTATGTCACCTGACGGAAGTACCGGCGAACAGTAAAGTTCAAGGGAAGCAGGTTCAGCACCTTCATAATCTACGCTTCCTGAAAGAGTGATCTTTCCGTTTATGTTTGAAGCTGACGGCTGCTTGACTTCAACTGCCGGAGCCTGAGTATCAGATGACAGCGTGAACAGCGTTGCCGAACTTGTATTGCCGGCATTGTCGGCAATCGTTCCGTTTACGTTGTATGTCTTTCCTGATGTAAGGGCAGAGAGTATGCTTACAGGAAGTTCTGCACTCCAGTTTCCGCCGGCCGTAATGTTCTCTACGTTTACTTCCCTGCCGTCAACCTTAAGTGTAATCCTGCTTACCCCCGAAGCCGTATCTTCCCAGCCTCCGGAAACCGTTATCGGACTGACACCGTTTGTATATTCAGTTCCGCTGTGGCTTGAGCAGTTAAGGGACGGACTGTCCGTATCAACATTGATTGAAGCATTATAGTAAATGACGTCTTCATCCCTGTCACCGTCACCGTCCACATCACCGCCGTCAAGTGCCGCAACAAGGTCAAGGGCTGCGTTTCCGACATTATCTTCGGCAACAAGAATAAGATAGTTTGTTCCTTCACTGAATCCGGAAAGAACTGAGTCAAATGTTGATTCAACTATCGTGTAATATTTGCCGTTAACCGGGAGAGTATTTGAAGCATCAATCTCATATTCACCTGCAGGAGACTGAATATCACCGTTTTCGTCAATATATTTTCTTGCAATTTTACCCGTATCAGAGTTAAAGAATACGCGCTTCTGCTCAGGAGTTGCAAGCGGAGCGAAGTATCCTGTATACCCGTCTTCATTTGCCTTGTTATAGTTTGCAAGGAAGTTTTCTGCCTTTGTCTTGAGCAGGTCATATGCAAGAGGACTGTCAGCGTGGATTACCTTGTAATAAATCATCCTGACGCCGCTTTCATCGTCCCTGAAATTTCCGCGGATTTTGATTGTACTTGCGTTTCCGTAAGTGTTTTCTGAATACTTTCCGCCTACGTCCGTATCATATATATCATTCCAGAGCGGATCTGAAGAAGTAATGTCATCGTTGTTTGCCGATCCGACGCGGAAGAAAAGATCCTTCTGTATCTTCTTTCCGTCTGAAATCTTTTCATCCATTGCATGCCTTCCGGCCGGAGGAGTAACGTCAAACTTGAGTTTTACAGGTTCACTGATTCCGATATTTCCGGCAGAATCCCTTGCATATACATAAAGGTTTGCACCGTAGTATGAAGCGGCAATTGTTCCGGCTGGAACAGAGAATGACCATTTATTTACACCGGTTGTTTCTGCTGAAGTATAGGTAACGTCTGTTTTTTCAGTGCTGCTGTCTGTGAGGGCAACCAGTTTAATCCAGTTTCTGCACGATTTTGCAGTTGAAAGGTTATCGGTTACAAGGCCCGTCAGCTTGAATTCCTTTGACGGATTAATCCAGTATCCGCCTGAAGTCTCGCTTGCAGGAGTTATTTCCGAAAGCTCCGGATCAGGGGCCTTTGTATCAAGCGTGAAAGTTCTCTGGAACGTTGAACTCGTACCGTTATTTGCGGTAAGAATCATCGACACGTCATAACTGCCTTCACCGGTAACGGGAGCGAACAGGGAAGCAGCGCTGGCAGAAGTCATCCTCCACCTGTAGATTACAGGAGTCGTTCCGTCGGGTGTCGTCGTATAGCAGTAATTTGAAGTAAAGTCCGAAGAGTAGTCAGGAGCTGAGGTCAGTTCATCAATATCAATGTCACATACCTCAGTACGCGTATTCGATGAATCCTCTGAATCTGTCAGCGTGAGCGTCATTGTAAGTGAAGTTAATTTCTGTCCCGAAGAAATTGTTCCTGCTTCATAAAGGACATCGCTCAAAGATGAAGCACCGTTTCCAGTAAATGCAGAACCGCGTACAATGTCGTTGAGCCTGTTACCTGAAGTCTGAAGGATTACAGGTGCCAAAACAGCCGTAGTTCCGCAGAAACCGTATCCGTACGGGTTAACGTTTACTGCCGGATTTCCGGAGATATCAGCGGCATCTACATAGAACATATAATCATGTCCGCTTATGAATGAACTTACTGTTATCTGTTTAGTAAGCGAATCGATGTTTGATTCGTCGTCCTTTACATGAGTATAAACGGAATTAATGTTGTATCCCCAGTCAGAAAAGGCTTCTGCAACTGTTCCGTCCCATGTCCACATTACTTCGAATATTCCGTTCTCATAATTTGCCTTTCCGGAATCACCCCGGAACATTGCTGAACTGACCGTACCGGAATAAAGCGTCCTGTCTATGCGGTAAATTGTAACTGAGTTGGTCTGTATGTTTCTGTCATCAAGTCCCCTGCTGACGGTTACCGCAACAGGCGCTCCGTTATATGCCCTGGTATATCCTGTAGCAGAATATTTATCCTGATCTGCAGCAGCTTCGTCTGCCGCAACCACTTCATATCCGCCGGCCGAGAAAGTAGGATTATTCTTAGGGTTAACGTCAAAGGTCAGATACACGTTTTCGCCTGAAGCTGAATCGTCATTAGTTACATTTGCTATTGAATCTTCAGAAGTTGACCAGCTCCTTGCGGAATTGCTTACGGAATCAATCTGTGTTTTATATGAATCCCATTTATCTGTAGTTCTGTTTTTATAGGCAGCAAAATCTGCCAGTGAGAAATTCTGAACGGCTCCGTCACCTTTTATGAGCGTTCCCATGCTTGAAGTTCCGCGCCAGAACACTTTTGTTTCATTTCCGTCGCCTTCACCGTCCGTTTTTGACTGATCAACATAAAATCTTGCCTTATCATAGGCAGTCACACTGAAATAAACCTGAACGTCTTCTATATCCTGTCCGCTTTCAAAGGCCTGTATTCCATCATCACCCATTATTGCCCTGTAAGCACCCCAGAGTTCCGGAAATTTATCCCTGTCACCTGAACTTTCTGAAAAATACCTTGCGACAGTCAGCGGACTTGATTCACCCATCGTAGAGAAATTTGAATAGTCATTTTCGTAAATTTTATTTCCGTTTTTATCATAGAAATCTACTTTGAGCCTGCTCATTTCACCGCTGGCATCATCAAACGTTCCTTCAAGCTGAATAATCTGGCCGTAAGACCTTCGCTCTGCTTCACTTCCGCAGGTAGTTGGTTTAGTCAGATAGAGCACAGGCGCTGAGTTATCAATATAGAATCCCCTTTCATTGCGGTCAGATGAATGTCCTGCATCGTCCCTCGCAGTAACATACGCTACATATTCACCGTCACCAAAGAGCCAGCCGTTATAATTCCTGTAATCCGGCTCAACATATTTCTGTTCATCATAGTCATTGAGCATTACGGACCATTTTCCGTCTGAATCAATGAGCGCCCTGCCGGAATAAACAGAATCAAAGCTTGTACCGTTATCAACAGTAGTTTTACGGCATATTTCAACATCAACACAGCTTACTTTTTTATCATCATTCCAGCTTCCGGCAAGAAGGAACCTGCCCATGATTTTTGCACCAAGAGGAGGATAATCAATTGTAAGCTTAGGCGCTTCAGTATCTACGGAAGAACCAAGTCCTACTTCGCAGGAAGGAACAGAGACAAAAATTAAACCTGCAATAAAAACCGGTAACGTCAGTCTGAATATATTCTTCATAATTACTACTCCAATTCTCCTTCCCTTTATCCGGGGAAGCATTTTTTCTCCCGCCTGCATCTTCTATATATTTTAAATTAAAAAAACACAAAACAACTTTTTAGAAAATAAAACTTTTTTTGAAATGATAATTACGTACGCCCGGAAAAGACTGAAACTCCGGACAGATATGGGTTAAATAAAAAATAAATGCAGGCCTGAAATCCGCAATTTAACGGCCTCAGACCTGCATGAAATGTGTGAAATTAGAATACGTTTACGCGGATACCGAATGAAATCTGCGGTACGACGCTCTTGATGTCATCTGAACCGGCAACATCCGACGGAATGAACCACAGCTGTCCTTCCGTATAGAATGCTATCGTTCTGAACATCTTCTGTTTAGCAAACGTAATTCTCGGGAATTCAATCTGGCCGAGTACGGCAGAAAGAATCTGTGCCTTACCTGCTCCTGATTCACTGAACCTTGAGAAGTTTGCACCAAGCGTAATGTTTGCAGACAGCCATTCCCAGTCAGGACCGAAGTAGTATCTGAACGGGAAGTATGCAACGTTTGCAAGCAGTTTACCGCCGATTACGTTTCCGCCGTAGCGGGCATTTGTATTCGTAAAGAGCTTGCGCTGGCTTTCAGTAAACTGACCCCACTGAACCTGAAGCTTAACGTTATCGTCAAAGAACGTAAGTCCGGCACCGATGTCAAACAGTGTTGCACCCCAGAAGTGCCAGTCAAAGTACAGTCCCTGGATGAATGCCGGAACTTCGTAGCTTGCCTTGTCACCTTTGCGGAGCGTGAGTGTAACGTTCTTGAGTGCAACGTCATCATGCGCAAGTCCGCTGAATTCAAGCTGCTGGTTATAGCGTCCGCCTTCTCCAGGACTGATAAGCTTGATTGAAGGCTTAGTCTTGTCGACCTGAACGATTGTCCTTGTAATTGCAGATTCACCGTTCTCCATTGTTACCCTTACGAGCAGGAAGTGATATCCTTCTGCAATATCTTCGTTTTCAACACGGTAGCGCCATTTTCCGTTTTTAGAAACCTGTTCAAATGTCTTACCGTTGTTGAATGATATTTCAACTTTCTGGACAGTCTTTGCATCAAGTGCTGCTTTCTGTTCTTTTGTAGCACCCTTCATCTTGGCAGCAACAACCTCTTCTTCATCGTAAACATATCCTGCATTTCCGATAAGGTACGGTCTGTCAATTGCAAAGTCACCGTATGTGAAGTTATCAATAGTAACCCATGGACCTACAGTCTTGTAGTTGAGGTACTGTGTATTCGAAACAATCTTCTTGCCGTTCTTGAGTACAGCCGTTACCTGAATGTTATGCTGTCCGTCAGCGATAAGTTCAGGATTAAGTGCAAACTTATAGTAACCGCTGTCGCTGAGCTGGGTTTCTGCAACCTTATTCTTGTCAATGTAAAGTTCAAGAAGCTCTACGGCATTTTCACTTACTGCAGTTCCGTAAATGTTGAAGTTACCCTGTACGTGTTCGCCGTTAAGCGGATAGAGCAGGTCAACTTTTGCGGCCGGCTTATTCTTGTTGAGCTGAATGTTGCGGCTTACGCGCGTAACGTTTCTTGCAGCATCAGTTCCTGTAAGTTCAATGTTATAGAATCCGTTGTCCAGTGATGAAATATCAAGTGTCTGAGTGATGATTTCATCCGGAACAAGATCCGTATGGGCAAGTGATTTTGAAACAACCTTTCCTTCAAGAGAGCGTACCGTAATGAACAGTGTCTCAAGTCCGATGTTATCAGTTGTCTGACCTGAGAAGAATACCATTCCGGTCGTCGTTGAATCATCGAGAGGAAGTTCAAGATTAATGCTCGGGTTTGTATTGTCAATGTTAATCAGTGAAGAATAAAGTCCTTCAATTCCATACCAGTCAACGATCTTGATGAACAGTACGTGAGTATTATCCTGAACGACGCGGGTATCAAATTCGTATGACCAGTTTGTATCTGTCTTGTCATGTCCGAATGTTCCGAGGGCCTGGTTGTAAGAGTTTCCGTTGTCAACTGATACGTAAACGGCCTTGATTCCGTTTTTATCCGTAGCACGGCCTGTTACCCTGATTGTTTCCTTGACTGTCTCTTCGATAGTCGGAGAAACTACGGCACCCTTCGGTTCTTCAAGAGAAACCTTGAAGTTGCGTACAAATTCCGGACCCTTTGTACCGTTGATATCAACTGCATAAACAGTTACGGAATGTTCGTTGTCCGTCATTGACTGCAGTGCAACCGGAATTGAGAAACTTGTATCCAGTTCTTCCTTGGCAAGGCGGTACTGACCGTTATCAATCTTGTAGTAAATCTTGCACGGACCGTCATCATCAAGGACGACACCTGAAATCTCAAAGTCACGGGTTACGACAAAGTCCTCAACAGGAAGATGAATCTCAGCAACCGGAAGGTCACTCTTTGAATCAATCATGAACGGCCATTCGCGTACCGAAGTAACGTTTCCTGATTCATCATAGAAGTTGAATGCCATAAGGTCATTAATAGCCTTAACGTCACCTGTTTTTCCGATGTTCGTAACAATAAGAGGTCCAAGTTCAAGCGGAACCTTCTCATTTGTTTTCGGAGCAGCATATTCTGCCTTTGCAAGGCGGCCTGCATCCGTAATGAGGAATGCAATTGTATTTTCACCGTTTACGATATCCTGCGGACACGGAATGATTGCATAATTCTTTTCTTTTGTTGTCTTAGGCTTTTTATCATCGCCTTCAGCACTTTCCTTTTTCTCTTCTTCGCGGTGAACGTTTACAACACGTGGAGGTGTCGTATCTTTCTGAACGGCACATGAAGCGTAGCTTACCTTTCCGGTGAGGTCAGTTGCCCTTACGTCAACCGGAATAAGTCCGTCTTCTGCACTTTCAAATACGAGGTTTGCAACATATTTTCCCTTGGAATCTGCTGCGGCTGCCCATGTTGCACCGCCATCGATTGAATATTCTACCTTACTGATTCCATTTGCATCCGATGCTTCTACAACAAGCTGTGTCCTGTTCTGGGCCCACAGATGATTTACAGGAGCAGTAATCGCAACGGCTGGTCTTTCGCTGTCAACGATGAGGTTAACTCCAGGAGAAGAAATTTCACCCTTAGAGCCCCTTACCCTTACGCTTACGTTTTTATAGATTCCGTCTTTTTCGGCAGTGAGCTTAACTGCATTTCCTTCGACTGAAGCAGTGATTCCGGCACTTGCAGAAACGACTTCTACAGGGCCTTCAATGTTTGCATAACCGATAAACGGAGTTCCTGCTGCAAGTACGTATGCATTCTGTGACTGATTGAATTCTGCATTTTCAGACGGAAGCCAGTAGATTTTTCCTGTTCCGAATGTACTCTTTCTTTCAGGTACCGGACGTACGACACAGATTGTTCCGACAGTTGTTGAAACAGTTTTCTGTACGTTTGCAGTAAGAGTAATCTTTGTAATTCTTGAAGGGAGGTTGTTCAGCGGAACGTATGCTTCATAGTGAGTTGCATCAACCGGCTTGAGTTCAGCCTTTCCTTCCTGTTTTTCGTCTCCACCGGCAGTCTTCGGACCTTCAATTTTGTAAGAAACTGAAAGTCCCTTTGTTGCACATTCAACTGAAGCAACAAGTTTAAGCGGTGATTTGCTTGTGCCTGCAGGAACAATTACATCCATTCCAGGAACATATTCTGCTCCGTTAACGCTTGTAATGTTCATTATGACCGGAGATTCTTCCGTTCTTGTATTTACGATTTTTGCCTCGAATGGTTCATCGAGAAGGTCTTTGTGGATATATGTAAGGTCCTTAAGGTTTACTGCAAGCCTCTTTTCTGCAGTACGGTCATAAATATCCGTTGCCTTGAATGACAGATAGAGGAGTCCCCACGGAGCCTTTGCAAGTGAAGTGCTTACAGAAATTGAAGTTTCATTCTTTTTTGCTTCAATTGTTTTTTCTTCAAATACTTCACCGCTTCCTGATTCAATCTTATATTCAACGGATTTGAGTCCGCATGAAGCACTTGCAGAAGTTTCAACGGAAGTATTTGCTTCCGGGCTTACCATTACGCCTGATTCAGCTGCCTTTCCGCCGATTTTTACGTCACTGAATTTAGGTGCAGCACCGCGTGAAGTAAACTGAACGCTTACGCTGTCTCCCCTGATTCCGTTAACGTCTGTTGCATATGCAGTCAGCGTATGGTTTCCATATGAAAGAGCCTTGTCGCTGTCCAAAGGTGCATAGAATACGCCCTGGGCTTCAACAGTCTGTTCTGCTCCGTTGTCGAGCTTATATGTAATTGTTGCAAGTCCGTCATCATCAGCAGCAATACCGCGGATGAATACTGTTCCGGCATCACCCTCAATGACAGCGCCTTTTTCAGGGTACATGATTGCCGTTACAGGCTTATCCTGGTCCTGATTAATTTTAATTGAGTGCTTTACAATTACTTCGTTGTTAACGGTATCAACCGCCGTAATTATGAAATCAGCAGATTTGTTGAGCCCCTTTGAATCAACTTCAACGTACCAGTAAGGATTTCCAGGAACCAGTTCAAAGTCACCGGATTTTCCGTTAAAGCTCCATGAAAGTTTTTTGATTCCGATTGTATCTTTTGCATAACCTGCAACACCGAATTTTCCGTTTACCGTATCATCCTTTGACGGATAGACTATCCTTACTTCCGGCTTTGTATTATCAATGAAGTAAAGATATGAGTAAACTCCGACAGACCCCATCTTGTCAGTTGCCCTGAACCAGATTACTGAAGGACCGTCAGGATATTCTTTTGTATTTACAGGAATATCAAATGTCCAGAGATTTGCCTTTTTGTCGTATGCAATTTTTGCATCAAGGAACTTCTGTCCGCCGTCAAGGGAATATGAAAGGGATTTGATTCCGTTTCCGTCGTTTACGGTACCCCTGAGGTTAATCTTTCCGGAAACAAGCTGTCCGAGACCGTGGTTAGTTACGGCTGTAACAGGCTGCCTGCGGTCAAGGTTCCAGGTTACCTTGTCAATTTTATTTGCTTTTCCGGCTGAAGACAGGTCATTTACGTCAACGCCGTATACTTCGATTGTATGAGGACCTTCATCGAGAAGGGTCGTATCAAGATAATGAGACCAGAATTCCTTACCTTTTGCCTTTACGGGATTCTCATAGTCACCGTCAAGAATAAGATAGACTTCCTTTACGCCGTCATCATCAATACATGTACCGACGATGTTCAGGTTGCCAGGTACCCTCATGTCCTTGATAGGGTTAGTGATTCCCGAAACAGGATAATCAGATTCAGGATCAATGAAAATATTAAACGGTCCACCAACAGACGTATTTCCACCCTGATCATCAACTGTAACAAGGATATTGTACTTACCGGCTTTTTTCTCGTTTATATCAAACGTTTCCTGCCAGCTGTCCATATTCTCGACTTTTCTTTCATCGATATCACCCTTACCATGGGCAGATATGAAAGCAGCACAGAATATAAACGTCACGAGCGTAATAAATCTTCTTAACATTTAACTATCCTCACAATTTTATAATACCTACAGTATTGTAGATTTTAGAGATTCCGTCAATTTGTATTTTTTTACGCTTAAATATCGGCATAAATTTCTGTTTTCAACATCATTTTCAGTTGTTTTTATACCGAAAAAATGGTTTACCCGGCACTTTTATCCGCACTTTTCATAAAAATTCGACAAAAAACTTTTCTGGAAGTAAAATCAATGTATGGACGAAAATATTAAAACCCTTCAGAAAATGATTGATGAATCCGGCAGCATAGTATTTTTCGGCGGTGCCGGTGTAAGTACGGAAAGCGGAATTCCTGATTTCAGGAGTCAGGACGGACTGTACCAGCAGCAGTGGAAATATCCGCCTGAAACAATTATAAGCCGCTCTTTTTTTGACCATGACCCTAAGGAATTCTACAGGTTTTACAGGGAAAAACTCATCATAAAGGATGCAGAGCCAAATATCACGCACATAAAGCTTGCTGAACTTGAACGCGCAGGAAAGCTTTCTGCCGTCGTAACCCAGAACATTGACGGACTTCACCAGAAGGCCGGAAGCAAAAAAGTTTTTGAACTGCACGGAAGCACGCTCAGAAACTTCTGCATGAATTGCGGCAAATTCTACGATGATAATTTTATCCTTGAGTCAAAGGATTCTGAAGATACGCTTCCGCACTGCACTGAATGCGGAGGACTCGTCAAACCGGATGTGGTTCTTTATGAAGAAGGACTTGATGATGAAATCATAAACGGTGCCGTAAGGGCAATCTCAAATGCCGACATGCTCATAATCGGCGGAACGAGCCTCGTCGTCTACCCTGCTGCCGGATTAATAAGATATTTCAAGGGCAGGTATCTCGTGCTTATCAACAGGAGCGAGACACAGGCAGATTCAAGCGCTAACCTGGTTCTGCATGAAAGCCTCGGAAAAGTCTTTGAACAGCTTCACGCCTAGTTTTCAGGACCGATGATAAGGTCGTAGAGGCGGTTCAGGTCGTCGCTGCTGAAATATTCAATTACAAGCTGACCCTTTGAAGAATCTCCCTTTATCTGAACCTTTGTTCCGAGTTTTTCGATGAATTTCGTTTCAACGTCTATCAGGTCCGGATCGCGTGCTGCAGAAGCACTTTTTCCTGAAGCAGGCTTTTCCGGCTTAACGGCAGGTTCGTTGATTTCTCCTGCAAGTTCCTCGGCCTGACGTACACTCAGATTCTGTCCGATTATTTTGCCGAAAAGAATCTGCATGTTTGTCTTATCCTTTACCATAAGGATTGCACGCGCATGTCCTGAAGTAATCTGTCCTGACACAAGTGCATTCTGAATGTCTTCAGGAAGTTTAAGGAGACGGATTGCGTTTGCAACGGTCGCACGGTTCTTGCCGACTTTCTGTGCAACTTCATCCTGCTTGAGTCCGCCGATTTCCATGAGTCTGTAATAGGCCTGTGCTTCTTCAACAGGATTTAAATCCGCACGCTGAATATTTTCGATAAGTGCTACTTCAAGCTTTTTCTGCTCGTTATATGAACTGAGCTGGACAGGAACCTTTGTAAGTCCTGCTATTTTACTTGCACGTGTACGGCGCTCACCGGCGATTATATAGAAAGTTCCGTCTTTTGCGTCTTCAATCGTAATCGGCTGAATGATACCGTTTTCACGGATTGAATCGGCAAGCTCCTGGAGTTTTTCTTCATCAAATTCCTGACGCGGCTGCTGGGGATTAGGCTTGAGAAGTTCAGGATTGACCCAGAGCCTTCCGTTTTCATCCTGTTCAATTCCTGCAGGGAAAGCAGAAGATTTTTTGAATGAGGTTTTCTTTTCAGATTTTTCTTCTTTTTTTGGTTCCGGAGCGGCTTCATCTTCAACGGAAGCACCACCCATAAGGGCATCAAGGCCCGCACCAAGACCGAATTTTTTAGCCACGGCGGATCACCTCATCTGCAAGTTTTTCGTAACTTTTAGCACCAATGCATTCAGGATCATAAAGGCATATAGGCTGTCCGTGAGAAGGAGCCTCTGAAAGCCTTACGTTGCGCGGAATAATCGTAGTAAATACGACATCCTTAAAATATGGCTGAACCTGGCGTACTACATCCTGGGCAAGACGCGTCCTGCTGTCATACATCGTAAAGAAGATTCCTCCGATAACGAGGTCCGGATTAATTGCCTTCTGAACCTTTTTAACCGTCTGAAGAAGAAGCGTAATTCCTTCAAGTGCAAAATATTCACACTGCATCGGAACGAGAACTGCATCACTGGCAGCAAGGCCGTTCAGGGTAAGAACACCGAGAGAAGGAGGACAGTCAATAAGGATAAAATCATATTTGTCTTTTAACGGAGCAAGGGCGTTCTTAAGGAAGTATTCGCGGTTTTCCTGATCTACAAGCTCAATTGCAGCACCTGAAAGATCAATTGAAGCGCTTATTGCATCGAGATTTTCAACAGGAGTCTTTTTTACTGCTTCATCGGCTGAACACTGTCCTGCAAGCAGTTCATATACGGTAGGCTTGTCTTTCGAAACGCCGACACCGCTGGACATGTTTCCCTGAGAGTCAAAGTCAACGAGCAGAACCTTTTTTCCTGCCTTTGCTATGTAGGCTCCGATATTAATTGCGGAAGTTGTTTTTCCGACACCACCCTTCTGATTTACAAATACAATCGTCTTTCCCATAGCATTAAATATAACGAAATTCAAAATGAAAATACATAGATTTAGCAAATTTTGTGAAACATTTTTTGTTTCACGGAGCAGGCAGAAAATTAAAAATCCAGGCGTCCGTCTTCGGTAATCTGTTCAACCGGAACTTCAACGGCACCGATCATGTTTTCAAAATTATTTTCATAGCTCAGTATTTTCTGAAGCTTTTTTGTAATTCTTCTGGCAGCAACAGGCTCAGGAAGATCCCTGTATTCATCGGTTGTAAGCGGTTCCTTGATATAAAGATCGTATCTGTACATGTCAGAGGGATGAAATTTGAGCATCGGGTCATGCTTCCTCAGACCAACCTTATCGTTTCCGCCCATAAAAACCGGAACTATCGGACATCCGGTTGCAAGTGCAACGCGGGCAGCACCTTTCTTAAACGGATTCTGTCCCGACGGCAGGCTTCTTGTTCCTTCAGGAAAAATTATAAGCGTATTGCCCTCTGACAGACTTTTACGGCATTTTTCAATGAGTTCCGGATACGGAAGATTGTTCGATATGTAAAGTGCGCGCGTAATTACGTGAACAATGTTTTTCCCGGACAGCGAAGCGTTAACGATGCAGTCTGCGTGCGGAATCCGGCTTATGAGTACGACAACATCAAGCAGGGACGGATGATTTGCAGCCACTATACAGCCGCCAAGATTTTTAAATGCAGCATCATCGCTGGTCTTAAAACGGCTTCCGTGAAGGAAACTCATGTACCAGGTAAAGAACCTGAACATTGCAGAAATAAACCTTCTTGCAGCCCTCTTGAAACGTCTTCTACCCCAGAAAATCATAAGCATCACCGGGAAAACCACAATTGAAATGGCAACTGTACCTGCTCCGAAAAGCACAAAAGAGGAAATTTTTACGGTGATATGCCATACGTACAGAAAATGGTTTTTGACCGGAGAAGACTGGTAAATGACTCTTGTATTTTTTTCAGGCAACTGTCTTTCCTGCCTGCCTTACGCTGTCCTCAAGAAAATCAAGGAATTTCTGAGGAGATGCAGTAATTTCTGAAAGGTTCCCGTCAGAATCAAGCTCTGCACTTCCGGCTGAAGGTTCTGCTGAAATTATGCATGCAAACGCGAGCGGAAGAGTATCCGTAAAGCCCCTGCAGTCCCTGTATTCATCAGGGATTTTTTCGTCTGCATAAGCAAAGACCACATTCTTTTCACTGCCGCACAGAACCGCACTGGCAGCCGAAAGAAATGCGCCCTTAAAATCATCTTCAGCGGGATAGACTGCCGTATAGCCGGCTTTCATTCCAAGTGCAATCGTTGCTGCAGCCGGAGGCGTATTAAAAACTGAAAGTGAAAAAGGCGCAGGCATGACGTCTGCATCTTCAACGAGACCTTTGTTAATTTTGAGCTGTCTGGCAATTTCACCGCGGAACGAAGCAAAACACAGTTTCATCTGAGAAAGCTGAGAGACACCGTCATCATCTTCACAAAGAGCGTGAACAGCTTCGATTGTCATGCGTGTAATCTGACTGAGCCTGCGGCGGAACAGCGCGTCAACATATTCTAGCTTCGGCATTTCCGCCGGATTTTCAGGAGAAGGCTTGTAACTGGCAAATTTCGTAACAAATAATTTCATGATTTATGATTCAAAATCAAAAATTCCGCATTCCGAATTATTCTACTTCTTCCTGAAATTCAGAATTGAATAGCAGTTGCTTCCAAGATTGTGATGTGCAGTAACCAGTTTGAAACCTGCCTTTTCGATTGCTTCAACAAGTTCGCCGTAGCGGTACATTTTGCTGTTTCCGTTTGCAATGCATGTAAAGTAAAGGCTCGTTGCCTGAAGCGCATAGCTTTCTCCAGGGAATTTCTGCATGTCCCAGAGAGGTTCCATTACGTAAATATCGCAGTTTTCATCAACTGAGTTGTAAATCTTTGTGAGGATCTTCGTAATCTGATGCAGGCTGAAACAGTCGAGGAACTGGCTCATCCATACTGCATCTGCACCGGCCGGAAGTTTTGTTTCAACATCGAGTACATTTCCGCTTACAAAGCTTACCCTGCCCTCAAAGCCGGCATCCCTGACATTTTTTTCTGCAACGGCAGTCTGACCCGGAAGATCAACAATCGTTACATGAACATCAGGATCGTATTTACAGCTTGCGATTGCCCATTTTGCAGTGTTTCCGCCGATGTCAAAAAGATTCTTCGGCTTGTTTTTGTAAACAATCGGAAGTGCTTCAGGGAAGGCAACATCTGAATAGAAGTGATCAAAGTCAAACCATGATTTCTTCTCGCGTTCCGGCAGCGTTGAAAGAGCTTCATATACCGTAGTCCACCTGTCACCGAATACCTTAAGTCCTTCAGGCTTTCCGTTTTTTACGGAATCAATGAGGTTAAAGGCGCCCTTGTAGCAGATATCATTCGTAAAATTAAAATTCACTTTTGTAAGGTCGTCTTCAAGCAGAAACCAGCCGGTTTTTCCAAGAACAAGCTTGCCGAGTCCGGATTTTGATTCAGGTTCTGACTGCGGATTAATTTTGATTACACCCATTCCGAGTGCCATTTCAGCAAGAACACCGACACCGTATTCTGAAATTCCGGAAGCAGCCGAAAGTTCCTTAATCGTAATTCCTTCATCACCTGCATCAGAAATTTTCTGCAAAAGACCAAGTTCAATCAGCGCACGTACGGCCTGAAAAGTCACCGGGGCAAAAGAGATTTTTATTGCCTCAACCTTGGCATCTACCGCACGGATTTTATCTTCATAATATTCTTTGTTTTCCATAGTCATGAATTATAGTGAAAATACGGCCACAAAATCAAATAGCGGAGAAAGGCCCGGATGCGGGTTTTCTTGAAAGTTATTGAGAATTTCTATATATTTATGGAAAATATTTTTTTCAGGATTTTGACAATGGACGAACTTAAACAGCAGATTAAAGAATGCATCGTTTCTTCACTTGAACTTGAAGACATTACCCCGGAGCAGATTTCTGACTCTGATCCTATTTTCGGAACAGGCCTCGGACTTGATTCTATTGATGCCCTTGAACTTGGTGTAGCACTTAAAAAGAAATTCGGCGTTAAATTCAATACAGAAAGTTCCGAAACACGCAATCACTTTGCCTCAGTAAACGCACTTGCAGAATTCATCTCTTCTGAACAGGCAAAAAAATAAGGTGACAATATGACAAAAGACGAACTCTACGCAAAACTCAAGGAAACCCTTATAAACGATTTTGACATCGACGAAGCAGATATTACGCCGGAAGCAAACATCGTAACTGACCTCGACCTGGATTCAATTGATGCAGTTGAGATGATCGTAAAGATGAAGCCTTACATCAACGGCAAGATTGAACCGGAAATCTTTAAATCTGTCAAAACCGTTCAGGATGTTGTAAATATCCTGGAACCACTGACTAAATGAAATCGTTCCCGAAGATTTTCTTCATAGTTTTTTCTGTACTTTATCCGCTTATAGTTTTCGGCTGCCTTGTAGTCCTTAAAGTTGATAAGCGGATTTTTTCTTTGTTCGTAATATTCTTCGGGATGATTTACCTTCTTCATGCAACTGCAAAAAAGAATTTCAGGGAAAACAAAAATCTTTTTATTTCTGCGACCGGAATGCTGTGCGCAGGAATTTTCTGCCTTGTTTCAAAAAATGACATCATAATCAAGCTCTATCCGTTTCTGATGGATATCGTTTTTCTGTGGACCTTTGCCTATACGCTTTTTAATCCGCCTAACTTCTGCTTCAGGCTCGTACAGATGACGGATAAGAAAAATGCCTTCGGAATGAACCGTGACAGAATCAACAGATACTGCCGCGTCGTAACGCAGATATGGGTAATATATTTCATCATAAACGGCGCAGTCACTCTGCTGACAGTTTTTTTCCCGTTTGAATACCTCGACCGCGACATCGTATGGTCCGTATACAACGGCGGAATAGTCTATGCAAACATGGGACTCTTGTTTGTCCTGGAATTCATTGTAAGAAAGGTGGTAAACCGCAAAATGCCTAAAGCCTGTCCTATTTCACAATTCAATGCTTCAAGCCGCAGCCGCAGCATGATTATGTGCTACGAAAACAAATGGAGCGATCAGAAATACCTGACCTGGGACGATTTCCTGCGTGACAGTGCAAAAATCAGGAGATACATAAACTCATTCCCTCAAAGCGACAAATGGATCCTTCACTGCGAAGATTACTGGTATTTTATCTGTACCTATGTTGCGCTCCTCCAGTGCAAAAAGGAAATTCTCCTTACCGCAAACATTGCCCCGAATTTCATAGCAGAAATACGTACAGACAGCACGATACGCTTTCTGACGGACCAGACGGAAGTCGAAGGAAAGAAAATCGAAAATGCTGATTTTATTCCGGACCTTATTGCGAAGGAAAGCGAACCTTCCGAAGAAGAAAAGACACAGACCCCTTCAATCGACGCAGATTCTAGCAGGATCGTAATGCATACTTCAGGAACGACAGGACATCCGAAACGCGTAATGCAGCGCCTTACTGAATTTGAAGCCGACAACGCTTTCGTAATAAGTCAGTGGGCAGATGAATTCCTGAGCCGCAAGCTCACTGCAACCGTAAGCCAGCATCACATCTACGGACTTCTGTTTACGATGATGCTTCCGTTTACGCTGGGCGTTCCTTTCCGCAGAAAGCGCATAGAATTCCCGGAAGAATTTGAAACCCTCGACGATGATTCTTACATGATCATTGCAGTTCCTGCCTTCCTCAAGCGCACGAATGCTGAACGTGACGGAAAGAAACTCAACCTCAAAAATCCATGGATTTTTACAAGCGGAGGCGTCCTTCTTCCGGAAGTAGCACAGGATACAGACAGAATTTTCGGATTCTGCCCGCTTGAAGTATACGGTTCAACCGAAACTTCAGGAATAGCATACAGACAGCAGACAAAAGACGGCCAGATCTGGACTCCGTTTGCAAACGCAAAAATATGGAAAAATGATGCAGGCTGCCTCACCATCATTTCGCCTTACATCAAGGATCCGGCTGGCTTTGCTACAGGCGATCTCGTAGACATTCAGGACGACGGAAGGTTTATCCTCAAGGGACGTGCTGACTCAATAGTAAAAATTGAAGAAAAACGCATTTCAGTTACGGAAGTTGAAGCCAGACTGCTTCAGAGCGGACTTGTTCTTGATTCATGCGTAGTTCCGATGAGCGACAGAAGGCAGTATCTTGCCGCTGCAGTTGTCTTTAACGAAGAAGGAAAAAAGAAATTTAAGGATACGGAAAAGTACCTGATTAACCGTTATTTCCACGACTATCTGCTGCAGTTCTTTGAAAACGTAGTTCTCCCGAAGAAATGGCGTTATCTTGATGTACTTCCGATGGACATCCAGGGAAAAAAGAAAAAGCCTGTCATTCAGAAACTGTTCGCACCTGAAAACATTCACGGCATTCCTGCAGAAACCGTCATGCTCCGCCGTGAGAACGATAAGAACCTCGAAGTTGAACTGGAAGTCTATATTCCGGCAACAAGTGACTATTTCGACGGACACTTTCCTGAATTTAAGCTTCTTCCGGCCGTTGCCCAGGTTGATCTGGCCGTACATTTTGCACAGCGCTATTTCGGAACGGAACTCACCACTCCGGATATCAGGCGATTTAAATTCAGCGGAAAGATTCTCCCGGATTCTACGGTTGTGTTCAGCATGAAATTTGACGGCGAAAAAAATAAAATCAGTTTTGAACTGACTGACGTAACGAAGGCCGTAACTTATTCAAGCGGTTCCTACACTGCCGTAAAAAAATAAAAGAACTAGATAATATTCCCGTTTACATCAGTGTTTTCGGGAATGCCGTTAAATTCCAGTTCCGGAATCCGGACGTCAGGAAGTTTTCCGTATAATGCGTTGTCAACCTGAAATCCGAACAGGACAAGCGCGTAAACGACAAATGCAGCCTTTCCGATTTTTGTAATGACAGGATTTACGTCATGATCAACGGCATACGGGCTGTTTTTATCAGTTCTTTTGAAGAGAAGGATAAAATTAACGACGGGTACCATAAACCAGGCACCGCTTCTTCCGCTGTCGTGGTATCTCCTGACTGCAGGGCCGATAATCAGGAACATAAAGAATACCGTAAAAACTGCAAGTGCAAGCTGATACATTCTCATTGTCTGGCTCATATCATCCTGACTGACCATGGCTTTAATGATAATAATTTCTTCCACCAGGCTGAAAACCGTTGAACAGATTCCCAGAAACAGAAATATAAGCCAGAATTCCGCAGGAGAAGCCGTACCGCTGAAAACAAAAGTTTTTCTGAATGAAACCTTAACAGCGCGCCTGAGCGACCAGGATTCAGAAGGAGCCTGTGCAGCCCCGCATTCACGGCAGAATTCATCACCGTCTTCAAGTTCATGTCCGCATTTAATACAGTATTTCATACCCAGATTATCGCAGAATCCTTTTACAGTTTCAATCTGCATACCCGTGATGAGATAAGGCGCTTTTTACACGCATGCATCTACATAATTCTAAGGACATTTATTTGCATGCGGGTAAAAAAAGTGAACAATTATCTGGAACAAAATGACGGGAGGGAGTAAAAAATGTGGCAGAAACATCCTGTTTGTGGCTGCCGCTAAGGCGGCAAATATTATAGTTCCTTCGACACAAACAGAATGTAGCGCGAAATCGCGCGGTTTTGCCACAGTTTTTTATGACCGGTAGTCATTTTGTTTTAAAAATTAAATTTCAACCGTGATGCGGCAAGACGCTTTTTACACGCATGCATCTACATAATTCTAAGGACATTTATTTGCATGCGGGTTAAAAGCGGTAATTGCAGTAACTTGCGAAACTTTATATTATCATTCTGATGAATTCTTCTTTTAATCCCTGTATCATTATTCCTGTTTATAATCACGGCCCGGCGTGCATTCATGTCGTAGAAAAACTTGCGAAGTTCAATATTCCTGTAATTCTCGTTGACGACGGAAACGCTGAAGAAACCCGTTACTGTCTTTACAGCATAAAGGAAAATCATACGAATCTGGTTGATCTCGTAATCCTCGATAAAAATTCAGGCAAGGGCGGCGCATTTAAAGCCGGAATCATCTTTGCACACAAGAAAGGCTATACTCATGCACTTCAGATTGATGCAGACGGACAGCATGATACTGAACGCGTTCCATTTTTTCTCGAAAAATCTGCCGCCGCTCCCGACAAAATGATATGCGGCTACCCTGAATACGACGAATCCGCTCCCGGAAAACGGAAGAACGGAAGAAAATTTGCCAACAACTGGTGCAAAATCGTAACCTGGTCAGGCGGCATCACAGATTCAATGTGCGGCTTCCGGCTGTATCCTGTGGAATTTACATATAATTACCTTACACGCCATTCACTCGACCTGAGGATGGGCTTTGACATTGAAATTCTCGTAAAGCTCATCTGGGCCGGGCTTCCATACGATTTCCATTCCGTAAAGGTAACATATCCGAGTGACGGAATTTCAAACTTTCATATGTTCAGGGACAATGTGCGCATAAGCTGGGTTTTCACAAAATTATGCTGCGGAATGTTCATCAGGATTCCAAAATTAATCTGGCAGAAACTTAAATGACGGACTCTCAAAACTGGTATGAAATAAAAGAGACTTCAGGTGCAGGCTGGGGTCTCAGAATCATGTTCGTTCTCCTTAAATTTACGCCGGCCTTTTTCATGCGCCTGCTTGCCTTCCCTGTCGGTTTCTTCTACTGGATTTTTTCAAAAAAAGCCCGGATGATTTCAAAGGAATTCCTTATCCATGAACGCAGTTTTTCCGGAAGGAAACAGAAATTTTCTACTCTGCGCCACATAATATGCTTTGCACTAAACCTCGTTGAAAATATTCAGGGCTGGGGTAAGAAATTTTCATTCAAAAACGTTACCTGGCAGAATGACGACGTAACGGATCTGGTAAAAAATATAAATGCCGGTAAGGGCGTACTCCTTTTAATAAGTCATACAGGAAATGCGCAGATGCTCCGTGCACTTGCTGCAGAAAATGAAGCCGGGGTAGACAGGCCGATGAGCGTTACAAGCTTTACGGACACAAACCTGAACGCATCTTTTTCCAGAATAATACAGAAAGTCAATTCCCAGTCAGCCTTTCACCTGATGAGCACAAGGGACATCGGCCCAGAGACAATTTTCATTCTTCAGGAAAGGCTTGAAAAGGGTGAAGTAGTAGTCATCGCCGGGGACAGGATAAGCGCAAATACTAACCGTTATATATTCAATGATTTTATGGGAAGGCAGGCACGTTTTCCGTACGGAGTCTATCTTCTGGCATCACTGCTTAACGTTCCGGTCTACTTTGTATGCGGAATGCGGCACAAAGACCTTTCCCTGAGCCCGCGCTACGACATGTACGTAACAAAATGCAGCACAGACTTTAACTGCACAAGGAAAGAACGTGAAGACAGAATGAAAGAGTGCTGCTCACAGTTTGCCGGAGAACTTGAACGCTTTGTTTCAATTCATCCATGCCAGTGGTACAATTTCTACGACTTCTGGGCCTGCTCAGAATCCTGAGTTTCCAAAGCCGACCTGTAGAAAATCCTGCATTCGAGGACAGCAAACAGAATCGCAATGATTGAAAACCATTTGTATCCGGAATCCCTGAAAGCAAAAAAGTTATATATTCCGTGGAGCAGGACTGCATAGACAAAAGGCATGATCGTAAAGTTTTTGTTCTTCCATTTCCACAGGAAAAGTCCGCTCAGACCGGCACATGCAGAATGGATAAGAACCGTCGTTCCCATCCTCATGAAAATGAGCTTTAACGCTTCTCCCGCTGCATCACTTCCCTCAAAAGTCTGAAGGCTCTTAAGAAGATAAATTACAGATTCAAGGCTTCCGAAGGTAAATCCTGCAAGTACACAACAGCTGAAGAATACACGGAGGGGATGCTTTTTCCGCGGGATTAAATTAAGCAGAACCATTTTTGAAGTTTCTTCAAATAAACCGTTAAAAACAATGGCCGTAACCAGAAGGTTCGTTACAGTATTAACATTGAAAATCTCTGCATCACCGAAATACAGCTGAATGAATGCTGCAGGAATAAGCGAAAGGACTCCGCTCAGAACAGAAACGAAAAGGAGCTTTATTTTCTGCCCCGGAACAAGAAGTGCAAACAGAATGAAAACCGTTACAAGAGGAATAAATGAAAGCGACAGTAAGGCATAAATATTCATAGGATTAAGGATATTAAAAATTATCCTCGTTGTAAATTGCCCCGCCTTCTGTATATAATCATCTCTATGAAATCAATAATTCTTACAGGCATCAAACACTGCGGAAAGTCTACCCAGGCCCGTCTCGTTTCAAGGGAACTTAATCTGGAAAGCTATGATACGGATGACGTAATAAAGGAAATTACAGGACGTACTCCCCGCCAGATTTATGTTTCTGACGGCGCAGAAGGCTTTATGAAAGCAGAAAAAGAAGCCTGTCTTGAACTTGAAAAACGCCTTGACGGAAAGGCAGCCGTAATTGCAACAGGCGGCGGAATATGCAACAACCCCGCTGCACTCGAAATCCTCAGGCGCACCGGAACCATTGTCTTTATCGATGTTGACGAAGAAACCGCCTGCGACAGAATTATTGATGAAATCGTAATCGACGTTGAGGGAATGAAAAACCTTCCGGCATACATTGCAGCAAAAAATCCGGAAAACCTCGATGATGTACGGAAGATTTTCCATGATTTCTATACAGAACGCAGGAAGGTTTACTCACAGCTTGCAGACGTAACCATATCTGCTGAAAAAAAATCAAAGGCAAAAAACTGCGAAATGATTATCAGCACGATAAAATCCCGCAGTTAATTTATATTTTACGAACAGCTTCCTGAACAGCCGCTGCATCCTCCGCAGCTTGAACAGCCGCTTCCGCATCCCTGGCTCATGAACGGAGCAAGGTCTTCTTCAGTAGCATCACGGATATCAACGACTTCAACGTCAAAGAAAAGCTTTTTTCCGGCAAGTTCGTGGTTTGCATCAACGGTAACCTTATCATCAGTAATTTTTGTTACGGTTACAAGGATCGGACCTGTTGCAGTCGAAGCCTGAAATTTCTGTCCGACCTGAATGTCAGTTACTCCGTCAAACTGAGAACGTTCAACTTCCTGAACAAGATTTTCGTCCCTTTCACCGTATGCGAGGGCCGGTTCAACTTCTGCACTGAATTTATCACCCTTGTTTTTTCCTTCAAGTTCTTTTTCAAGACCCGGAATCAGTGCACCTGTTCCCTGCATGTATTCGAGCGGCTCTTTTCCTTCTGATGTATCAATAACAGTTCCCTGTTCATCCTTAAGCGTGTAATGGATTTTTACCATTTTGCGTGGTTCAATTGTCATATTTTTCTCCAGAAATAATTTCACATACAATTTACTGAAATTTCAGATAAAAAACAAATTATTTTTTGAGGAGGACACCTATCAGGTCACGGCGTCCGGCAGCAGTAAGAGCCTCTTTTACGAGTGCAGCATTTTCGTGTCTGTTGAACTGAAGCAGGGCCCTCTGAAGCCTTCTCTCGTGTCCGCCGCGGGCAACATATACTTTTTCAAACTTTCCGTCCGGCATTTTATGCCTCGGGTTCAGTCCCGTCCAGTACATGCAGGTTGAAAGGCTTCCCGGAGTCGGATAAAAATCCTGAACCTGATCCGGAACGAAACCTGTTTTTTTGAGGTACAATGCAACATCAATCGCTTCCTTAAGTCCTGCCCCCGGATGAGCACAGATATAATACGGCACGAGATACTGTTTCAATCCGAGCCGGCGGTTCCATTCGGCATATTCTTCTGCAAATTTTTCGTATAGTTCGTGATTTGACTTACGCATGTAGCGGAGTACGTTATTATTCACATGTTCCGGAGCAACCTTAAGCTGTCCCGAAATATGATGCTCAACCAGTTCCTTAAAGAAAGTCTTGTCCTTATCCATCATAAGGTAATCAAAGCGGATTCCGGAACGGATGAAAACTTTTTTAACCCCCTTGAGATTCCTGAGCTTGCGGAGAAGTTCAACGTATTCGGTATGATCCACTTCGACATTTTTGCACGGCTCAGTTCCGAGGCAGTCTTTGTTCGGGCAGGCTCCCCTTTCCTTCTGATATTTACATGCATCGTGCCTGAAATTTGCAGTAGGCCCTCCGACATCGTGAATGTATCCCTTAAATTCCGGGTCATGCGTAATCTTTTCTGCTTCACGAAGCAGGCTCTCATGGCTTCTCGACTGGATGCGCCGTCCCTGATGGAACGTAATCGCACAGAAGGAACAGCATCCGAAACAGCCGCGGCTTGAAACAAGACTGAATTTAACTTCGCTTAAGGCAGGAATTCCGGTTTTTCCGTTTTCGGCCGGAACGTCATACATCGGATGCCACCTGCGTGTAAAAGGAAGTTCATAGACTTCATCAAATTCTTCTGTCGTAAGCGGAAGTGAAGCTTTTTCCTGAACTATAAAGCGGTCATCAACCGGTTCAACAAGAACGTGTCCGTTTATCGCATCAGTATTCTGTTCCTGGATCAGGTAGCTCTCTGCAAAGCGGTATTTGCTTTCATCAGTATTCTTACAGACTTCATTGTACGACGGAAGAATCAGTGCATCAGAGGGGAGTTCTTCCTTTTTGTTCGTATACCAGACCGTTCCCCGTACTCCGCGGATCTGCCTTGCCGGAATTCCCTGCTTGAGGAGGCCTGCAATTTCAATGATTGATTTTTCGCCCATGCCGTACATGAGGAGGTCGGCCTTTGAATCAAGAAGAATTGAACGGCGGATTGTATTTGACCACAAATCGTAATGAGAAGTTCTTCTGAGGCTCGCCTCAATTCCGCCGATTACGACATTTACGCCTTTGTAAGCCTGGCGGATTTTGGAAATGTATGTTATGAGGGCCCTGTCCGGCCTGTGACCTGCGACACCTCCGTGAGCGTATACATCCTGCGAGCGCGGCTTGTTGTTCGCAGTATAATTCGACACCATCGAATCCATTGCGCCGGCACTTACAAGAAATCCCAGTTTCGGCCTTCCGAATTCTTTGAATGCTTCCGGATCATGCCAGTCAGGCTGTGCAAGCAGGCCTACGGTATAGCCCTTTGATTCAAGCAGACGGCACAAAAGTGCTGCACCGAAACTTGCATGATCTACGTATCCGTCTCCGCTGACAAAAACAAAATCAACTTCTGAGATTCCGCGGTCAGCAAGATCCTGTGCACAGACAGGAACAAAATCCTTATTTGAAACCGGCAATTTAGAGTTCCTGAACGACTTCCGTTACTTCAGGACATGCGTCCTTAAGGTATCGTTCAACGCCCATCTTGAGCGTCATTGTTGCCATCGGGCATGAACCGCATGCACCTGTAAGCCTGAGGTGAACCCTGTTCTGGTCATCAAT